>CAVGRW010000102.1:0-9037 GCA_963631735.1 Bacteroidaceae bacterium | reverse complement strand
AAATTGCTATGTTGTCTATTTTTTTGAAGTGTTGCACTTCATATGATAACATGCCCACCTTCCCCTCAAGGGGAAGGCTGATTAGATTCTGCCGGATAAAAGGTTCTGCAACTTGTTTATAATTGCAACACCCGATTATTTCTTTCTGAACATCTGCTTCATACGCTGTTCCTTTGAAAGAACACGCTTGCGAAGTCTGAGCGATTCGGGAGTGACCTCAAGAAGCTCGTCGTCCTTGATGAATTCCATTGACTGCTCAAGGCTGAGCGTTGAATGGGGGACAAGACGAAGCGCATCGTCACTGCCGGCGGCACGAGTATTTGTCATCTGCTTCTTCTTGCAAACGTTGCAAACGATATCCTCGTTTCTTGAACATTCGCCGACGATCATGCCCTCGTAGACCTCAACGCCCGGGCCGATGAACAGACGTCCTCTGTCCTGAGTGTTGAAAAGTCCGTAGCCTGTGCTTGTGCCTGTTTCGTGAACAACAATCGAGCCGCGCTCTCTGGTTTGAATATCGCCCTTGTACGGCTCATAGCCTGCAAAGAGCTGATTCATAATGCCGTTACCGTTGGTGTCGGTCATGAATTCCGAACGGTAGCCGATAAGACCTCTTGCGGGAATTTTGAACTCAAGGTGAGTTGCTCCGCCGTTTCTTGAACCCATGTTCTCGAGCTCACCCTTGCGTGAGCCGAGCTTTTCGATAACCGAGCCGACATACTGCTCGGGGACCTCGATAATGAGAAGCTCCATCGGCTCGCAGAGCTGACCGTTGATTGTTTTATAAATAACCTCGGGGCGTGAAACCTGGAATTCGTAGCCCTGACGGCGCATTGTTTCGATAAGAATTGAAAGGTGAAGCTCGCCTCTGCCCGAAACCTTGAATGTGTCGGTTGAGTCTGTCTCCTCAACCCTCATACTGACGTTTGTTTCAACCTCTTTGAAAAGGCGGTCACGAAGATTTCTTGATGTAACGAACTTGCCCTCACGTCCTGCAAAGGGGCTGTCGTTAACGATGAAGTTCATTGAAATTGTCGGCTCGTCGATTTTGACGAACGGAAGCGGCTCAATACATTCGGGGTCGCAAGCCGTTTCGCCGATGTTGAGGTCTGCAATACCCGAAACGCAAACGATATCGCCCATCATTGCGCTGTCAACCTCAACTCGTTTAAGTCCCTCAAACTGATAAAGGCGGGAAATCTTAACGTTTTCCTGCTCGCCGTCCTGCTTGCAGAGAACAACGCTTTCACCGCGGAGGATTTTACCTCTTTCAACTCTGCCGACGCCTATTCTGCCGATGTAATCGTCATAATCAAGGCTGGAGAAAAGAATCTGAAGCGGTCCGTCAATGTCTCCGTCGGGAGCGCTGATATGCTCAAGAATAGCATCAAGAAGCGGTCTCATGTCGCCCTCACGAACGTCGGGGTCGAGCGATGAATAGCCGTCCTTTGCCGATGCGTAAACAACGGGAAATTCAATCTGATCCTCGTCTGCACCGAGCTCGATAAAGAGGTCAAGCACCTCGTCGATAACCTCGGCGGGTCTTGCGCCGGGACGGTCGATCTTATTTACAACAACAAGAACCTTTTTCTTGAGGTTGAGTGCCTTTTTAAGAACGAAGCGTGTCTGCGGCATACAGCCCTCGAATGCGTCAACGAGGAGAAGAACTCCGTCAACCATAGTGAGGATTCGCTCAACCTCGCCGCCGAAATCGGCATGACCCGGGGTATCGACAATGTTTATCTTTGTGTTCTTGTAATGAACTGCCGTGTTCTTTGAAAGAATTGTAATTCCACGCTCTCTTTCAAGGTCGTTTGAGTCCATGACTCTTTCCTGAACCTGCTCGTTCTCACGGAACGTTCCGCTCTGCTTCAAAAGCTCGTCAACCAAAGTCGTTTTGCCGTGGTCAACGTGAGCAATGATTGCAACGTTTCTGAGATTTTCTCTTTTTGACATAGTATCACCTTTCATTATCCTGTGGTTCGAGTTCTTGCAAAGTCCCGCATGAGATGTGCCGATTTTGCAAAAATTCGAGCCACCTTTATATATTTATTGATTATTATATTCTAATATATTATCGGTCGGTAGTCAAGTTTTATCACTTACATTCATTTTACTTTCTTTAAATTATTTCAAAAATTTTTTGAAAAAACTATTGACTTTTAAAAACTACTGTATATAATATAGTAGTGTAAGATATTCAATTGGAAAGGACAGAGCCGGTATGGATAAAAAAGATTTAAAAAAGAATCATGATAAACCGCAGTTTGTGGCATTTGGCAAAGATGTGAACAAATTTATCGCAACGGCAGCAATAGTCTTGCTTTTGTTGATCGTAGCTGTTGTTCTGGTGATTGTGCTTGCCTCGGTTTTGCAGGCGGAATGAAAGAAGGGGTTAAATGAACATACAGTATAAAAAAGGTGTGCTTGAGCTTTGCGTTCTTTCTCTTTTGAAAAAGAAGGATTGCTACGGCTACGAGATTTCGGATTATCTCTCGAAGCACATTGACATTTCTGAGGGTACGGTTTACCCGATTTTAAGAAAGCTGAAGGCAGACGGTCTTTTAACGACCTATCTCCAGGAGGAGAGCGGAGGACCGCCGAGAAAATATTACTCACTGACCGAGCTCGGCAGGGAGGAATACTCGGCAGACAAAGCCGAATATTTAAAATTTGCAAAATCGGTACAAGATTTATTGGAGGATGATGAAATATGACAAAGAATGAATTTCTTTCGGAATTTACTCAGGCGCTTAACAAATATAAAATTGCCGATGCCGAGGACATCGTCGAGGAATACAGAGAACATTTTGATTTCAAGCTTGCCGACGGCTACAGCGAGGAGGAAATTGCGGCAAAGCTCGGCAAGCCCAAAGACCTTGCGGCGCAGTTTGTTGTCGGTTCGTCAAACAACAAAAAAGAAAAGCCATCCGGCGGAAAAAAGTTTCTCACTGTTTTCGGTCTTTGCTGGGCAGATCTTTTTGTCGGAATATTTTTCATTTGCCTGATTGCATTTGAAATCGTTATTGCCGCTTCAATTCTCGCTTTTTTGCTTGCGGCTATCGGGCTTATCGCAGGCATTGAACCCGTTGCGTCGATGCCGCTTGTTCCGTCAATTTTCTTTGCAGGAACACTCGCTGTGCTCGCCGTTGTTTTTGTCGGACTTTTGGTCTACTACACCGCATTCATGTGTCAGGTGTTCCGTTCGTATTCACGTTTCCACCACAATACCCTTGCTTCGGCAAACGGACAGCCTGTACTGCCGAGCCTGCCCGTAAGTCCGCAGATAGCGCCGAAAACGAACCGCCGTGTTCGCAGCATGACGCTGGCGGCATTAACCGTGTTTATCGTTTTGCTCGTTTCAACGGTTGTTGTATCGGCTGTTATGGCAGGTTCGATCCAGTTCTGGCATGCATGGGGCTGGTTCGGATACACGGCATAAGTGTTATTTAGACATAAACTCACTTTTATTCATAAAAAAGACGTTATATTTTTCATAATTGATTGAAATAATTTTTTATGTTTGATATAATGGATAAAAATGAAAAAAGAGGATGGTTATGGACACTGTAAATACACCTGTAATCAAAAAGCGAAAGAAGAAAAAACTTAACGCTAAGAAAATAATAATAATTCTTTTATCATTGGCAGTTTTATTCTCTGCATTGGCAGTGATCATTCATTTTACAACAAGAGTTACAAATGAGTCTTATGCAAATTGTGCCGTGGGCGATGTAAACGGCGACGGTAAGATCAATCCCGCCGATGCAACGATGATTATAAGATACCTCGTAAATCAAGAGAATCTTTTTTCCAATCAGATAAAAAATTCCGATGTCAACCTCGACGGTGAGGTTAATTCGCTTGATGCGCTCCTGATTCTCAGATATTCAATCGGTGATATTTCGTCAATACCGTATGACGAGGAGAAAGAGATGCTGCTCAACGGCTCCTACAGGAGCAAGCGTACCGTCACAGGCGGAAACTTCACGTCAACGGTGCAGATCGTCAATGAATGGGATAATAATGACGGAACCCATTCTTATCAGGTCAACCTGACCGTGCGTAACGATTCGGACACAGACTCGGGTTCATGGAAAGCTGCGGTATCATTCGATAAAGAAATTATTTCGCTGACCAAAAGCTGGGATTGCAATTCCTTTGTTGAGGAGCAAAGCATAACACTTGGCGGTGAGGAGATCGCCGCCGGAGAAACCGCAACCTGCGGATTCATTTTTACAGCCGAAGATAATATAGCGTTAACCAATTTAACAGTGAGGTAAAAATTATGCACAGCTTAGAAAAAAAGATTATTTCAATCATTCTCACAATTGTCATTTCTGTTTCGTCCTGTGCGGTTGCCGCAGTTGCCGTTGACAAGAATATCGTGACTCAGGTCAACAGCGTTGAGGATGCAACAGACGCATTGCTTAACAATAAGCATGTTGACGAGCTTGAAAAGGACGAGGTTTACCCGACAATTCTTATTCACGGAATCGGTCAGGCAAAGACCTTTATGCTTGATGAGGACGGCAATGATGCCGTTGACCCGAGCGGTCAGAAGATAACGGGTTGGCCGCTGTATTTCTACGTTCCCGAGCTTGTTATCAAGCTTATTGTTCCGATCATTCTTTCTCTCATAACTCAGAAGGATTGCGGCCTTTCAAAAACAGCTTACAATGCGGTTTATGATGCGCTGGAATATATCGCATATAATGAGGACGGTACTCCGAAGAATGATTTCCGTGTTGAAAATTACGGCAATCGCTCTGTCGCCGAGTGCACAGAGGAAGAGAAGGAAACGATTTACGATCACGTTCCCATTAAGGGCTATACCGACGCAGTCGGCGAGGAAAATCTCTATTATTTCGCATACAATTCATTCGGCGATATGTATGAGATAGTCGATAATCTTGAAAAGCTCATTGAAAAGGCAAAGAAGGACACGGGCAAGGACAAGGTAAATCTTCTCCCGATCAGCCTCGGCGGTGCGGTTTCCGTTGCATATGTCGGCGAGCATCCGCAGGGTGAGGATATCAATAAAATCGTCCTTGTTGTTCCTGCCGCAGACGGCTCCGAAATTGTCGGTAAAATCATGCTCGGTCAGCTCGATTATAGTGACGCGGGACTTTACAGAAACATGTTCACAAAGCTCTGCGGCGAGGATACTTACACAGGCTGGCTTATCAATATCGCTATCAGAGTTTTGCCGAAAAAGGTCGTGATCGGACTTCTTGACGGAGTTGCTTCGGGCCTTGCTGACTCGGCTCTTGCGAGAGTTACAACAATGTGGGGACTTGTTCCGTCGTCAATGTATGACGAGCTTGCCGCAAAGTATCTTGTCAAGGGCACAAAGTTTGCAAACGATGTTGAAAGGTTCCACAATGCACAGGTCAACTATATTAAGAACCTCAAGAATTATGCCGCAAACGGAGTTAAAATTTATGACATCAGCGGCTACGGACTTGAGCTCTACAGCCTCATTGATTCCGATTCAAATTCGGATAAGATAATTCATTCCGCTTCAACCTCGCTCGGCGCAACCTTCAGCAAGGTTAATGAGAAGCTTCCGAACGGCTACACCCAGAAGCAATATCAGGGCACAAACTTCATGTCGCCCGACGGTCAGGTTGACGCTTCGACATGTGCGTTCCCGTACACAACATGGTTCTTCGGCAATCAGGATCATGAGAAGCTTGCAAGAAACGACGTTGTAATTTCGCTTGCTATGGAGCTGCTGCTCGTTAAGGATATGGACGTTTTCACAACGGTTGAATATCCTCAGTTCAACGGACACAGAAACACAAGAGACCTCAAGAAATATATTGCCGAAGCGGAAAAGGTTGACCTTTCAACCCTCACTCCCGAGGAGGCGGAGAGACTCACAAATGCGCTTGCCGACGCAAAGGCGATACTTGCCACAACGATAGTTGTTGAGGGTGAGGAAGAAGCCGCAGAGGAGGAGCTTTACAACGCTCTTGTCGAGATCGGCATCTATGAAAAGAAAGACACAACAAAGGATGATGTGCTTCTTGTTGTTTGCAAAACGGCAAGTGAATTGCTTTATTACCTGTTCGGACCGAGAGGGTTCGGCGAAGCAAAGGCCGCATAAAACACATATATAATTTATCCCCGACATTCAATTGAGTGTCGGGGATTTTTACGCTTAGGTCGGCAAAAAGCTGTAGCTTAGCATGAAAATTATTATTTAATTAACGAGGAAATAACGTCAACAACTTCACTTTCGGTCAAACCGTTGCAAATAAGCCTGAATCCGACGCCGTGATATATAAACTGAGCGTAATAATATCCGTTATCTGTTTTTCCGATGCCGACGGCGGTATTGTTTATTGTTGAATTATTCTCGATTTCACTGAAAAATGCACAGTCCGATTTCGGCATGACGTCCTTTTCGATTTCTATATTAACCGACCTTGAAAAATCGTCATTTGAATAATTAAGAATTATTTTGTCGTAGTAAACTTCCCCTGTGCCGCCGTTCCTTTTGTAAATTCCGTTGCCGTCCTCCCACTCTTTCAAATCGGCGGGAACCTCGGGGAAAAGATTGGTTCCGTAATAATTAACCAACTCTGTCTTATCCATTTTTACAAAATCGTCCCAATCAAGATTGATATTCATTTTTCTGCCGCCTCCTGAAATATTGTCAATCTGCTGAACGACAATTTTATTGTTTGCGGCAGAAGCTTCTGTGCTTTCGGTCGTGTTCGGATTCGATTTTACGTTATTACTGCTGTGCCAAACTCCGAAGCCCACCAAAACGGCGAGACAAATGCAGCTGAATGTTGTAACGGTACGGGTAATCATTTTCTTTTTTCTCTTTTGATTTTCTTCATACTCTGCCTTGCGTTCAAGCAGGCTTCTCACCATTTCATTGCTGCTTTTCATAATTAAAACCTTCTTCCTTTTCGAGTATTGATTTCAAGCTTTGTTTTGCACGATAAAGAAGATTCTTTAATTGACGGTCACTTTTCTTCAGCGCCGTTGCCGCCTCTTTGTTGGAAAAGCCCTCAAAATATACAAGCCAAATTGCATTTCTGTAATCGGGAGAGAGCTTGGATAACGCTTTGTAAACCGTTATTTTCTCCTCGTCCTTAATATACGATTCTTCGAGGCATTGCTCCTCGGTCAAATAATTTTTCATGTCCTCAATCGGCACGCTTATCTGCTTTGAATTATGCCTGATAAAATCTATTGTAATATTCCGCCCGATAGCATACAGCCATGATTTAAAGGTGCTTTTCCCCGAAAACCTCGGCTTTTTTGTAATAAGTCGAAAGAACGTATCCTCCGCCAATTCCTCGGCAATATGCAAGTTATTAACGTAACCGTTTAAATAAAGAATCAAACCGTCCTTGTATTCTTCAACAAGCCCGATCAGCCCATTTTCTTCGCCATTGAGAAAACGGCGGTAGCTACTTGCACCGTTATCCATTGACTTCCTCCTTTCCGAAAATATTTTCTCTTTCACTTATTAGTCGTATTCGCCGAGGAAAAGTCTCACTGAATTTATAAAATTACAGAAAAAAGAGCTGCCGCAAAAACGACAGCTCCGTGTTTTATTTCAGCATTTCTTTAATTTTATCCGCCGCATCGTAAAGCTCCTTGATCTCGGCAAGCTCAACGGCACCCTTATCAACAAGGGAAGCGATCTCACTCTTGATCGGAAGCTTTGCAAGCACGGGAATGTTAAGCTCCTTGGCAACCTCATCAAGCTTGCTCTCACCGAAAACGGAAATTTTCTTTCCGCAGTCGGGGCACTCAAGGTAGCTCATGTTCTCAACAATTCCGAGAATAGGTACATTCATCATGTTAGCCATGTTGACGGCTTTCTTGACAATCATCGTAACAAGATCCTGCGGCGTTGTGACGATAACAATTCCGTCAACGGGAAGAGATTGGAACACCGTCAGCGCAACATCACCCGTTCCGGGAGGCATATCGACGAACATATAATCAACGTCGCCCCAGAAAACCTCGCTCCAGAACTGCTGGATAACGCCTGAGATAACAGGTCCTCTCCAAACGACCGGCTGATCCTCTTTGTCGAGAAGCAGGTTTATTGACATGACCTCAATTCCTGTCTTTGTCTTTGCCGGAATAAGTCCCATTTCATTTTGCATTGCAGGACCTTTGAGACCAAATGCCTTGGGAATCGACGGACCGGTTATGTCCGCATCGAGAATTCCGCAGGCATTGCCTTTGACCTGCATCGCCGTTGTGAGCATCGAGGTAACAAGTGACTTTCCTACGCCGCCCTTACCGCTGACAACGCCGATAACCTTTTTTACGTTGCTGTATTCGTTACAAGGAACATGAAGATCCTTCTTTTCACCGCAACTTGAAGAACAGCTTGAGCAATCTCCGCTGCATCCCATTTAAAACATCTCCTTAAAACAATATCTTTTCCAAAGCCAATGCGCTGTCCTCAACGAGCTGAACGCAGGGGCGTTTTTTGTAATAGTGTTCGTTTCGCTCATCGGGCTTCGGCTGAGAGTTTTCACCCTTTGAAAGTCCGAGAAGCTCACGGCAAACGATTGACGGGTTGACCTTTTTGAATTCCGCAATAAACTCCTGAACCTTGTAGTAGCAGAGCTTTTTACCCTCCGAGTCATCGCCGTCCGTTGCACCGTATTTCATTCCGATGAGCATTGCCGCCGCAGAAACCGTTCCGCAAACCTCACGGGAGCGGCCGACTCCGCCGCCGAGACCTGCCGAAACCTTGAGCGCCGTATCCTCATCGAAGCCGAACAGATCGGCATATGCGGCAAAAACAGCTTGAGAGCAATTATAGCCGCTCTTGAAAAGCTCAACAGCCTTTTCACTTCTTTCAGACATTATAAACACTTCCTTTCCGTCCATTATAGCCCGAGTGTAACAGTTATGTCAAGAGTGATTTCCTTTGCTTGACACTTCGGCTCAAAGGTATTATAATTAGCGTATATTGTTGAAGCGAGGATTTATATATGAAAGACACTTACGAGACCCCACTTAATTCACGTTACGCAAGCAAGGAGAT
>CAVGRW010000101.1:0-9165 GCA_963631735.1 Bacteroidaceae bacterium | reverse complement strand
AATGACAGTCCGGTGGACTGTCAGAGCCGTGGCGTGACCGAGCCGCAGCGAGACGCTGGTGTGGCGCAGCCGACTGAGGGGTTTTATAAAAGTTTGATGAATTTTTATCAGACTCCGCCTCAAAGGGGGAAGCCTTGGTCGATTTAATCTGACATTAAGAATATAAAAAACCGGCACGAATGCAAATATCCGTGCCGGTGATTTTATTTTATTCAGCCGATAACCGTAACCTTATATGCCTTGATGGTCTTGGGGCTCTTTTTTGCAAGCTTGCCGTCATAGGAGATTTCAAGCGTTGCGCCCGTGGTGAGATCCTCACGGGTCAGCTCCTTGCCGTCGGCATCATATATCTTATCCTTGCCGCCGACAAACTTGACATACAAGCCGTCCTTGTCATAAAGCTCTTTATAAACGCCGCCGAGATCCTGAACCTCAACGATAAAATTTTTATTGTCATCGGCGTTCTTGATGCTGTAGTTTGCAATAATCGTGCTTGCCTTCTCAACATCATCCGACGTTGTTCCGCATGATGTGAGCATGAACAGGCCCATCAAAACAACAAGTGTTAAAGAAATAATTTTCTTCATTTCTCAGCCTCTTATCTCCAGGACATGTAAACGGTCTTGCCGTTCTCGGCTACTGCATACTTTGCGCTCTTTGTTGACTTCTCGTACTCTGCGACCGAAAGACCTGTGAACTTAATGCTTCTCGATCTCTTGGGAGCGTTATGCTCGATCGTCGTTGTCTTCTCAAGTCCGCCGATAAATGCCTGAGCCTGCTCTGCGGTCTGGAAGTTGATAGTGTACTCTGCTTTGAGCTTTGCAGTTTCATCTGGACTTACAACGTAGCTGCCTGCGCTGAGAGTTCCCGGAGTGAAGCCTGTGAGCCACCATGTTGTGGTCGGTGATCTGTGGAACAGAGGATTATACTTGTTCTGATCCTTAACATCCTGTCTGTAAACCTTAACGCTCATGTTGAGCTTCTCGGCATCTGTTACGCAGTCATAATATGTGCTGTTGGTTTTGCCGATATCACGGTTATAGAGTCCAAGCTCTGCACCGATAAGAACGAAGCCGTACTGACCCTTCCAATACTGCATCATCCATTCCTTGTTGTTGTAATTGAACTTAACACGAATGGTATCGTAAGAAATTGCGCCTGCACCGGAAACGTTATCATATGTTTCCTCGAAGCCGAAGTTTCTCTGCCATGCGTCCTCGGCGGTGTAGAATACCTGATCGGTATTGCTGTACTTAAAGCCGAAGAGACCTGTATCTTTTCCGTCCTTGCCTACAACAGTCCAGCTGTCCGTATCGGGATCGTAAACGATCTTTACAGACTCAGAAAATCTCTTGAGGCTGGCGTTGAGATCCTGTGCAAACTGTTTGTAGTCAAACTTGGTCGTTGAAGGCTTATTATTCGACGAATTATTATTTCCGCCGCTGTTTGAACCGCCGCTGTTTGAACTTCCGCCGTTGCTCGGTGTGTAGCTGCCGCCGTTATAGCTTCCGCCGCTGCTTGAGCCGCCGTTAACGTAGCCCGCGTTTGTGTCGATCGTGCCGATAGTATTACCGTTCTGATCAATAACATCGATCTGATTAACGGTCTGGTCGTACTTCCACTGCTTGCCGCAGTCGTTACAGGTATATGTACCGTCGCCGTTATCCTTGATGTTTGTTGACTGACATACAGGGCAGCAAAGCTGATTGCCCATCTGGTCGATCACGGGATCTGCCGCTCCGTCATTTTTCTTAGTCTGACCGATAAAGTTACAGCCCGGTAATATAGTAAGAATAATGAGCGTGAGAACACAGATGATTGAGATCAGCCTGGTCTTTCTTCCTTTGTTTTCCATCTCTTCTTCTGAACCTCCGTAAATTTTTTTTCATTATATCATATTATTTTAAAAAAAGCAACCGCATATTTTACACACAAAAATCATTGACTAAAATGATAAAAAAGTATATAATGAATCAGATAATGGTATTATGCCATACTGTAATAATTGCGAGGAGTTTTATTATGAAGGAAATCGAGGCATCGACCTTGAAAAACATAATTGACGCTTTTCCGTTCAACGGCGAACCGGTAAGCATCGAATCGACCGATACGGGTCTTATAAATTCGACCTACATGATTACTTTTTCTGACGGAAATCAGGACTTTCAATATGTTTTGCAAAAGATAAATACAAACGTGTTCAAAAAGCCCGACGAGCTCATGTCAAATATTATGAACGTAACGGGATTTCTCCGCAACAAGATAAATCTTTCGGGCGGAAATGTCGCACGCGAGACTCTTACGTTTCTTTACACCAAGGAAAATACGCCGTATTACCGTGATGAAAACGGCGGTTGCTGGAGAAGCTATAAGTATATCGGCAAGTGCTATACCTGCGACAAAATTGATTCCGAGACGAAGGCTTTCCGTTCGGGCAAGGCTTTCGGCAAATTTCAAAAAATGCTCTCGGACTACCCTGCCGCAAATCTTTTTGAGACTATCCCCCATTTTCACGATACGCCGTCAAGATATGACGCTCTGAAAAAAGCGGTTGACGATAACCTTTCGGGCAGGCTTCAAAACGTCAAGGACGAGCTTTCCTTTGCTCTTGATCGTGAAAAGGACGCTTCAAAGCTTGTCGATCTTGCCGCAGCAGATAAAATCCCGATGAGAGTTACTCACAACGATACCAAGATAAACAACGTCCTTTTTGACAGCATTACGAATGAAGCAATTTGCGTTATCGACCTTGATACCATCATGCCCGGTCTTTCGCTCTATGACTTCGGCGACAGTATTCGCTCGGGCGCCGTCACATCGGACGAGAACGAGCAGGATCTCGACAAATACGGTCTTGATCTCGCCCTTTTCAAGAGCTACACCGAGGGCTTCCTCTCGGAAGCGGGACATGCGCTCAACGAAGAAGAGGTCGCAAACCTCGCCTTCTCCGCCAAGCTCATGACTCTTGAATGCGGCGTAAGATTTCTCACGGATTATCTCAACGGAGATACATATTTCAAAACAGAGTACCCCGAGCATAATCTTGTAAGATGCAGGACGCAGTTCAAGCTTGTTGATGATATCGAGAAGCATATGGACGAAATGAACGCTTGCGTTGACGAGATATACAGGAGGAGTTTGATTGAAGGCTGAGAAAAAAGGACTTATAATTGCTTCGGCAGTCATAGCAATAGCTGTTGTTGCGGCAATAATCCTTATTCCCCTTTTAAGGCGCAGCTCCGTATCGGGTTACATGAAAGAGGACATAAAAAATGTTGATAACATTTCTCTTATTTCCCGATGCAGTGAGATAGGCGGCAGGAAAAATTCCGTTGCAGGCGTTAAGGAAAGCATCCGGCTCGGCGCAAATGCAGTCATTGTTGACCTATGCTTCCGCAAGGACGGAACGCCCGTGATTACGGAAGATTATTCAAAAGCAGACAGTGCCGAGACAGTCGAAGAGCTTTTCAAGGCGATGAGCGACGATAAATTTAAAAAAATCGGAATTTATCTAAATATTGTTCAGCTCTCGGATATTTCAAAGCTAAACACCCTTGCCGTGAGCTACAATATGCTTGACAGGCTGTTTCTGATTGGCATAGACTCCGACCGATATGACCTTATAAGCTCGGACGACACTATAATTCCCCTTTTGCTTGACTACACATTCGGATCCGATGAGCTCTCGGCGGCAAAGGACGGTAAGTTCAAAAAGCCCGAAATTCTTGAAGAAAAGGGCGCGGTAGGAGTTGTTCTCGACAATTCGCAGATAACACCCGAGCTGGTCGAGGTTCTCAACGATTACGGTATTATATTCCTCGCCGATGAGGTTGACGGAACTGCCGAAATGTGCAAAGCAATACTAAACGGCACAGAAAATATCATTGTTACGGATATCAAAGAAGCGAGAGAAACGCTTGATAAATGGACAGAAAAAATACAGGAGCGCTACAAAGCGTCCGTGGATAAATCAATAAAAGAGCTTTCAAAAGAAGCAGAATAATATTAAACTGAAACAGGAGTGGTAAACATGGCAAAAATTCTTATTGCAGACGACGAAAGCAAGCTTCGCAGACTGGTCTGTGATTTTCTCAGACGTTCGGGTCACACCCCCGTTGAAGCAAGTACAGGTCGTGAGGTCCTCGATATTTTCAATTCGGACGAGAAAATCGACCTCTATCTTCTTGATATTATGATTCCCGAAGTTGACGGCTGGGAGATCTGCCGTCAGATTCGCAAGACATCGTCTGTCCCCATTATCCTCCTCACGGCAAGAAGCGCCGAATACGATCAGATCATGGGCTTCGACGCAGGCGCCGATGACTATGTTACAAAGCCGTTCAGCCTTGCTGTTCTCATGAAAAGAATTGACGTTCTTCTTAAACGCTCGGCTTCGGGCAAGGTAAGAACGGACAAGGATATCATCTCCCTTGACGGTTTGCTCATCAACAACGATGCTCATCAGGTTACGATTGACGGGCAGCCGGTCGAGCTTACGCTGAAGGAATACAACATTCTTGAAAAGCTTATTTCAAGCCGCGGAAGAGTATATACAAGAGAACAGCTGCTTGATGACATCTGGGGCTACGATTATGTAGGTGACACAAGGAACGTCGATTCTCACGTTGCACGTTTGCGCGGCAAGCTCGGCGTATGGGGCTCAAATCACCTTAAAACAATCTACGGCATCGGTTACAAAATTGAGGTGAACTGATTTGAGTCCGCACAGAAATGCAGAAGACAAGCCACTTGTCCGTAACATGAAGGCGCAGATTTTTCTGCAATTTGTTCTGATACTATTGGTTATTCTCTGCGTTATTCTGCTGACCTCGACCTCACTTTATACCAATATCATCACGGGTATGACTCTCTCAAATCTCCGAGATGCAGTCGATGAGGTAAAGCTTGTTGATGTTACCAAGACCGATAACGTCACACACTGCGTTGAGGAGATTGAGCGAAAGCTCTCTGTTTTCATTGAGGTCTACGGAAAAGCTCCGAACGATAAAGAGGGCGAATATTCACAAGTTATTTACACCAAATTCGCCTACGACAGCTTCTATGACCGTAACGGGAAAAAATCCTACAGTCAAAGCACCACCTCATTCGTAGGATTCAGGGACGGGCATTTTGAAACCGACAGAAAATACGGAGACGGGAGCTATGTAGGAAAGCTGAAAAATCCTAACAACTCGTATGAGTTTTATGTTCTTGCGGCTCCCGGCAGGACAGACTCAACGCAGATCGTGGCGGCTGTCCCCTTTTCGATAATCGAACAGCAAGCAAGAACCGTCAGCATAACGATGGGTTTGATCATTCTTCTCGTTTTCATTGCTGTCAGTATCGTAGCTTACTTCTATGTTACTCAGGTTACAAGCCCGATTAAAAAAATCACCGAAATCACGCAGCGAATGGCGGTTGAGGACGACCCGAATCTTAGAATCCCTGCCGGCGGAAAAAGTGTCAATACAGAGGTTGACGCATCTATCGAAAGCATCAATGCCATGTATTCATCATGGATGAAAACCAAGGAAAAGCTTGCCGAGCGGTCTGAATTTTTGCTTGAGCAGCTCCACGAGAAGGAACTCGAAAAGAAATACCGTGAGGAATTTATCGCAGGCACCTCTCATGAGCTGAAAACGCCGATAGCTATTATTCAAGGCTATGCCGAGGGCGCTAAATATTCGCTTGACGATAAGGAAACGATCAATGAATATTGCGACACGATAATCGACGAATGTACAAGAATGAACGACCTTGTTGTCAACATGATGAGTCTTTCAAACATTCAGCAGAATGCAGATTCGCTCAACTGCGAGGACTTTTCGATAACAGATTTTATCGCTGACGACCTTGCCTCTCATTCTATTGTGTTCAAGAAGCACGGGATTAAGATTGAGAACCTTATCCATGAGCAGATAGTCGGAAGGGCAGATTTGAAGAAGCTGCCGTTTGTTATAAATAATCTTATTTCAAACGCAATTTCCTACATCGGCGGCAATCCGAAAATCATCCGTGTCCGCTATGAGGACGTCGGACTTTCCTACAGAATTTTCGTTTTCAATTCGGGCGACAATATCCCCGAGGATGTGCTTGAAAAGCTTTGGTTCAGCTTCTACCGCCATGATGCGGCAAGAATGAGGAACGAAGGTCATTTCGGACTCGGGCTTTCGATAGTCAAAGGAATTCAGGACGCTCACTCCGAGCAGTGCGGTGTTAACAATGCCGACGGCGGCGTTGAATTTTGGTTTGATGTCGGCAAAGGCTCGTTTGACAGCGACAATCAAGAATAAGAATAACAGGCTGTATCGCATTTATTTGCTGATACAGCCTGTTTTGTTCTTGTTTATTTCTGACCTTGGGTCGATGTGGGCATCGACCCCTACGAATTGTATCGTTGTTATAGCTAACTATATAAATAATGTGCTTTTTTCGCTCATTGCCCCCTGCTTGGAGAAAAAAACAAGCTGTATCGGATTTGCTGATACAGCCTGTTTTATTTATTTTTACAGGAGATTATTTCGCAAAATGCTCGGCAATTCTCTTTGCCGCTTCCTTTGTGTCATCGGGGTCGCCGAAGGCGGAAAGTCTGAGGAAGCCCTCGCCGCATGAGCCGAAGCCTACACCCGGTGTGCCGACGATCTGAAGCTCATTGAGAAGATAATCGAAAAACTCCCAGCTGCCCATACCGTTCGGGCACTTCATCCAAACGTAGGGTGAATTCTTACCGCCGACGTACCAAAATCCGCACTTGTCAAGGGCGTCCATGATAACCTTTGCGTTCTTCTTATAGACCGAAATGCTCTCGTGGATCTGCTCCTGTCCCTCGGGAGTAAATACAGCCGAAGCGCCCTTTTGCAAAATATACGAAATGCCGTTTGTTCTTGTCTCACGGTTTCTCGACCAAAGAGCATTGAGGTTCACTCCCATACGCTCGAGCTTTGACGGAACGATCGTGTAGCCTACTCTTGTACCCGTGAATCCTGCCGTCTTTGAGAACGAGCAAACCTCGATAGCGCAGGTGTCTGCGCCCTCGATCTCGTAAATGCTGTGGGGAACGTCGTCCTCCTCGATGAATATTTCATATGCGGCGTCGTAGAGAATTACGGCGTCCTTTTTGTTTGCGTAATCGACCCACTTTTTGAGCTTTTCACGGGTGTAAGCCGAGCCTGTCGGGTTGTTCGGGGAGCAAATATAAATTATATCGGCGTCGATGCTCTCGTCGGGAAGCGGAAGAAATCCGTCGCCCTCGCCTGCCGGCAGGTGAATGACCTTTCTTCCGTAGAGCAGGTTCGTATCAACATACTCGGGGTAAGCAGGCTCAATTACAAGAACCGTATTGTCACGGTCGAACATTTCCAATAAATCGCCTAAATCGTCGCAAGCGCCGCTCGAAACAAAGACTTCATCGGTCGTCATATCAACATTCCAACCCGAATAATACTTTGCTATCGCCTCACGCAGGAACATTGCGCCGTGCTCGGGCATATAGCCGTGGAAGGTTTCTATCTTAGATTGGTCGTCAACCGCCTCATGCAGGGCTTCTATGACCTTTTTGCAAAGCGGATAGGAAACATCGCCGACGCCGAGCTTCAAAACATGCTCGCCCGGGTGAGCGGCAAGATATTCGTCCGTCTTTCTGTAAATCGTATTGAAAAGATATGTGTCCTTGAGCTCCGTATAGTGCATATTCGGTTTCATTATATATTTACCTCGCCTTCAAAAGATATTCTTGCCGGACCTGTCATTGTGACCGTGTTATCCTCGGCAATGTTTATTATAAGCGTTCCGCCGTCAAGCTCAACGGCAATGTCGGTATTGTAGCGGCAAAGACCGATTGAGATAGCCGCCATTACAGTTGCACACGAGCCTGTGCCGCACGCCATTGTTATTCCGCTTCCCCTCTCCCAGACTCTCATTCTCAGCTTATTCTCTGAAATCGCCTGAACAAATTCAACATTTACTCCGTCGGGGAATCTTTCGCTGTGCTCCATAGCGGGACCGACGGTTGTAATTTCCGCCTTTTTGATATCGTCAACAAAAATTATTGCATGAGGATTGCCGACCGAAACGGGAATATATTCAACGTCCTTGCCGCAGACCTCAATTCTGTTGACAAGACCTGCATCGGCTTTGCCCATGTTGACCGAAACAGAGTCAACTCTCCCCTTTTCAAGCTTCAAATCAAGCGTTTTGATGCCCGAAAGAGTCTCAACGGTTATTTTCGTCTTTTTCGTCAAGCCTTTATCGTAAACATATTTTCCGACGCATCTTATTCCGTTGCCGCACATCATTGCTTCACTGCCGTCGGCATTGAAAATTCTCATCTTAAAATCGGCAATTTTAGACGGTAAAATCCAAATCATGCCGTCCGAGCCTATGCCGAAATGGCGGTCGGAAAGCTTAATAGAAAGCTCCTCGGGATTTTCAGGCTCCCGTTTTGAATAAACATAAACATAGTCGTTGCCGAGTCCCTGCATTTTTGTAAATTTCATTGCTGACGCCTCCCCAAAAAGAAGAAACGTCTTTAAGGGTGCAAAATACCCTTAAAGACGTCATTGCCTTTTATTATTATAATATGAGTCGTAAAACCTTTTTTCGCAAATATTTTAACCTCGGTTTGCCGATTTGTCAAGTATTTTATTTATCATACATAACATACGAAATAAAGGAAAACATATTGACGGATAATTCCTGTTCTGTTATAATTTTTATGTACAAAACAAACAGTACAAATGCTAAATACGGAGGTACAATATGAACACACGCGTCGCAGTTATGGCAATCATACTTGAATCAAAGGAAAACGCCGAGCAGCTCAATGCCGTTCTTCACGATTACCGTGAATACATCCTCGGCAGAATGGGTCTGCCCTACACAAAGCATGATATCAACATCATCAGCGTTGCGCTTGACGCTCCGCAGGACATAATCAACTCCCTCGCCGGCAAGATCGGCAGGATCGAAGGAGTAAACGTTAAAACGGCATATTCAAACAACGAATACAGCGTTTGAAGATAATACAATACCGTGTAAAACTGACAAGGCTTCCTCTTGAGGGGAAGTCTTGTTAATTTTTTCTGACCTTGGGTCGATGTGGTCATCGACCCCTACGGAATGTACATTTACCGCACCTATCGTAGGGTGCGATGCCCACATCGCACC
>CAVGRW010000100.1:0-9290 GCA_963631735.1 Bacteroidaceae bacterium | reverse complement strand
GCAAGTAAATCAGCCGATAAAAATTCACCCTCCCATACAAACTGAGAGGGTGAAGCCTATACATTTATAATATATAATAAAATTATATAATCGTGCCGCCGCCGACGACGATGTCTCCGTCATAGAACACAACCGCCTGACCGGGAGCAATCGCACGCTGGGGCGTTTCAAAATCGACGCTGACATTTCCGTTTTCGAGCGGAGTAATAACTGCGTCGGTCTCCTTTTGTCTGTATCTGACCTTTGCCTTGACCTTCATCGGCTCGGAGAGCTTTTCAATCGAGATGAAATTCAGATCAGTTGCTTCGAGGTGATTCGAGAACAAATCGTCATTTGAGCCGAGCACGACCTGATTCTTTGCAAGATCCTTGCTGACAACATAGTACGGTGCTTTTGCCGCAATGCCTAAGCCTTTGCGCTGTCCGATGGTGTAGTTGATTATACCCTTGTGCTTGGCAATGAAATTGCCGTCACGGTCAACAAAATCACCCTCGGTAAATCTGAATCCGCACCAATTTTCGATGAAGTGAGCATAGTCACCGTCGGGAACGAAGCAAATATCCTGGCTGTCGTGCTTATCGGCATTGACAAAGCCCTGCGCTTCTGCAATTTCCCTCGCTTCATGCTTAGTCATTCTGCCGAGCGGAAAAAGAATTCTGCTGAGCTGATCCTGCGTAAGCGAATACAAAACGTAGCTTTGATCCTTTGTATCGTCGGTCGCCTTGCGAAGAATCCAGCGACCCTTTTCTTCGTCGTATTCGTTGATGGCGTAGTGACCCGTTACAACGTAGTCGAACTGCAATTCCCTTGCCCTGTGCATGAGCTGGTCAAACTTAATGTATCGGTTACAGTCGATGCACGGGTTCGGTGTTCTGCCATTGCGATATGCGTCAACGAAACGCTCGATAACCTGCAATTTGAAGTTATCGGTATAATTGAAAACATAATAAGGTATGCCGAGCCTGTTTGCAACGCTCCGCGCGTCCTCAACGTCGTCGAGTGAGCAGCAGGTCTTTTCCTTTTTTATACCGATATCCTCGTTGTTGTAAAGCTTCATCGTTACGCCGATCGCTTCATATCCCTGTTGGGTTATCAGATAAGCAGCGACGGAGCTGTCAACTCCGCCGCTCATGGCAATCATAGCCTTTTTCATAGCTTAGCCCTCGTGGCCGCAGCCCTCACAGCTTTCGCAGCTGCCGCCGCAATCGGCACCGAATACGTTCGGGTCAAGCTCAAGACCGTTCTTGGTATAGTAATCCTTGAGAGCCGCCTTAACAGCCTGCTCTGCAAGAACGGAACAGTGAATCTTTGCCGGCGGAAGTCCGTCAAGAGCCTCAACAACAGCCTTGTTGCTGAGCTTGAGAGCGTCCTCAATCTTCTGACCCTTGATCATCTCGGTTGCAATCGAGCTTGTAGCGATCGCCGAAGCGCAGCCGAACGTGTTGAACTTAACGTCCTCGATTTTACCGTCCTTGATTTTGAGGTACATTTTCATTATATCTCCGCACTTTGCATTGCCGACCTCGCCGACGCCGTCTGCGTCATCCATTTTGCCGAGGTTTCTCGGATGCTGGAAGTGGTCCATTACCTTTTCACTGTACAGCATAGTAGTCCTCTCCTTTCATTATTCTCTCCCAAACGGGGGACATGTCACGGAGCATCGAAACGATTTTCGGAAGCTCCTCAATGATATAATCAATTTCTTCCTCGGTGTTGTATTCGCAGAGAGAAAGGCGGAGTGAACCGTGAGCGATCTCGTGCGGCAAACCGAGTGCAAGCAGAACGTGGCTCGGATCGAGCGAGCCTGAGGTACAGGCAGAACCCGAGGAACCGCAAATTCCCTTGAGGTCAAGGTGAAGCAGAAGCGACTCACCCTCGATGCCCTCAAAGCAGAAGCTTACGTTGCCGGGCAGACGGGGCGAACGGCCGCCGTTTACTCTCGAACGGGGAACGATTTCAAGGATAGTGTCGATAAGCTTGTCCCTTAATTTGCTGACATAGGCAATGTTCTTGTCCATGTCCTCACAGCACTTTTTGAGTGCCGCCGCAGTTGCAACGATAGCGGGAGTGTTGGTTGTGCCGGGACGCTTGTTTCTTTCCTGAGCGCCGCCCTGCATGAAGCCCATAAGAGGAATACCCTTGCGGCAATAGAGCGCACCGATTCCCTTGGGACCGTGGAATTTATGAGATGAGAACGAGAGCATATCAATGTTCTGTTCCTTAACGTTGATCGGAAGATGTCCGACAGCCTGAACAGCGTCGGTGTGGAAATAAACGCCCTTTTCCTTGCAAATTGCGCCGATTTCGGGAATAGGCTGAACCGTTCCGACCTCGTTGTTTGCATACATTATTGTAACAAGGCAGGTGTCATCTCTGAGAGCCTTTTTGAACTCGTCAAGACGAACGTAGCCGTCCTCGTGAACATCGAGGTAAGTTACCTCAAAGCCTTCTTTCTCAAGCTTCATCAGCGTGTGAAGAACGGCGTGATGCTCAAACGTTGTTGAAATAATGTGTTTCTTGCCTTTTTTCTCGCCGAGATGTGCGGCATTGGTGATTGCCCAGTTGTCCGCTTCCGTTCCGCCCGAGGTGAAGTAGATCTCGTTCACGTCGGCACCGATAGCGTCGGCAATGTCACGTCTTGCCTGCAAAACTGCGGCGGCAGCCTCCTGACCCATATGGTGCAGACTTGAAGCGTTACCGTAGTTGTTCTTTAAACAATCCACCATTGCGTCAAGTGCTTCAGGGCAGAGAGCTGTTGTTGCAGCATTGTCTGCATAAACAGTTTTCATAAAAATCGCCTGACTTTCTTTTTGTTTTCTTGGATTTAAACAAAGTTGAAAGCAATGACTAAATCCTGATAATGGTATTTTAACCATTCAAACAGATTATACTATAATATTATTTTTTTTGCAACTTTTCTCAGTTAGAATAAACTAACCGACGCAGGTCAAAAACTGTTAATTTTCACAATTAGTTGTAATAAAAGCGTGAAAAAGACCGCCGAGAATGGCAGCCTTTGACATGTGACATAAATCTTGTTTAATTTTATCCATCAGAGAACCGAAACTGGAGATATGCGAATGAGTGATATAACATAGTACAAATTTATCAATATCCATCAGAGAACCGAAACCGGTCAGGAGTGCGAAACAATTCCACGGCAGTACAAATTTATCAATATCCATCAGAGAACCGAAACTAAAAATGGGAACGTTCCCTTGTATTGCTTGTACAAATTTATCAATATCCATCAGAGAACCGAAACCGAATTTACCAAAGACATAGTACAGGGCTAGTACAAATTTATCAATATCCATCAGAGAACCGAAACGGTCTTGACGAGCTTCCATACGGTAATGATGTACAAATTTATCAATATCCATCAGAGAACCGAAACATGAAAATATATTTGGTTTTGTTTGGCAAAGTACAAATTTATCAATATCCATCAGAGAACCGAAACACAGCGATTTACAGATATCGCGAAACAACTGTACAAATTTATCAATATCCATCAGAGAACCGAAACCGCAATATATTGTGTTTTATTGCGGCTTCGGTTGTTAAAAACCATATTCATTATAATTCAATGATATCTCGGCTGTCAAGATAATTTTCTTCTTTCGCCTTTTCGCCGACAAGAATTGACATCGAATCATATTGCTTTTCGGTCACTGTCATTACCCTGACAGAGCCTTCGGGAGGGAGGTTCTTAGATAATCGGTCTTTATATTTTGCAGCATCGTCATAATTTCGTACTGTTCTTGAATATACCGAGTATTGAACCATGACAAAGCCGTTTTGAATCAGATATTTGCGAAAAGCCGAATACGCTTTCCTTCTTGATTTTGTATTTACGGGAAGATCAAAAAACACAATTATTCTCATAAACCTGTTAACCATCCAATTCATCCTCAAAATCGAATATTGGTTTTATCAGTTTGGGAATTATCAACTTGCTTGGATCGTTCTCCGTAACAGCTGTGGTGAACGATTGAATATATCGGTCAACGGCATAGCGTATCCGCATCTTTTTACCGTCAAAATCAATCGGTGTATTGATAAGATTGACAAGCTCTTTACGATTTGTGCTTGTTAATGAAATCAAAAGATCGTCGCAGTTGGAATCGACCCAATAATCGACAACGGGGCGAAGAGGCTCCATAAAATCATCCGCAAGATTGAATGGGTTGGTCTCGTTTCTGTGATGAATTCCGAGACTGCAATTATAACCGTATGCAACAAGAGTTTTTGCCACACTTGAACGCATAATTGCATAGCCGTAGTTCAAGGCGGCATTTGTTACCTCATCCAAGTATCTGAAAAATCCGGGTCCGAAAAGGGTGGAAAAATACAGTTTCGCCGCCGCAGCCTCTTTCCCTGTGCTGTCGCCGAGAGTAACCTGCTTTGCAAGATTTTTGATTGGATCTATGCTTTCCTTTTTTATACCTGCAAGGGACAGACATTTGCATTGATTGTTTATTTTTGCGGTGACAATTTTTTGCCAAACAGCTTTTTTGAAATCATCTGACATGTCAAGCTGCTTCTTTAAGACGCCGAACGGCTTGCAATGATTGTTAAGCGGAAGATTAACGGCAGTCGGAATATGCTTTTCATCGCAGAAATATACTGCCGCTCCTGCCTGCGCTAAGGTTGTAACCGTTTGGACGCTGATATAGGCGGCACGATTGTCAATAACAACGGAATAAATATCCTCGATTGGGACATGACTTTCAATATTGTCTCCGTACACGACCATCCAACCGTTTTTTTACGGTTATTTTTTCACCTTTGCTGACGATAACGGTTCTCCACATTTTATTTCCTTCTTTCCTATTTTTTCGAGAATATCAACAGAATACTTTTTGACTTCCAATTTCTTGCTTATTTTTTTTATAATTAGTTTAGGCTGATTATCAATTATAAAATAAAGATGGGATTGTGTAAGTCCCGCTGCCGAACGGTAATATCCGCAGAAAGAAAGCTTACCGTTTTTATAGACCTTCAAATAATCATTCTTTTGAAGGTACATGACGTGCTTAAAATAGTCATCGGGCTGCTTGTACCACGGAGCAAGACAGAGATTACCGTTTTGCAGGATTATATCGGCTCTCTTTATTCCCTGAATCCGCAGTTGATCATTGATGTCTTTATACAATTCAACGCAATGGTAGCTGGCTGTATCGAGGTAAGTATAATTGTTCTCGTCGATTTCTTTTTTTAAAAAATCCTTGTTGCATGTATTTCTCAAAGTGAGCTTGCGAATAGCGTTGCCGTTTTTGGTTCGTATTTCCGAGATGCCCTTTTCTTTCATAATATCGCCGAGAGTTGCTGTGGCTTTTGCTCCGTCAAACAGCCCGGTGAGGTAAGCGATGAGATTGGCATCCGAGGTGTAAATTTTTTCAATATCTTTTCGCTCAATTTTTCCAATCTCTTTTTTGCTGAGTGTATAAAGGCTGCCGTCAATTTCACGAAGCTTTACGGGATTATCGGCTGTTATCTTTCCGCTGAACTTTCTTTCGGGTTTGCAGGAAATAAGCGGCATAGAGAGACTGTGCGCAAATTGAGGATCTGTCGGATAAAGATTTTCCATTGAGGCTCGGTATGCCTGTTCTGCTTCCTCATGTGTCGGCTCTTTAAATTTTTTACCCTCATGGTCTGCTATCTCTTTTTGATACTTGCTGTATATTGCATGGTCAACGAATCTGCGGTCAACCTCTTCACGAAGGTCGGGAATCAGTGACGGAATACGGTCGCTTTTCTTCAGAAGAGTGCGAACGGTATCCTTATCAATGTTATAATAACGGCTGATCATTTCAACGCCCCTGTTGAAGCAATCCCAATATTCGGCAACAAATCTTCTGCCGTTTGATTTATATATGTCACGCAGACGCAGAATGACCTGTGCAATCTCAACATACACGGGCAGACAGTTGCCGATAACGACGGCGTCAACGGCATGGTCAAGGTAGGTTTCGGCTTTAATTGATGCTTTATCCGCTCTGCCCCATGTGGTTTCGTTGAGCCAAAGCTTTCTGAACATTGATGTCAGTGAGCCCTTAACGGCATATACGTTTTGCCAACGACCTTCGGACTTTGAGGAGTTGTCAAATTTGAGATTTTCTTTAAGATATCCGACCATAAATCGTGAAATATACCGCATGTCGTTCAGGTTACGGCTTTTCCATTCCGACATTTTTTCGTCATTCAGATCAGGCTGCAAAAGATAAGCATATTTCTTTTTCTTTATCTTTTTCGTACGGAACAGCTCATTTACCGTTCCGATAAAAATTTTTCTTCGCTCGCCGCTTAAATACATCAGCGGGGTTTGCTGCTTCTTCAATTGGTTCTCGCTTGTCAAGACAAGCGCCTTGTTGTTGAGCGTGTTATCCAAAATCAGTGAGAAAGGAACAATGTGATCAATTTCGTATGCCTTACTGCCTCTGAGACATTCTTCCTTGTTTATTTCTTTGCCTGAATACAGACATTTCCAGCCCTGCAATTCGCCTAAAAAGTATCTGTCAACCATTTTTGACGTAACGGCGGCAATATCAACTCCGAGAAGTTCTGCAATAGCCTTTTTCGCCTCGACCTTTTCATTCATACGTTTGGTCTGTTCGTTTTTGTCTGCGGTTCTGTTAGCAAAGCTCCTGCTTACTTCGGAACCGACTTCAATGTTTATCGCAGAGGGGGAACCGTATTTTTCAACGATTGCGTTTATAACTTTTCTGCTTTCATTGATTGCTCTGAACACAACGGGATTTTTAAAGAACTCAAAATCTTTATCAAATACGGGCAGCTTGGTATATTTAACGCTTTCGGTCACGTTTTCTTCTATGTGGCTTGCCTGATGCTTTCCGTAGATATCCCCGTTAAGGAAAGCATCTATTGCACCGGACATATATTTATATGATACGCTTGAAGTTCCACCGAACTTGTAATTGCAAAGCGCCGTGATTGAATCGTCATTTAGAATGTTAAGCTTTTTGAGGGCTTTTTTGCGCCTCGCAGGGGTTATGTTTTCTGATACAATTATTCCGATACGGTTTAAAATATTGTCCGGGTCGGTTGCGGTATCAATGTTGCATACGGTTTCCCAATCAAAGCCGTCCGCCTCAAGGATTGGCTTGATTGCTTGGAGAAACTTAAAGCATTTGCTTATATCCGTGTCCTTGCCTTTGCCGCCGTATGTCGGAACTATGCCGTGTGCTTTGCAAATTTTATTAAAATCTTTTTTGGTGATTTCGGCTTTATTTAGTGCCGATGCTAATAAATCATGAGCCAGCACAGAGTCAAAAACAAAATTTCCGTTTTCGTCAACGTAACTGTACTGAGAAAGTTCATTCACAAGAGCATATGTATCGGCTATCAAGGTTGCTCGGCACCCACGTTTTTCATCGGGGTAGAAACGGCATTGACCCATTGAATCCAAAAATCCCGTGTAGCGTCTGAACGGGTCGTTTTTATCCCCCGGACCGTCCTCAAAATCGCGCTGGTCGAAAATAATTCTTTTTATTGCGTTCGTGTTCCTGTCGTTTAAGCAAGGGTAAAAATGGCTTTGCTTTTTAAGGATTTTTTCGACCTCATCGCTGAACCATTTGCGCTCAATTAAAACGGTTTCTTCATTCCCTGAACGATTTCTGTATGACCTGTATTCTGATTTTTCAGAATCAAATTGTTCGTTTTTCAGTATCATTTCCGCAGGTGTGCGGTATGCTCCCGAAAGCATAAACTGCCGGGACTTGTCAAGCGATGCTTTTTCGTATTTGCTCAATTCCTCATTTTCATAAAAAGGTCTGTAGCCGCGCCTGTTTGCAATGTTTATTAAGCAAGCTGCAATTTCTTCAGGGGCAAGCTTTTCGTCAAGCCCTTTGACTCGAAGCGATATGATATCGCCGTTTGCGTGCTTGAAGTATTCATTTATTCTGTCAATCGTTGTAAGACCGATATTCTCCAAATGTGCCTTGAGAAGATCTTTTCTATGTTTTCTCCTGCGAAGAACACGTCTGACGGAACGGTATTCACGGCGCGTTTGACTGTTGCTTTTCCTGTCTTTTGCATTTTCACCCGGGTCAAAAATTCTGACGCCGAAATCTTCAATTCGTCTACAGTCTGCATCGTTCCTTATTACCGACCAGCCGATTGAACCTATTCCGATATCCATACCGATTATATATTTCATAACAAAATCTCCTCCGCTTGACAAATCCTTAAAGTGTGATATAATAAAAAAGAACTCAGAAATTGATGTGCAAGTTTATCAATATCCATCAGTAAACTATTTGATAGTACAAATTTATCAATATCCATCAACAGCTCTGAGATAAGGCATTGAGTCTTGCAAAAGACAACGCCGTAGGGTATTGCAGTAACCTACACTAATCTGCAACTGAGACAGCCGTTTGGCTGTCTTTTTTATTTTTTGATTTATTATATAATATTATTGAAAAATAGTCAAATTCAAGAGTTCTTTTATAGGTACTGTGATGCTTGATTTTTGGGGCGTTTTTTACACAAAGAAAATCTCAGTTAATTTTGTAATAAAAGCGTGAAAAGTGGGGGAGGAAATGCGTTGCGTAAATTATGGTTTGGCTTTGTCGGTATGGTGGGTTGCGGAGGGGATATACATTTTAAACAAAAAGGCGGGTCAGAAATTGTAAACGTGAATAAAATTAACAAAAGCTATTGACAAAGAACAAATGTTCTGATACAATAAAATTACGGATTAGCAATATGGGAGGCTAATTCGAGAACTTGAACGTTCTTTTCTAAAAAATGATGCTATGGTAAGTCGTTAACAATGACTGCTTGAGTCTGTTTTTGACTTTATCAACAATTCCGATTTTTATTGTCGGAGCTAATCCTAACGGCGCAAAATGCCGTTGGCAATAAATATCAATATGCGGTTATTTTTAACGACTTTTAAAAATATATTTTTAAAAGGATGAAAAAACAATGTTTATTGATATCACAGAAAGAAATTTTAATACTACAAAAGAGATTTGGGAAAATAACGGAATAAAAACATATGACGTTCCGCTCAGTGCGGCTGATTGCCGTGTTGAGGGAAACGACGCAATTATAACACTTCGTCTTCCTCACGAGGACGCCCTTTATACCGATTACGCTTCTATAATGTATTGGATTCAGGGCGATGACGGGAGCGAAAGGGAAGAGTCGAGAGCGGGTCTTTCCGTGCCGTCATCGTGCAGAATGAGTGTTCCGATTGACGATTATAACGATGTAAGGGCGCAGTTTACATCGACCGTTTCGGGCACTACAAAGGGCTT
>CAVGRW010000099.1:0-9308 GCA_963631735.1 Bacteroidaceae bacterium | reverse complement strand
AATCAGGAATTCCTTGATTTGTTCAACGCAGGTCTTAAGAACATTAAGGCAAGCGGCAAGTACGACGAAATCATCAACAAGTACGTTGGCTAATTTAAAAAATGAGCGGTGGGGCGTCTGCAAAGATGCCCTGCTGTTGTCAAAAGGAGTCCGCTAAATGGCAGATATAATTTCGGTTTACGGCAAGCTGTTGCTTGAAGCGATGGGACAGACTCTTATCATGGCTTTCTACAGCCTGATTTTTGCAAGCATAATCGGTCTCATCTTCGGTATGCTCAGCGTGCTCAAAAGTAAGGTATGCAACGTCATCGCACAGATATTCGTTGATATTATCCGCGGTGTTCCGATGATCGTTCTTGCTTTCTTCGTTTTCTTCGGTGTGCCTTACGCGTTAAAGAACTTTTTTCACAGTACATTTACATTCACTGCGTTGCAGGCAGGTATAATTTGCCTTTCGCTCAACTGCGGCGCATATATGTCGGAAATTATCCGTGCAGGAATTCAGTCAGTTGACGTCGGACAGATGGAGGCGGCAAGAAGCCTCGGAATTCCCTATTGGAAAGCAATGCAGAAGGTTGTTCTTCCGCAGGCTATCCGCACAATGATACCGAGCATCATCAATCAGTTTATCATCACGCTCAAGGATACATCTATTCTTTCTGTTATAGGTTTTCCCGAGCTTGTAAATGCCGCAAAGAACGTTATTGCGATTAACTTCAAATCGTTCCAGGTATGGCTCATTGTCGGCGTGATGTATCTTATTGTTATCACGATACTTTCCAAGGTCGCAAAGGCTCTTGAGAGGAGGATGAACCGTGGCCGTAAATAAAAACAACGTTAAAATTCACGTTTCTCACCTCAAAAAGAACTTCGGTCATTTGGAGGTTATCAAGGATATCTCGACCGATATATACGAGGGCGAGGTAGTCGTTATTCTCGGTCCTTCGGGCAGCGGTAAATCAACATTTCTTCGCTGCATAAACCGTCTTGAGGAGCCTACGGGCGGCGAGATCATCGTTGACGGTCAGACGATTACTGATAAAAAAGCCGACCTCAACAAAATTCGTGAGAACATCGGAATGGTGTTCCAGCACTTCAATCTTTTTAACAACCTCAATGTTATTCAGAATCTTATGCTTGCTCCAGTTCAGCTGAAAAAGGCTTCCAAGGAAAAAGCAAAAGAGGAAGCAATGGCAATGCTTAAAAAGGTTGGACTTGAGGACAAAGCTGAGGCTTATCCGCATCAGCTATCGGGCGGACAGAAGCAGAGAGTTGCGATTGCACGTTCTCTTTGCATGAATCCCGATATCATGCTCTTTGATGAGCCGACTTCGGCGCTCGATCCCGAAATGGTAGGCGAGGTTCTTCAGGTTATGAAGGATCTTGCGGCAGAGGGAATGACAATGGCAATTGTTACCCATGAAATAGGCTTTGCCCGTGAGGTTGCCGACCGTGTGCTTTTCATTGATGACGGTTATATCATCGAGGAGGGTACACCGCAGGAGGTTATCCTCAACCCGAAAGAGCCCAGAGCAATTGATTTCTTCAACAAGGTTCTTTAATTAACAAAAATAAAGCAGAGATTTTCCGAATAAAAACGGAAGACCTCTGCTTTTTTGTTATAAAAGTTTTTACATATAATGATATTTCTTGCGCTTGGCGAAGAGAAAGATGAGGGAGAGGAGAAAGGCGAAAACCTCCGCAACCGTGATTGCCCACCATATGCCGTCCACGCCGAGAAATATCGGGAGTATCAGAACCGATGAGGTTTGGAAAATCAGCGTTCGCATAAATGATATCGCCGCCGAGACCGCACCGTTGTTGAGTGCCGTGAAAAACGACGATACGAAAATATTGAAGCCTGCAAGCAGAAACGAATATGCAAAGAGCCTGAAAGCGTGCCTTGTCAATTCGTAAAGTCCCTCGTCATAGCCGACGAAAAGCTTCGCCAGCGGTGACGAAAGCACGATCGCCAATATTGTTAAAATAACGCCCGAAACGGCGCTTAGGAAAGCACTTTTTCTGAGCATGTTTTTTAGCTCATTGTGGTTCTGTGCTCCGAAATGGTAGCCCGTTATCGGCGCACATCCGATTGCATATCCAATGTAAATTGCAATGAAAATGAACTGAACATACATCAGCACGCCGTAAGCGGAAACGCCGTCCTCACCGACATATTTCATCAGCTGAAAGTTGTAAATCATGCTGACGACGGATGAGGAAATGTTGCTCATAAGCTCCGAGGAGCCGTTGCCGCAGGCGTTGAGAATGGGCTTGATTTCGAGCTTCGTTTTTGTCAGGCGCAAAAGGCTTGAATTCTTTCTTGAAAAATAAATCAACGGAAAAATTCCGCCCACGCATTGACTCAGTCCCGTTGCGATTGCCGCACCTGCAACGCCCCATTTGAAAACGATTATAAATATCGCATCAAGCGCCATGTTCGTAACGCCTGCTATTACAGTTGCGAGAAGTCCAAGCTTCGGCTTTTCGGCGGCGATGAGAAAGCTTTGGAAAACGTTCTGAAGCATGAATGCGACCGTGAAGCCCGTTACGATTCTGCCGTAAAGAACGCAGTCCGCCATCATCTCCTCGGTTGCGCCGAGGAAATCGGCTACCCATGGCATTGAAACAACGCCGATAACGGAGAGCAAAGCTCCGAGAAGAAGCGTGAAAATAATCATCATTGTGAAAATTTTATTCGCCTTTTCTTTTTTGCCCTCGCCGAGAACCTTTGAAACAAGCGCCGTTCCGCCCGTGCCTATCATGAAGCCGATGCCGCCGAGTATCATTACAAACGGCATAACGAGATTGATTGATGCGAAGGCGGTTTTGCCTGCAAAGTTTGAAACGAAAAGTCCGTCAACCACTCCGTAAATCGAAGTGAAAATCATCATTATAATTGACGGAAATACAAATCTTAAAAGCTTGGAATAAGTAAAGTGATCCGAAAGTTTTATCTTCATGCTTGCTTATCCTTAAACCACTGCCTTGCATATTCGGCAATGAAAGGTGTAATCTCCTTTATATTCATATTTGTTGTGTTAACGCAAAGGTCATAGCCTCGCTTATCGCCCCAATCGGTTGAGGAGATCATGTTGTAGCTTGAAGCTCTGCCCTTGTCGATCTGCTTGATTTTTTTCTCGATTTCCTTGTCGGTAAGCTTGCTGTCGTCACCTGCACGCTTGCGGCATCTTGCGATTTTCGACTGCATATCGGCATAGACAAAGATGCGGAACGGGTCGTATTTTTCCAGCAGAACATCAGCGGCTCTGCCGACGATTATGCAATCGCCCTTTTCGGCAAGCTTATTGATAATGTTATGCTGAGCGGCAAGCAGCTTGACCGTCGGGTCGGGAGCGGAAATATGCGAGAAAGCACATGCAAAGTGAATCTGGAACGTCGGTTGAATACCTTTTTCCAAAGAATGTGCGACATAGTTTTCATCGAGGTCGGCTTTCTTGGCAATCTCGGTGATGATCTCACTGTCGTAATAGGCAATTCCGAGAACGTCGGAAAGTCTCTTTGCAATTTCACGTCCGCCGCTTCCGAATTCACGGCTTACTGTAATTATTTTCATATAAATCATTCTCCTTTCAGGCTGAGAACCTGTAATTTGCTGTTTAAAAGGCTGTTGTACTTCTCCAAAAGCGAGCATAGTGCGTCCTGCTCGTCCTCGGACATTAGCAAGAGTGCATTTGCCTCCGATTCGGCGAAAATATCTACCGTTTTTTCTGCCAGCTGCAAGCCCTTTTCCGTCAGTGAAACATATTTGTTCCGTCTGTCCGCACCGGGGGAAAGAGAGAGAATACCGTCACTTTCAAGCTTTTTGAGTGCCGAATTTACCGTCTGCTTTGGCTGAGATTGCAGGGCGCAAATCTCGCTTTGCGTAAGTGGCGGAGTCTCGTTTCTGAGTGCGTAGAGAATCCAAAATGTGCACTCGGACATTCCGAAACGCTTTGCGGCATTGCGGTAGGTTTCGTCGATGGATTTGAAGCTTTTATTGTATTGTGTCAATTTAGCTTTTGCGTAATTGTCCATTTTAAGCCTCCGTTTGTCCGAAATCGGACTATTTCTATTATAACTCAATTTTTATTATTTGTCAAGCGGCATAAAATAAAAATCTCCCTTTGACGAAAGGGAGAAGCTGAAGCTTTTTAATTCGTTTTATCCTAAGAATGACGAATATTTCTTGCTCATCGCAAAGGAGAATATTTCGTCCTCGGCAGCGATGACGTGATCGACAAGATTTATGCTTACGGTTGAAAACAGCTTGGCAATCGCTTCGGTTGCGGCAATATCCGCCTGCGACGGAGTGGCGAAGCCGTTCGGGTGGTTGTGGGCGATAACGGCATTTGTAACGTCGAACCTCAGTGCAAGCTCAACAAGACTTCTGTTATCGGAAACTGCGGTTGTCGGTGTTCCGTCGGCTACCTTTATGCAATGCTTGAGCCTGCCGTGAGCGTCGAGCGAGAGCATGTAGACAATTTCTCTTGTTTCGCCGAGATATTTCATTCTGATGAAATCGTAAAGACGTTCAGCCGAGGCAAGATTGACCTTATTATTTATCGCATTGTCATGATATTTTGAGCATATGTCGCGGATGAGCTTTATCATCACGGCGGCGTTTTCGCCTATTCCGTTTATCTTTTCAAGCTCCTTTACGGGAGCGTCAAGCACGCCGTTGAGGTCGTGATATTTTTCAATAAGCTCATGCGCTATCGGGTTGGTGTCCTTATATGGTATGCAATAGAAAAGAAGAAGCTCGAGAATGTTGTGATCAGGCATTGCGTCAATGCCCGTTTTGAGATAGGACTCCCTGACTCTTTGACGGTGATCCTTGTGTATGTTTTTCTTTTCCGTGGCGAACACCTCCTTTGAACATATAAAATTTTATAGTAAATCACCCGATTTGTCAATCGTAAATTGTTGACCTGTAACTGAGTATATGATAAAATAATTCATACTAAAATATATAAGCGAGGTTTTGCTATGCCTATCACCTTTGATGAAAAAAGAAAAATTTTCAAGCTCGATACGCTTGAGTCAACATATGCTATCGGAATTCGTGAGGGATATCTTATCCACCTCTATTACGGAAAGAAAATTCCCGATGACAACCTTTTGAATTTGCCGTTCAGGGGATATTTTGCAACAATTTCACCGAAGAACGTTCATGTTGACGACTACAAGTTCTCTCTTGACGTTCAGCCGATGGAGTATTCCTGCAACGGCTCGGGCGACTACAGACTTGCCGCACTTTCAATAAAGGATTCAATGGGAAGAACAACGACGGATATCCGCTATCTCGACCATAAGATCTATGACGGAAAGCCGAAGCTTAAAGGACTTCCCGCAACCTATTGCAACGATGACAGCGAGGCTCAGACGCTTGAGCTTATAACAATTGATAATTTCACCGGAGCAAAAGTAACGCTTTATTACACCGCATTTGCAAACTACAGCGTTATCACCGAGAGCGTCAAGGTTGAGAACACAGGCAAGGAAACCTTTGAGATTGAAAAGGTTGCAAGCTGCTGCGTAAACTTCCCGTCGATGGACTACAACATGATAAATCTTTCGGGCGTTTGGTCGAGAGAGAGAAGAGTTATAACACGCCACCTCGCTCACGGAATACAGTCCGTTGCCAGCAAGAGAGGCTCGTCGAGCCATAACCACAATCCGTTTGTTGCACTCGTTGACGATAAGGGCGGTGAGGACTTCGGCGACGCTTTCGGCTTTAACCTTGTTTACAGCGGTAACTTTGCCGCCGATATCGAGACGGATTATCTCGACTGCACACGACTTGTAATGGGCATCAATCCGATTGATTTCACATGGGTCGTTGAGCCGGGCGATGAGTTCCAAAGCCCTGAGGTCGTAATGGTTTATTCCGACAGCGGCATGGGCAAAATGAGCCGAACCTTCCATGATCTTTACAATAACAACCTCATCAGAGGTGAATGGAAAAATAAAAAGCGTCCGCTTCTCATCAACAGCTGGGAGGGCTCTGGCTTCGACTTCGATCAGGAAACCCTCGTTCGCTATGCTAAGGAAGCCAAGGAAATGGGAATTGAGCTGCTCGTTATGGATGACGGCTGGTTCGGTCACCGTGACAGCGACAATTCTTCGCTCGGCGATTGGTTTGTCAATGAGAATAAGCTCAAGGGCGGTCTTACTAAGCTTATCGAAAGAGTGAACGCAGAGGGTGTACAGTTCGGCATTTGGTATGAGCCCGAGATGATTTCCGAGGATTCGGAGCTTTACAAGGCTCACCCCGATTGGTGCGTTCATGTTGAGGGCAGAGAACAGTCACCTGCCCGTTGGCAGTATGTTATTGATATGACAAGACAGGATGTTCGTGACTGCATTTTTAATCAGATGTATGACGTTCTTTCAAAGAACAACATTGCATATCTCAAATGGGACTACAACAGAGCGATAACCGAGCCCGGATCGGCTTTGCTTGATGCCCGCCATTCAAAGGAGTTTTTCCATCGCTTTATTCTCGGCACTTATGAGCTCATGGATAGAATAACAAGCGCATTCCCTCATATTCTCTTTGAGAGCTGTGCAGGCGGCGGTGGACGCTTTGATCCCGGTATGCTTTACTATATGCCGCAAACATGGGCTTCGGACAACACCGACCCGATCGAACGACTGACTATCCAGTTCGGCACGTCAATGTGCTATCCCGCATCGAGCATGGGTGCTCATGTTTCAGCATGCGACAGAACGGGAATTGAAACCAAGGCGGCGGTCGCTATGGCAGGCACGTTCGGCTATGAGCTTGACCCCAAGGAGATGTCCGCAGAGGACAAGGAAAAGGTCAAGGAGCAGGTCAATGACTATCACAGATATTATAATGTAATCCACTTCGGCGACCTTTACAGAATTATTGCGCCGACGGACGACGAGTTCAAGTGTGCATGGGAGCATGTTGCAAAGGATAAGAGTGAGGCTCTGCTGACCGTTGTTATCAAGAACAGAGCGCCGCACGACTTCCTGCTTATTAAATTAAAGGGTCTTGATCCCGAAAAGATGTACCGTGACGAAACGGACGGCGAGATCTATTCGGGCGCATTGCTCATGAACGCAGGTATCAACCTTACTGACGGAACCTTGAGCGCAGGCAGAAGTTTTGTAAGATATTTCACAGAGGTTAAGTGATTTTATGATAAAGAATTTTCTTGCAGTCGGTCAGATCGTGGGAACTCACGGTGTGCGCGGCGAAATGCGTGTCAACCCGTGGGCGGACTCACCCGAATTTCTTAAACAGTTCAAAACATTGTATTATGACGCAGAGGGAAAAAACAGCGTCAAGGTTATTTCCTCACGTCCGCACGGAAACATTGTGCTGATGAAGCTGGAGGGCATTGACACTGTTGAAGCCGCTTCGGCGATGAGAAACAAGCGGCTTTATATGCGCCGCTCGGACGCAAAGCTTGCCGACGGAGTTTACTTCATCGAGGAGCTTATCGGCTGTGATGTTTTTGACGCCGACGATGAAAGCAAGCGATACGGAAAGATTTCCGACGTCAGCGAAACGGGTGCAAACGACGTTTGGCACATCATGGCGGACGACGAAAAGGAATATCTTATTCCTGCAATTCCGAGCGTTGTGATTGATACGGATGTTAAGGAAAACAGGGTGCTTATAAGACCGATGAAAGGTATATTTGACGATGAGAATTGACATAATGACATTGTTCCCCGAAATGTGCGAGCGTGTTCTTGACGAGAGCATTATCGGACGTTCGAGAGAGGGCGGATTGGTTGAAATAAACTGCGTCAATATCCGTGATTTTTCAACGGACAAGCACCGCCGAGTGGACGACACGACCTACGGCGGAGGCACGGGAATGATAATGCAGTGTCAGCCGATATTTGATTGCTTTACCGAGCTTGAGAAAGAAATCGGCAGCCGTCCGCACCTGATATATATGTCTCCGCAGGGCAAAACGCTTGACCAGCAGAGAGTAAAAGAGCTTGCGAAAATGGATAATATAGCCATTCTCTGCGGTCATTACGAGGGCGTTGACGAGCGAGTTATCGAGGAGCTTGTCGATGAAGAAATTTCAATCGGCGATTATGTTCTGACGGGCGGCGAGCTTCCTGCATTGGTTCTTGCCGACAGCATAACGAGAATGTTGCCGGGTGTGCTTGCGAGCGACGAAGCGTTTGAAGAGGAAAGCCACTATAACGGCTTGCTCGAATATCCTCAGTATACAAGACCCTATGAATGGCACGAAAAAACCGTTCCCGATGTTCTTCTGACAGGTCATCACGCAAACATAATGAAATGGCGCAGGGAGCAATCCTTGGAGCGGACAAAGGCACGCAGACCCGATTTGTTGGAAAAAGCCGAATTAAACGGAAAAGACTTGAAATATCTCCAATCATTGGATAATGAGAGAAAAAAATAGTCAATGTGCATTAAAAGTACAGTTATTCGGTGTACAAAGTGCACAAACCATGACTTCCCAAAATACTCACATTTGGAATACAAGCCGAAATAATTTTAAAGTCGATTTTATTTGTTGACGTTGAAAACTTTTGTGATATAATAACTCTTGTATGAAAGGTTAAAGGCAATACCGCACAAATTGCGGCGCACGCCTTGCTTGAATCTATTCCCGTCATGTTGCACAAGAATTTTTTGACTTGCGTTAGCAAGCCTGCAAAATTTTTGCACAACCTGACGAAAAATCTTACTGCGCAATTCGCACACCTCAATTGTGCGGTGTTGCCTTAAAACAGACTTTTGGAATTAACTTTTGATTAGGAGATATCAGTTATGTGTGAAAAAGACGTTACAGTTCAGAATCAGGTAGGTCTCAGTGCCCGTCCTGCAACATTTTTTATTCAGAAGGCTAATTGCTTCAAGTCGTCTATCTGGATCGAAAAGGAAGAAAGACGTGTAAACGCAAAGAGCTTGCTCGGCGTACTTTCTCTCGGTATTGACGGCGGCACAACAATTAAGGTCATCGCCGCAGGCCCCGACGAGGAGCAGGCTGTTGATGAGCTTGTTAAGCTTGTTAACTCAGGCTTCGCAGTATAACACATAAATCATGACTGCCGCATATGATTATGCGGCAGTTTTTGAATTTATGGGAAAATATTCAATGTTTTATTAAACGCATAAGTTTGTTTGTGATTCTTTAATATCTAATCTTTATCCCCTCCGTCGCTCAGGATACCTTCGATTGAAAACACCGAGGAAGTATGAAAAAATTATTTTTGAGGCAAAAACTAATCAGCCTTCCCCTTGAGGGGAAGGTGGGCGGCGGATTGCGCCGCTCGGATGAGGT
>CAVGRW010000098.1:0-9385 GCA_963631735.1 Bacteroidaceae bacterium | reverse complement strand
ATATTTAATTATTTCACAAATCTTCCGACGGTGTCGGTGTCGCTGTAGAACGTGCTGAAAACGTCGCCGCCGACCTCGAGGAAGTTCTCGAACCTCGGACCGACATTCATGCCCATGTTGAACTCAATATTGAACTTCGCCAATGCGCCGAAGCCGGGATATGATTTCTGCTTCAATATAACCGTGTTGCCCTTGAAGATGAAACGCAATCTCTTTGACTGCGGTCTGCCCGAGTTATAAAGGAAAAATTCAAGGCTGCCGTCACGGTTCCATGTTGCCTGAGCGTCAACGATAAGCTCGTTTTCGCCGAGGGTGATGACGTTGTGGGTGTATTCGTTGTTCATGCCTGCCTTGATCGTCATGCGCTCGGAGTTGTTCTCCTTGAACGACATAATGGCATTATCCTTGTCAAAGCTGAGTACAATGTCGGTAAGTCCGCCGATTTTCTTGCGCCACATGAAGTATGTTATTGCACCCTGTGTGCTCGAATAGGGCAGGGGAACGAACTTCATCATTCTGTTGCTGTATTTGCTCTCCCTTTTCGGATCTCGCTTGCCGAGCGAGTGCGTGAAATCGGGGCCGTAGGCTCTCGTCGCTGTCAGGGCTTTGAACTCGAATTTCTTCTTTTCGTCAAGCTCCTTCGGCTCGATAAATGCCCTCGGGAAATGCTTGTAAACAGCCGCGATAGCATCGCCGTCACGGGTGTCGCTTGCCGTTATAACAACGCATGCGTCCTGCTCGGGGAACATGAACGAAAACTGTCCGTAAAGTCCCGTAAAGCGATAGGTCGTGTCGTGGTGCTCATGGTCGATCCATACCTGATAGCCGTACTCGGCGTTGTCGGAGAACACGGGATATGTCTTTTTGGTGTAGGGATAGGTTGCCTTGTTGAACCAGTCCTCCGAAAAAATCCGCTTGCCGTTGTAGACGCCCTTATTGATGTAAAGCATAGAAATTTTTGCAATATCTTCAACGGTGAGCTTCAAGCCCCAGCCGCCTGCGTCAACGTCAACCTGGCTCTGCTCCCAATGCGGAACCTTGATACCGAGCGGCTCGTAAAGTCTCGGAGTGAGGAATTCCGTCATCGTCATGCCTGTTTCTCTTTGCAGAATCCACGAGAGAAGATAGGCGTTCTCGCTTATGTATTTCCATTCGCTGTTCGGCTCAAACTGAATCGGCTTATCGAGAATTCCGTTGACCCAATCCGTCTTTGCCTTGTCGTCAAAAACGCTTGTGACCTTGCCCATTCTCATGGAAAGCACGTCGTGAACGGTAACTTTTTTTGCCCATTCAAGCTGCTTGCCCGTCAGACCCTCGAGCTTATGCGGAAAATATTTTTCATATATCTTCGTGCCGAGCGAAATATATCCCTCGTCAACGGCAATTCCTACTGCCGTGGCGGTTACGCTCTTGCTCAATGAAAACATGTCGTGCGGTGTGTCAACTCGGTTCGGCGCCCAATGACATTCGCAGGCAACCTTGCCGTGCCTTACAACCATGAGACTGTCTATGTTATATACAAGCTTTTCAAAGAATTTAATCAGATCGGTAACAACGTCGGAGTCTACGCCAACCTGTTCGGGATATTCGGCTCTTTCAAGCATTATTATCTCTCCTTTACTCTTGAGGCGTACGCCTTGCTTAAAATATTATAACATAATTTGTATGTTAAAGCAAAGAAAAAATTGTTTATATATTACTCTTTGTTCAGATTGTCCAAGTGAATGTTGACAAATTTTCGCAAGTTCAACATATTTTCAGTGCCGCGCGGATAGTCATAAAATGTAATTTTGCCGAATTCGGCTTCGATTGCTGCAATAGCCTTGTCCTTGCCGATTTTCTCGGATAGGAGCGTCAGAGCACGCATGTCCTGAAGTGCTTCGTAGAAAACCTCACTGCGGACAGACTCGATTGCGCCTTTTTCTCCCGGGTAAACGGTAAAGGAATCGCCCGAGGGGAACGCCGAGTCCGCATCGGTGACGGCAAACGGGTCAATGCTTCTCAGTGAGAACTGCGAATTGTAGAAATTAAAGCCCCACTGCAAAAAGCCCTCGATTCCGTATTTAAAAAGCTGAACGCCGACTATTCTCGTCGTCGAGAGCGGCATGCCGAAGAAGCGGTTGCTTAATTTGCCGCCCTGACCGCAGCAGTAATACGTCCACGGGTGCGGAAAGCCTTTTTCGATAAAGCTTTCAATATTGTTCGTGCATGGAATCGGATTGTCGATAATTCCGCTCTCGTAGAAGCTGTAATCGGAGAGAGCGTCGATAATCGGGAAGCCCTCGAGCAGAGGAGCGACAATGCTTTTTGCCTTTGCGTAGCTTTCTATCTGCTCCTCGTTCGGCTCGTCCGAGATATGAAAATAGGTGTTCTTTTCAATTCCCAGCGAGCGAATTGTTTTGATAAGCTCGGGCAGGAAAGCACGCAGAAATTCGGCGTATTCAATTGAGTCTGCCGAGGTTTCCCAGCCGAAAATTCTTTCTTGAACTCCGTTTGTGTCCGCCATGATTTTCGGAGTGTATTTTGCGCCCCACTGCGAGAAAAGATGTGAAATTTCAAAATATTTTATTCCGCATTTTTGAGCGAGCTTCGCCCAACGGATAAATTTATCGAAGCCGAAGCCGTATTTTCCGTTTTCGAGCCGAACGTCAACGAGCTGAACCGTCAGCCTTTCGCCGCCTACCTGAGTGTCGAGCGGAGGGGTGAAAACAGGGGTGAGTAGCATATTTACGCCTGTGTGCACCGCCGCTTTCATGAAGCTTTCGACGAGCGACCAAAATTCCTCGCTGAAAACGGGGACTTTATAATAATTCGCTATTCCGTCGCTGTGGAACCACTGAGTGTAAATGAGCTTTTGCTCGGGCAGAACAGCGTCGATAACGTGCAGACTGAATATATTTTCGCTGATTTCCTCGCCGTCTTTTATAAGCTTGATTTTGATATCATAATCGCCCGCGCTAAGCTCCTTCGGAAGCTCGACCGTAACCCAAAGCGCATAATAATTATTCGGCTTGATGAGCACTCGGTCGTTTTTGATCGGGAAAAGAACGTCGGGGAAAAGACCCGGTTCGATTCTTTCGCTGTATTCATAGTCACGAGGGTAAACGGGAAGCTCCGACGGAACATTGCCGACCGACCTGACCGTTATATATTGAGAAAGAGGGGAATCGATTATGATCTCGGCGAAAAATTTTTCGTCGCTTTTGTATGCAATTTGATATGAAAATCGCTCGCCTCTGAGCGCCGAGTCGGAATTGTGCTCCGTTAAATCACATTTTCCGTCGAGAAAAACACGCTGAAGCGGCGATACCTGCTTAGTAATAAATTCCATGCTTTCAACTCCAGTTTTTTATTTATCATAGCATATTTGGTTATCTTTGTAAACCTCATCTGCGTTTATTTGCGCTGAGAATTCCTCCGACAGCTGAGAAAACCGTCATAATAATTGCCGATATCCAACCCGAGACGGCAATTCCCGTGCGGCTGATTATTGACGAGATAAGGAAAATAATCAGAAATGCAGGCAAAGCGCTGAGCGCACCGAATAAAAGTCCGTTTTTGCGAATTGCACCGACTGCCTTAAATCCGCCGAAAAAGCCCGAAACTGCGGCGATTGCAAAGATAAAGTATTTGTACACCGAAGAATCAATATCGGCTTTGAGACAAATCAGCGAAAAAAGCACGCACATCGCCGAATAAAGTATGACCGTCAGTGCCGAGCCGACGAGAATTTTTAGTATAATGCTTCTGAGATTCGTTGCCTCCGCCTTTGGCTTTCTGCGCTTGTTTTTGGGCATAAAAATCCCTCCTCACCAAATGATATGAGGAAGGAAAATTTATTATTACTGATTTCGCTTTATCTTCGATGTAGTCGTTTTTTCAAATTCCTTGCTTACTATCTCGAAGCGCTTGATTGATTTATAGCTGACGACCTGCGAATTTACATTCTTGACGGCTTCCGAAACAGCCTTGCTGATTTCCTTATCGGTGATGTTTCTGTTGCCGTAGGTTGCGCCGATAGCTTTGAGGTCGGGGAAAATCCTTGCATAAACAATCGTATTTCCCCGCTCGTCCTCGGCACCCGTTACTATACATTCCTGAACGGCGTCTTCTTTGAGAAGCATGCTTTCGAGCTCCTCGGGGTAAACATTCTTGCCGTTCGTCGTGACGATGACACTCTTGCATCTGCCGCAGATGTAGTAGTGACCTTCCTTGTCGGTTCTGCCGAGGTCGCCCGTGTGATACCAGCCGTCGGGATCGAATGCCGCCTTCGTAGCTTCGGGGTCTTTATAATAGCCGAGCATGACCATGGGACCCTTTACGCAAATCTCGCCGATTCCGTTTTCGTCGGGGTTTGTGATTTTTGCTTCAACAAAGGGGATAGGCTTGCCGATTGAATCGTACTTGTTATCCTTATCACTGTTGCAAATGACGATCGGTGCACATTCCGTCAGACCGTAGCCTTGGAAGGTCTGTATGCCGAAGCGGTTCATGTTTTTGATGATTTCTGGGTCGATTCCCGCCGCACCCGAAATAATAAGCCTTATCGAGCCGCCGAACGCTTTTTTTATCTTGCCGAAGAAAAGACTTGAAACGTCGAGTTTCGCCGCTCCGGCAACCTTGGTTATTGCACTGCCGAGAGCGATTTTGGCTATGCCGCCTCGTTCCTTTGCGACCGCTTTCATGATTCGCTTGTAAAATTTTTCGAGCACAAGCGGAACGACGATCAAAATATTCGGCTTGTATTCCTCAAGATTTTTTGTGATATATCTCAGTCCGTCGCAGAAGCAAATCGTAACGCCGCCGTAAATACAGCAGAGGAACGTAACGGTACATTCATAGGTGTGATGAATCGGCAGAATCGAAAGAATTCGCTCGCCCTTGTTTATCTTGACAAAGCCCATAATTGCCCTGACGTCCGAGCATATGTTGTCTGCGCTGAGCATGACCGCCTTTGACATACCCGTCGTGCCCGAGGTAAAGAGGAGAACGGTCATCTTGTTGCCCTCAACATCACGGTCGAGGTAGTCGGAATTGCCCTTGCCGATAAGGTGATAACCCTTGTTTAAAAGTAAATCATAAGAAAGAATTCCGTCCGAGTCCTTCTGCTGTTCCATGGAGATAAGCAGAAGATTTTTCGGAAGCTTTTCACGGTGCTCAAGCAGCTTTTCACCGAATTTTTTGTCGAAAATAATCGCCTTTGATTCCGATACGGTCAGCACGCTGAGAATATCGTCAAACGGAAGCTCCTTATCCGTCGGAACTACAACGCCGACGCCGCAGCCGATCGCAAGATAGCTCGTGCACCATTTATAGCTGTTCATTCCGGCAACGGCGATTTTTGCACCGTCAAGACCGAGACTGAGCAGGGCAGTGCCGAGAGCCTCAACGTCAGCCTTATAGCGTGTGTAGCTGATGTCGAGAATCTGACCTATCTGATTTTTGATTTTAAATGCAGGGCTGTTTCCGTAGCGCTCCTCGCTCTGATTGAGCAGCTCTCTGAAATTATGAAATTCTCTTACTTCATACAAGGGCTTGTTCATTTAATCACTCTTCCGTTAATTTTTCTACAGCGGCAAGCTTGACGCATATGCAAAGCAGCTCAACTGCCTTTTGAAGCTCGTCAACGTCGGGATAGGACGGCGCAATTCTTATATTGCTGTCGTCGGGGTCAATGCCGTAGGGATAGGTTGCGCCGACCGTTGTGAGGGTGAGTCCCGCCTCCTTGCAGAGCTGACCTACACGCTTTGCACAGCCGTTCATAACGAACAGGCTGATGAAATATCCGCCGTTCGGCTTCTTCCAGCTTGCGATTCCCGTGCCGTCAAACGCCTTTTCAAATCCGTCGGTAACGGCGTCGAACTTCGGCTTGAGAATTGCCGCCTGCTTCTTCATGTGAGCCTTTATGCCTTCAAGATTTTTGAAATATCTTGCGTGTCTCAATTGATTTATCTTGTCGTTTGAAATTATCTGAATACCCATGCGCTTCTTAATTTCCGCAATGTTTGCGTCCGAAGCGATGATAGCGGAAATTCCGCCGCCTGCAAAGCTTATTTTTGAGGTTGAAATTACCTCAATGAACATATCCTCACTGCCGCACTTTTTAGCCTCATCGAAGATGTTGAGAAGCTTGTCGGGCGTGTCGTTGAGGTCGTGAACGATATAGGCGTTATCCCAGATAACTCTGAAATCCTTTGCCGCAGGCTTTAAAGCGGCGAAGCGGCGAACTACCTCGTCGGAGAATGTTATTCCGTCGGGGTTTGAATACTTGGGAACGCAGAAAAGACCCTTAACGCTCTCGTCCTTGACGTATTCTTCAACGGCGTCCATATCTGGACCGTCTGCGTTCATTTTAATATTTATCATCTTGATGCCGAAATGCTCAAGAATTCCGAAATGTCTGTCGTAGCCGGGGCAGGGGCAGAGAAATTTGATTTCGCCCTGCTTTACCCAAGGCTCATTGCCGCCGCAGCCGAATACCATGCACTGTGAAATATAATCGTACATGAGAGTAAGGCTTGCAACGCCGCCGATGATGACGTTCTTTTCGTCAACGTCAACGATTTCCGCCATGAGCCTGCGGCACTCGGGAATACCCATGAGTCCGCCGTAGTTTCTTGTTTCCATACCGTCCGAAGCAGTCATATCGCTTGACGAGTTTATCGTATCGAGCATGTCGTTTGTCAGATCGAGCTGAGCCTTGTTCGGCTTGCCTCTTGACATGTCGAGTTTAAGTTCTTTTGCCTTAAAAGCTTCGTACTGAGCTTCAAGCTCCTTTTTCATTTCCAAAAGCTTTTCCTTTGATAGATCCTTGTATTCCATAGCTTCCTCCAAAAGCAAAGGGCACTTTTGTGCCCTCGTTTATGTTATTATGCTGTCACAGCTTCCTCTTTTTTATCCATATATTTTGCAATAAAGTCCTTGACCTTCTGCTCGTATTCGTCCTTGGCATTATAATAGCTGAAAGCGTGAACCGTGTCGGGCACCCAAAGATAATCCTTCGGCGTCGGGCATGCGTCGTAAAGCTCCTTGCCGTAAGCGAACGGAACATATGTATCCTGCTCACCGTGAATGAACAGAACGGGGTTCTTCGCCTCGTTCATGTTCTTGAGCGGGTCGCTCTCCGAGAAGAAATAGCCTGCCTTGACCTTGCTGACAAGGCTGCCGAGCTTAACGATGGGCATGAACTTGAAGCCGATCATATCCTTGAGGGTGTTGTTCATTACAGCCTCTGCGCTTGTGAAGCCGCAGTCCTCAATGATGATCTTGACCTGATCGGGCGGCGACATCTCGTTGCAGTTGAGCACGGTTGCCGCACCCATTGAAATGCCGTGAAGAATTATTTCGATATCATCGCCGAAGCGGTTTATAAGATAATCGACCCAAAGAAGAATGTTTTTAGCGTCGAACGAGCCGAAGCCTATGTATTCGCCCTCGCTTCTGCCGTGACCCGTGAGGTCGGGGAGAAGATAGTTATAGCCGAGGTCATAGTGGTAGAACGGCATCATGTGGCTGAACTCATCGGGTCCGTTGCACTTATGGCCGTGTACGCAGATAACGAAGCGCTTCGTCTCCTTCTCGGCAGGGAGATACCATGCCTTCATGTTGAGACCGTCAACGCTCTTTATAGTTAAATCCTCGGGATCAAGGTCATAAAGATTTTGGTTGTTCTGACGTCTGATTTCGGCACGCTTGATGTACATCTCGCGTGTTTCGGGCTTTTTCTTTTTGGTCGGGTCGGGACGCTTGATTGCAAAGTCGCAAGCAAGATCCGCAACGGCAAATGCAGCCGCCGTTACGCCGAGACCTGCCACGAGAACCTTAGTTTTAGTCTTCATAATCTGTCATCTCGCTTAATTATTTTTTTCGCCGAGGAGCTTAGCAAGCTCATCCATAAATGTGTTTATATCCTTGAACTGTCTGTAGACAGAAGCAAAGCGAACATATGCGACCTCATCGGTGTCCTTGAGCTTATCCATTGCAAGCTCACCGATGTGGATAGAAGTAACCTCACGGTCGAGAGAGTTCTGCAAGGTTGTTTCAATATCATCGACGATTTTTTCGATCGTTTCAATCGAAACGGGGCGCTTTTCACATGCACGAAGCAGACCGTTGAAAAGCTTGTTTCTGTCAAAAGCCTCTCTTGATTTATCCTTCTTGACAACGATAATGGGAACGCTTTCGATTATCTCGTAGGTGGTAAATCTCTTGGCGCAGTTCATGCACTCTCTTCTTCTGCGAATTCTTTCGCCCTCGTCTGTGGGACGGGAATCAATAACCTTGCTCTCGGAGTAGCCGCAAAACGGACATTTCATCGAAGATCACATCCAATACTCTAAAATATTACTTTGTTATTATATCATAGCTTATCGTATAATTTCAACAAAATATTACACTTTTTCAAGTATAATTGAATAATCAATTGATTTTTTACGCTTTATAATTTATAATTGAATAAATAATTGATCGGAGGTCAAAAAATGAAGGATATTAACAGGGGAACATACCCGACGATGATAACACCGTACCATGACGACAACACTGTTGACTACGAGGCGGTCAAGAATATTACAAATTGGTACATTGACAACGGCTGTACAGGTATTTTTGCGGTTTGTCAGTCGAGCGAAATGGTCTATCTTTCACTTGACGAAAAGGTTAAGATCGCAAAGACCGTTGTTGAAACGGTCAAGGCGAGCGGAAAGAATGTTTCCGTTGTCGCTTCGGGACACAATTCCGACGATATGAACGCTCAGATCGAGGAAATGACAGCTATGGCAAACACGGGCGTTGACGCTATTGTATGGGTCAGCAACCGACTTGATCTCCACAATGACGGTGACGACGTTTGGATAAAGAACGCCGAATATCTTCTTTCAAAGCTTCCCGAGGACATCGCTATAGGCATTTATGAGTGCCCCTATCCCTACAAGAGAATTCTTACTCCGAAAATTCTCGATTGGTGCATTTCAACCGGCAGATTTACCTTTATCAAGGATACGTGCTGTGACCCCGATATGCTCGACGCAAGACTCGAACAGCTCAAGGGAACGAGCATCAAGCTCTTTAACGCAAACTCGCAGACCTTCCTTTATACTCTCAGGCACGGCGCGGCAGGCTTCTCTGGAATAATGGGCAACTTCCACCCCGATTTATATGCCTGGGTATGCGAGAATTATGAAAAAGAGCCCGAAAAAGCCGAAAGAGTTCAGGGCTTTCTCACTCTCTCTGCCTTTCTTGAAAGCCTTGCATATCCGCAGACGGCGAAGTATCATATGAACAAGGTCGGTGTGCCGATGAGCCTTTGGTCACGTTCCTGCGATCAGAAGAAATTCACAAAATATCAGAGAATGATAATCGACGAATTGCTGAACACGGAAAATCA
>CAVGRW010000097.1:0-9387 GCA_963631735.1 Bacteroidaceae bacterium | reverse complement strand
CCGATTGGGTGCTTTCAAAATTCGGCAAGGACGATATGGAACAGCTCAAGGCGGCAATAACAAAGGCAACCGAGGTGCTTCCGTTCATTCTCGACGGTGACATAGACAAGGCAATGAATAAGGCGAACTAAACACACGGACGGCTTCTGCCGCCCGTGATTTTTTTATGCAAATAGCTCATTGCATCGAATTTTTACTCCAAGCAAATTTTATAAATCAAATTTAAATTATCACAGCAGTTTACTGCTAAATATGAACAAATTGTAAACAAAATAATTATTAACAGCAATTTATAACCGAAAAAGGTTATGGATTGCTGTTTTTTGCGCTTAGGTTGAGAGGCAACTCTCACAAAACGGTTAACCGTACAAAAATGAAAGGAAGTTTTTATGGCACTTGAAGAAAAAGAAAAGCTGTTTTGTTTATTCTTTTCTCTGACAAGGGACGCACGAGCCTCGGCAGCCAAGGCAGGCTATGGGATAAAATCCCGCAAGGTCGGTCCGTCAATGCTTGAGCGCAAGGACATCAAAAAGGAAATCGAGCGGCTTGATAAACTGCGAAACATCAACCGCGACGAAATCATTGCAGGGTATCGTCAGCTTGCATTCGGAAATATTTCGGATGCTGTCAGACTGGCATATTCCGACGAAAAGCCGATGCTTGGGACGGAAAAGCTTGACCTTTTCAATGTCAGCGAAATCAAACGTCCTAAGAGCGGCGGTCTCGAAATCAAATTCTTTGACCGTCTCAAAGCGCTTGAACATCTCGAACAGCTTTGTTCGGGCGGCGACGAGGACAGCGCTCTCCCCTTCTACAAGGCGCTTGAAAACAGCGCCGCCAAGGTGAGGAATGATAAGCTTGAGTAGCTCACTTTCATCATTCAAGAATTTTTCCGAAAAGCAGCTTCAGGCAATGACATGGTGGTGTGACAGTTCGGACAAGAACTTTTATGACGCCATCATTTGCGACGGGGCTGTACGTTCGGGAAAAACAGTATGTATGTCTCTTTCTTTTATTGCCTGGTCATTTTATGCGTTTTCCGACACTTCTTTTGCAATATGCGGGAAAACTATAGCATCATTAAAAAGGAACGTTATTGTTCCTTTAAATTCAATTTTGGCTTCCCTGGGTTTTTCAATGAAGCTTAAATCGTCGCAGAATTATATTGAAATGACCTACAAAGACAGAGTAAACCGTTTTTACCTTTTCGGCGGAAAGGATGAAGGCTCGGCGGCTTTGATTCAGGGTATGACGCTCGGCGGAGTTCTGCTCGACGAGGTGGCTCTTATGCCGCGCTCGTTTGTTGAGCAGGCTATCGCAAGGTGCTCGCTCGATGGCTCAAAGCTGTGGTTCAACTGCAATCCCGAGCATCCGATGCACTGGTTCTACCGTGAATGGATACTCAAGGCGAAGCAAAAGAACTGCCTTTATCTTCACTTCACAATGCGTGACAACCCGTCGCTGACGGAAAAGATAATCCGACGCTACGAAAGCCTGTACTCGGGCGCTTTCTACAAAAGATTTGTTGAGGGCAAATGGGTTGCGGCTCAGGGCGTTGTTTATCCGATGTTCAACGAGGAAATCCATGTCACCGTCCCTCCCGAAATTGATCGGTTCACACGATTTTTCATCTCCTGCGACTACGGCACGGTCAACCCGTGTTCGTTCGGTCTCTGGGGCGAATATGAAAAGAAGTGGTACCGAATCCGTGAATACTACTACGATTCACGAAAAATAGGCGAGCAAAGGACGGACGCAGAGCATTATGAGGAGCTTGAAAAGCTTGCCGATGATCTCTGCATCGAGGCGGTCATCGTTGACCCTTCGGCGGCGAGCTTCATTCAATGTATCCGCAGAAAAGGACGTTTCACGGTGATACCTGCCAAGAACGACGTTGTTGACGGAATCAGACAGGTATCCGATGCCCTCAAACAAAGGGTGATATTTTTTTCGCCCGAGTGCAAGGACACGCTCCGTGAATTTTCGCTTTACAAGTGGGACGACAAAGCAGTTCGGGACGCACCGCGCAAGGAAAATGACCATGCCATGGACGATCTGCGTTACTTCGTCACTACGGCGCTGAATGCGCCCGAAAATGACTTTTTCGTTATGAGCGTTTCACGTTAACGCTCTTGCAGCCGCCGAAAAGACGGCGGTTGCTTCCACAAAAAAGAAAGGAGAATTTCAGTGGGAATATTCAAGAAATTATCCGCTGCAAAAACTGCGGTCTCAGCGCCGCAAACCTACAAGAAAAATCCTTTCAGTCTTCTTGACAGCTATACTCCCCTCTCGTCAATGCAGAACCGTCTCTATCGAGAGCTTCGTGAGGCAATTCCTATTGTGGATGCCGCAATTTATAAAATCATCAGGCTCACGGGCGGTTTTCGTGTTGATTGCAGCGATAAGGCGTGTGAAAGAGAGCTTCGACGCTTTCTTCGTGAGGTCAGGGTTGGCTCTGGTCAGCAGGGCATAAATGCCTTTATCTCGACTTATTTTGAACAGCTTCTGACTTACGGAACGGCGGTCGGTGAGATAATTACCGATCCAAGCGGAGATTTCGTTGCTCTTTACAACGCCGATATCGACGACATTGAACTGAAGCGAGGCGACGACGGTTTTTCGAGCATAGTGTGTGTGCGCGGACTTGCCGAAGCCAAGCCTGTGGCCTACCCTCAGCTTGTCCTTCTCTCGGTTCTCAATCCGGAAGCAGGTCAGCTCACAGGCAGCTCGCTTTTGAAGGGATTGCCGTTTGTCAGCAACATTCTGATGAAGATTTACAATACCATCGGAATTAACTGGGACAGGGTCGGCAACGTCAGATTTGCCGTCACATACAAGCCTCAGAACGATGTTGTTGACCGTGCGTATGCAAAGGACAGAGCGCAGCAGGTCGCCCGTGAATGGAGCGAAGCCATGCAGCCCGGCAATCAGGTCAGAGACTTTGTTGCCGTCGGTGACGTCAGCATCAAGGCAATCGGAGCGGACAATCAAATTCTCGACAGTGAGGTTCCCGTCCGTCAGATGCTTGAACAGATCGTTGCGAAAACGGGACTTCCGCCGTTCATGCTCAGCTTGAGCTGGTCATCGACAGAAAGAATGTCATCTCAGCAGGCAGACGTGCTGACAAGCGAGCTTGAAGCCTATCGCAGACTGCTGACGCCCGTAATCGAGAAAATCTGCCGCTTTTGGATGATTACAAACGGCAGAAACGAGAGCTTCTCGGTCGAATGGGACGACATCACGCTTCAGGACGAGGTTGAGCTGGCAAAGGCACGGCTTTACCGTGCACAGAGTGAAAGGATCGAACAGGAGTTGAAATCAGTTGAATAAGGCATTTAAATCAAGCGTTTCCCCCTGCGAGGTTACAGCCGAGGATCTTGAGGAAATCAACCGTTTCACCGTGAAGGCACTTTCCGCCGACGAGGTTTACAGCTTCAATGTAATTCTCTGCGACAACGACGTTGACCGTGACGGCGAAAGCTTTACAAATGAGGCACTCGTACAGCTGGCGGAGCTTTTCGTGGGCGTAACGGGAATTTTCGACCACGATCCCAAGAGCTCAAATCAGAGCGCAAGAATCTATCACGCCGAATGTGTTGCGATTCCGGGCAGAAAAACGGTGACGGGCAAGGATTACAGATGCGTCAAGGCAAGGGCATATATGCCCCTGACCGAGAAGAACGCAGACCTCATCAGCGACATTAACGCAGGCATCAAAAAGGAAGTCAGCGTCAGCTGCGCCGTCGGCTCGTTTACATGCTCCGTTTGCGGCAGTGACATGAGATACGACCCCTGCAATCACGTTAAGGGTGAAATTTATGACGGCAAGCTCTGCTATTGCAGACTTTCCGATATAAACGATGCTTACGAGTGGTCTTTCGTGGCGGTTCCGGCTCAGATCAATGCAGGAGTGACAAAAAGCTACAAAAAGGAGATTGAAACAATGGAAAACTGTATCAAGGCAATAAAGGACGGCAATGCCGTCAAGCTCAGCGAATCCGATGCAAAGCAGCTTTCCGAATACATTAAAAAGCTTGAAAAGCAGGCGCAGGACGGCATTATTTATCGCCGCTCTCTCACCGAGGAAACAGCTAAATACGCTGTTCTTTCCGTGCCGTCACTTTCGGGCGAAAGCATTGAAAAAATGTGTTCGGGCGTTGAAACGGACGAGCTTATTAAAATAAGAGACGCTTTCAGAAAAAAGGCGGAGGACGTTATTCCCCTCATGCCTCAGCTGAAAGCCAAAAAAGAAAAGAAAACAAACACAAACAATGAATTCAAATTTTAAGGAGGAACCAAAATGGGTTTTGATAATTTAAGACTTGAAAAAGGAATGTACGGCACAGGCCGCAGCTTTACACAGGTATTGGAGGGTCTCGACCCCTCCGAAAATTACAGAGGTACGGAGCTTGAGGGCCTCGACGCATATCAGCGTCAGCTCAAGCGCTTCGGCATTAAACCGCAGGGCGCCGACAGCTCGGTTGTCGGCAAGTTTTTCCAGACAAGCGACGCCGCAGTGCTCTTCCCGGAGTACGTTTCCAGAGCCGTTCGCTACGGCATGGACGAAGCGAGCTTTCTCCCCGATATCATTGCGGCGACAACCAATATCGACTCTCTCGACTACCGCGCAATGAACCTTGAAATGACATCGGCAAACGCCGAGATGAAGGTTTTCAAGGAGGGCGACACTCTTGAGACTGCCGACTTTAAGGTAAGTGACAGAACGATCCGTCTCAAGAAAAGAGGCAGAATGATCACAACATCCTACGATGTGCTTCGTTTCCAGCGTCTCGACGTTGTTTCGATCGCACTCAAGAGAATCGGTTCATACCTCGCACAGAGCCTTATGGCAGACGCTGTTGACGTTCTTATCAATGGCGATGGCGGCAAAAATCCCGCAGGTGTCTGTGCTATTGGAGGCGAGGCATATAAATATGATGATCTTGTTGATTTCTGGAATGAATTTGCCCCCTATGAGCTCAACACGATCCTTGCATCACCCGACGTAACGGCAGCCGTTCTCAAGATGTCGGAATTCAGAGATGCCGCCGCAGGACTCAATTTTCATGGCACAGGAAAGCTCATCACTCCGTTCGGTGCGAACCTCATCAAGTCATCTCATGTTACAAAGCATGACATGATGATCGGTCTTGATAAGAGCTGTGCACTTGAAATGATCAAGGTCGGTGACGTTGAAACAGATTACGGCAAGCTTGTTGACCGTCAGCTTGAGCAGATCGCCATCACATCTATCACAGGCTTTGCAAAGATCCTCCCCGGTGCTGTTAAGACTCTCTCTCCTATCGAGGTCACAACAGGCTCTGAGGATCAGGGCACGGTAGGCTCAGAATGAGCTGCTGGGAAGTAAAGGACTATCTCGGCGAGCTTACGGACATTTCGGTATATAAGGAAGATGAAATTCTTCCTTTATGCCGCTCCTGCATCAAAGAGATAGACTCAAGGCTGAAGCCCGAAGCCGACAGAGAAGACTTTCGTGTCATCGCCGCAGCCGCAGGGCTTGCATATTACAAGCTTGCGCTCAAAAAAAGTTCTCTTGAGAGCGAACCGAGCATTACAAGCTTTAAGGCGGGCGATGTAAGCATAGAACAGGACAACAAGACGGTCGAGGATTTTCTTGAACGTGCAAAGGACTTTTATGACAAAAAAGCGGCGGAGTTAATTCCGCTTTGCAAAGATGACAGCTTCGCATTTAATCAGATCAAGGTGATGTAACATGACTCTCAAATCAATGTTTGAAAAATACGGTCAGGAGGTCACGCTCAAGACCGAAGACGGCTGGAGCAGTCCGATTTTCGGCGCATTCATTCAGCCGCTGAGATATAAGAACAAGATGTACCTTAACGGTGTCAATACCGTTATCGGCTTCAACAGTCAGGGACATTATCTTTATATCGGTCCGCCCGACCATGATCCGGAAAAGGAAAACTGCCACGTTGAATCCAACGGAAAGAAATACACCGTTGACCGCTGTGAAAAGGTGTATTTCAAGAACGAAGTAATTTACATTTGGGCAATAATCAGAGAGATTGTGGAGGTTGAATAATGGACAGTATAGTTTCACTCCCGATAAGAATTGTCGAATGGCTCGGCAAGCAGGACGATATGAAGGATCTGACCTTCTTTGTTGAATATCCGCCGATAAATAAGGCTGTTCCGCTGAGAAAAGCTATTGTTGCTGTCGGAATTGACAATATTGAGATCACGGACAAATTTGTTGCCAATGACGACGGTGTACTGGAAAAGCAGGAATACTGCCGAACGGCGATGATAAAAGCAAATCTGAGTATTTGCGTTCCGTTCTCAAAGGGCGGCCAGTCGTGCCATGATATATTCACAAGAATTGCCGATGCGCTGACCTTCAGAACTAACCTGAACATTGAAAAATCAGGCTGTGAGGATATAACCTCCGACAGAGACACCGACGCACTCATGATGAACGGCTGGTTTTTGATGAACGCAGATTTCTGCCCTGCCGCAAGCACCGATGAAAACTTTGCAAGCTTTCTTGACAAGGAGCTTCTTTGCGGCAGTCATATCAGAAACAATGAAATCCATGTCACCGCCGAGGACAAAATAAAATGGAACGCTCCGTTTGAAGCAGGCTTTTACATCGGAAACGGCTCGTCAACACGCTCGCTTTCCGTAGGCTTCAAGCCGCAGCTCGTGATTCTTATGGCGGCGGGCAAGCCTGCCGTATCCGTTGACTTTACAAAAAGCACTTGCAAAAGCTATATGGCGGTTGCGAACGAATCCCTTTCCTCCCAGGGACTCTCGCTCACCTCGACAGGCTTCAAGGTTTCCAATACCACCTCAGGCAACGTGACAAGCGACTTCAACGGCATGGGCACATCGTATATTTATTTAGCATACAAGTAAAAACAATTGTAATCACCAAAAATCCGCAGGCTTTGATTTTGTCAAAGTCTGCGGATAATTTTTTATATAAAACAACCTGTTGTCTTTATCTGTTTCAATCATATTGCCGAGGATAAATTCAAAAAATCTGCCGCAAACAAAAGCTTGCGGCGGATTTTGTTGTTTGATTAAAATGAAATTTTCATAATATTTTTTCCGAGAGCCGTTGATTTCGACTCCTTTTCAAATATTGCATAGTAATCTCTGATGTTTGTTACATCGTTGATTGAAAGCATGAGCCTGAGAATATGCTCACGGAATTCCGGAATTGTGAGAAGCTCGACCGCTTTTTCAAAGTCACAGCGAACGCTTCTTGTTGTTCCTCTGATAGAAATACCGTGTTCGAGCACCATTCTTGTGTTGAGCGGAACATTCTCGTTTGCAACGCCCGAAAGAATAAGCTTTCCGCCCGAATAGAGCTTGTCAATCGCCTGGTTTGCGGCTATACCGGATGCGTTGCCGCCGACAGCCTCAATTGCAACAGACATTCTCGGAAGTGCGTCGATATCATTTGAATAATAAACATTTGCAAAGTCAAACATATCAAGCTTTTCTTTGTTGAGACCTACGATGTTGACGTCACAGCCGAAGCCGTATTTTGCAACGAGAGAGATAATATATCCCATTATTCCGTCGCCCCAAACGGTAACGCTCTTAACGCATTCGCCCTCGGTGAAGCCTGCACGTCTCATGGCGCAGCAGCCAACCGAAATAAGCTCGGAGAACACCGCTTCGGGACCGATCTCATCGGGAATCGGAATCATGTATTCATGCTCAAGGTCAATGAGTTCCTTCGAAAAGCCATCATAGTTGCTGGAACAGAACTTTGATTCGGGACAATAATTGTCAAGCAGACGTGGGTTGTTTCTTACGCAGACCTCGCACTTCGTTCCGTCACAGTCCGACTTGCGGCACGGAAGAAGAACGACTCTCTGACCGCTTTTGAACTCGCCGCTTTTGTCACGCACAACAACGCCCGTAGCTTCATGAATAAGGCTCATCGGGAATTTTCTTTTGAGTATGCGAAGGCTTCTGTTTCCAAGGTAGTAGCGTATATCCGCCTTGCACACGGCAAGATACTCGGGACGAACGAGAACATGGTCGTTTCTTATATCCTCGACGAATATTTCAAATCTTTTAGGTTCTGTAATTTTGTAACTCTTAGCGAACAAAATTAACCAATCCTTTCTGCCTTATCTTCCGGCTCTTACAATGGATTTAACGAGAAGAAGATCCTCCATTGTCGTGATCTTCATATTGAGCTTATCGCCCATTGCCATGCCTATCTTGATGCCTGCCGAAAGAACAAGTCCGCAGTCGTCGGTCATGACGGGACGCTTGTCCTCGGGAATTGCAAAGTAGTCATCATATGCTTTTCTGACAATTGAATACTTGAAGGACTGAGGGGTCTGACCGAGGTAAAGCTCTTTTCTAAGGGGAATTGAATCAAGCGTTTTTTCATCAACGCTTTTGATTATTGTATCGTGTGCGGGAATAACGGTATCGCATGCGCCGAATTCCTTGACCTTTTCAATGTTCTCGTTGATAATTTTCTGAGAAACAAGCGGTCTTGCGGCGTCGTGAATTATAACGTAATCGTCACCGCTGCACTCTGCCTGAATGGCATTGAGAGCATTGAGCGAAGATTCCTGACGGGAAGCGCCGGCGTCGGCGATCCAGCGAACCTTGCGTATATCATACTCCTTGAGCCACATGGTGAGATCCTCCTGCCATGCCTTGACACAAACAACGCAGATCGCGTCGATCTTCTCGTTGATCTCAAAGGCTTCGAGAGTGTGGATTATAACGGGTTTGCCGTAGATGTCGATAAACTGCTTCGGACGGTCAACCATACCCATACGGCTTCCCGAGCCTCCTGCAAGAACAACTGCTATATTCATAATATAATTACCTCAATTCGTAATTTTTGTATAACCTTCGGTTACCTATAAATTATACTATACCCTTTTTTATTTGTCAACAAACCCGCAAAACGGATATTATCTATTTTTACGGTTGAAAAAAGTTTTATTATATTGTATAATTGATTATCAATGCGGCAAGAGATTTTTTGCCCGGAAAGAAACATTTATCAGACTTTCTCGGTGCGTTAAAAGATGAATTCGTAGGAGTCGATGCCCACATCGACCAAATGGCAGCAGGAACCAATCTTGGCGCCCCTGTAGGGTAGCGAAGTGTCGGCGCGGTAGTGAATGACAGTCCGGTGGACTGTCAGAGCCGCGACGTGACCGAGCCGCAGCGAGACGCTGTCACGGCTTGTCCGTGACTGAGGGGTTTTGTGAAAAGTAAGAAGTAATTTCCTTTGAGCGTGGGCTCCTCCTTGGGGGAGCTGTCACAGCTTGTCTGTGACTGAGGGAGTAAGGTCTCATCAAGCCTAAACTCCTTCCGACTTCGGCGCAATCCGCCGAAGCCACCTCCCTCAAGAGGGAG
>CAVGRW010000096.1:6123-9456 GCA_963631735.1 Bacteroidaceae bacterium | reverse complement strand
CCAAAAAAATCATGTAAGTTATTGAAAAGCAAAAATATAAATGATATAATAAATTGGTTTTAGTCTATCAGACAACAAATAACCGGCAAAATGGAAAATAAGGAGCTGACAAAATGGCAGAAAATGAGAAAAAGACCGTACCTTCCGTTGAAGGCATGGAAGCTCATATCGACACATGGCGAGGCCTTATTAAGAACAAGCAGAGAGGTATTTTCGCCTTTGACGAGCTTGTTGAAATTAAGCTTAAGGCACTCAAAAAGAGAATATACACGGACTTTGAGAACACCGCTCCCTGGAAGATGCGTGAGTGCATCTACAAGGATATCGGCGACTACGAGTATCTCTACGACGGTTGGAAGGATCTCGACGTCGGCGGCTACTGGGGCGGCAACGGTCTCAGCTCGTTCTTCAAGAATAAGATCACAATTCCCGAGCGCTTCGAGGGCAAAAAGGTTACTCTTTACGTTTACTTCGGCGGCGACTCGCTCGTTTCCGTAAACGGTGTACCCTTCCAGGGTCTTGACCCGTTCCGTAACGCAGTTGTTCTTACCGATTGCGCTAAGGCGGGCGATACATACGATATCGACATCGAATCATATTTCGTATGGCACTCAAACGAGAGCTCACTCAAGAAGCTCGAGTGCTCCTTTATCGCAACAACAGATGATGAAATCAACGAAATTTACTGGGATTTGAAGGCAGTTTACAATGCACTCTTTATGCCGGGCATGGGCAACGACTACGCTACCCTTATCCGTGAATCTCTTAAAGAGGCTTTCCAATATGTTGACTTTGACGAGCCTGATTTTGACGTATTCAAGGCAAAGCTGAGAATGTGCAAAAAGGTTCTCTATGACAGAGTTTACAACAACCCGAACTACAAGTGCATGGGCAAGCTTGACCTTATCGGCAACTCCCACCTTGACATGGTTTACATGTGGGCTTACAAGGAGTTCGTCCGTAAGGTTGGCCGTACTCATGCAACAATGCTTCGTCTTATGGAGCAGTACCCCGACTTCATATTCTCTCAGAGCCAGGCAGGTATGTATGAGGAAATGAGAGTTCATTATCCGAACATCTTCGAGCAGGTTCAGAAGAGAGTCAAAGAGGGTCGCTGGGAGTACATCGGCGGCATGTGGGTCGAGCCCGACTGTAACATCATCTCGGGCGAGAGCTTTGTCCGTCAGTTCCTCCACGGCGTTCGCTATGCCGAAAAGTGGTTCGGCGTAACGCCCAAGACCTGCTGGCTTCCCGACGTTTTCGGCAACAGCTATTGCATGCCGCAGATCATGAAGAAGGCAGGAATGAAGTATTTCGTTACCCATAAGATGGGTATTTGGAACGATACAAACCCGTGGCTCTATAACTCCTTCTGGTGGGAGGGTCCGGACGGCTCTAAGGTATTCGCAGCCGTTCCGCCGACTCATTTTATCGGTTCAATGGAGCCCGATTCACTCAAGACAAACTGGGTCAAGTATTCCGATAAGGACACCATCGGCGAGTCCATGTACTGCTACGGCTGGGGCGACGGCGGCGGCGGAGTCGATAACGAGATGCTTGAATATGTCAAGAGATATAAGAACTTCCCGGGTCTCCCCGAGACAAAGGCATGCAAGATCGAGGAGTCTCTCGAGAACATGCGTCAGAAGGCTATTGCCGCAGGCGACAAGATCGTTACATGGAAGGACGAGCTTTACCTTGAGGAGCACCGCGGCGTTCACACCACAAAGGCCGCTCTTAAAAAGGCTAACCGTTACTGCGAAAACCTCTTCAGAGAGGCTGAGATGTACGCAGTTATCGCAGAGAGCTACGGCTACGAGTACCCGACAGAGGAGCTCGCTCTCGCATGGAGAAAGATCCTCACCAATCAGTTCCATGATTCACTTCCCGGAACTCACATCACAGAGGTATTCGGCAAGCTCATGAGCATCTATGATGAGGTCATCGAGACAGGTGAAAGAGTTCGCAACGAGGCTCTCGCAGTTATCGCAGAACACATCGGCTACGATAAGAACCTCGGCAAGCCGTTTGCACTTTTCAACTCCCTTGCAAATGCCGCTACAACTAAGGTTGAGCTTGATTATCAGGACGTTGATATCTTCGACGAGGACGGCAATAAGGTCGCAACTCAGGCGTACACAAAGCCGAACGGAGACAAAAAGCTTGTATTCATTGCCAAGGATATCCCGGCAGTCGGCTACAGGGTTTACTACAAGATGCCTGCCGCAAAGGCTCCCGCATATGACGAGAGCAACGGCAAGGAAATTGAGAACGACAGCTTCAAGCTTGTTCTTGACGACAACGCAACTCTTATTTCAATCTATGATAAGAAGAACTGCCGTGAGGTAATCTCCAAGGGCGGCAAGGGCAACGATTTCAGACTCTTCGAGGATATGCCCGGCGGATACGACGCATGGGATATCGTTGCAACATATGTTGACCGTGAATTTGAGCTCAAGGACGGCATCGTTAAGGATATCGTCAAGGGTGACGTTTACACAATGATTTCCATTGAGAAGGACGTTCTCAAGTCAAAGATCGAGCAGAACATCATCATCTACAATGATCTTGACAGAATCGACTTTGATACTCACATCAGCTGGCATGAGGATCAGAAGCTCCTCAAGGTATTCTTTGACGTTGATCTTCAGACGAAGAACTACACAAGAGATATCGCCTACGCTACAATGGAGTGCTGCTCATACAGATACAATCCGTATGACAAGGCAAAGTTTGAGGTCAATGCTCATAATTGGATCGATATGTCCGACGAGGACTACGGCGTATCACTCCTCAACGACTGCAAGTACGGTCATGAGGTCAACGAGCACAAGATGATCCTTACTCTCCTCAAGGCTCCGATCAAGCCCGACCCGAAATCAGACAGAGGCGATCACTACTTTACATATTCGCTCTATCCCCATGCAGAGACATGGAAGAAGGCAAAGACCCTTGAAAGAGGACTTGAAATCAACCATCCGCTTGTTCCCGTTGACATCAAGTCAGAGGGCGAAATGGGCGCAGACAATTCCTTCATCACTCTCACGAGCGACAGCATGACACTTGAGGCTGTCAAGAAGTGCGAGGAGGAGGACGCATACATCATCCGTATGGTTGAGAAGAAGGGCAGAAGCGTTGACGCAAGCGTTAAGTTCTTCGCTCCCCTCACCTACGCCGCAGAATGCGACCTCATTGAGAGAAACGATGTTCCCGTTGACTTTGACGGTGATACGATCAGCTTCCACGCAACCCCGTTTGAGATCAAGAACTACAAGGTAAAGATCAAATAAAACGATTTTGAGAGGGCTGTTGCAGTAAAATGCAGCAGCCCTG
>CAVGRW010000096.1:0-5734 GCA_963631735.1 Bacteroidaceae bacterium | reverse complement strand
TGCATGCGGTCGGTGAAATATGGCGTGATATTCCGATACAAAGCAAAAGCTGGGTTGCACTCGTTGCGATAGACAGCATGTTTCGATTTGCCGTTCCCGTTTTTGTCATGGTTTCGGGCATGTTTATGCTCTCCCCTCAAAAGGACAGAGGAATTAAAGAACTGTATTCCAAAAAGGTTTTAAGAATAGTAACGTCGTTTGTTTTCTGGTCGCTTATCTACACGGCTTTCCATCTTGCGTCGGAAATCGTCACCGAAAAGGGCTCGTTCAAGCCGGATTTTCAATCAATCATCAACAACTTTCTGATAGGCGAATATCATCTTTGGTTCATGTACATGATTGCCGGTCTTTATATTGTCACTCCCCTGCTTCGCAAGGTTGTCGATAAAAAATCAACAATGCAATATTTTCTTATTATCTGGTTTGTCTTTTGCATTGTAACCAATTTCATTGAGCTCATACCCAAGGCCGGCAGCAGCGCCTATGAATTTATCGGATTGTTTAAGATCTCAATTGCCGTTGAATACAGCGGCTACTACGTTCTCGGCTACTATTTGCATAATTACGCTCTTAAAAAGCCGATAAAAACAGCGGTATATTTCTTGGCTGTCCTCGGCACTCTCGGAATTGTCGGCGTAACCGTTTTCACATCTTTCAGATCAGGTGAATCGGTCAGCAAGTATCTCGATTATCTGTTGCCTATGACCGCATTTCAATCGGCTGCACTTTTTCTATTTGTTCAGGACAAATTTAAAAATGCCGAGCCTTCAAAAAAAACACAGAAGGCAATATTTACGCTATCAAAAATTTCATTCGGCATATATCTTTCCCACATTCTCGTAATGAAAACCGTGGAGAAGCTATGTCTTATGTTCTTTCCGTTGCCGCCATATGCACTGTTCGGGGCATTGCTGATTTCCGCAGCTGTTATCAGTCCGCTGATTTCTTACCTGCTCAATAGGATTCCCGGTGCAAGCAAATATATTGTTTAAGGGAGGGCGGAAATATGGAAAACAAAAAAAATCCCGTTTACACGGATGTTTTGACAATAATTTCGGTATTAGCGGTTGTCACCGTCAGTGTAATTTTAAAGAAATGGTTCAAGGCGGAGGTCGGCTCAATATCATGGTTTTTCATGACCCTGATTCAGAGCATATTCCGTTTTGCAATTCCGACAATAATTATGGTGTCGGGCGCCAAAACGCTCTCATCTCAGGACAGCTTAAGCATAAAAAAGATTTTTTATAAAGATATTCTCCGCCCGGCTTCGGCATTTATCTGTTGGTCGGCATTTTACATTTTGCTTGACAGGTATCTTTTTAAAAGAGGAGGGCTTCTCTCCTGCGCCGAAAAATTCCTGTCAGACACGCTGATTGATAAAAATTACATGTGGCTCATTCTGTCACTGATAGGACTCTATATCGTATCGCCGCTGCTGAAAAAAATTATCGCAGACAAATCCTTGCTCGAATATTTTCTTCTAATATGGTTTATATTCACAATATGCGGCAATTTTTTAAGCTCGATACCCGATTCGTATATCAACTTTGAAAAATTAAACGAAGCCTTTAAAATGTCGGCAGCAATTCATCTAAGCGGATATTTCTGTCTCGGTTATTACCTGTCGAATTACAGCATCAAAAAGCCGCTGAGATTTTTGATCTATGCGCTGAGTGTTCTCAGCATCATCGCATTTTTGGCGATCACCTATTATGTTTCGGCCGGAGAAGGAAGAACTATCAGCACATTTATTCCCAAGAAGCTGCCGATGACAGCTTTCGTACCCGCTTCCGCTTTTCTCTTGATAAAAAATATTTTCGGAGAAAAGAAAAGCTCACCTAAAATCATATCCTTCTGGGCAAAGGCTTCGTTCGGAATTTTCATGTGCCACCTTGCAGTCCTTGACTGTCTTATAAAATCAGGCGTATTGCCTCACACACGGGTAATATATCTGATAGTTATAACAACGGCGGTGACATATTTAATCAGCCTTGCTGTCTCGTCAATGCTGAATTTTATTCCGTTTGTTAAAAAGTACATAGTATAAAAAAATCGGCTCAATGCGTTTTGCACCGAGCCGATTTTTTATTATTCTTCGTAAATTTTCTTTGCCATTCTGAAAGCTGCCCAAGCCTTCGGCCAGCCTGCATAGAAAGCGGCATGAGTTAGAATTTCTGCCATTTCCTCTTTTGTAACACCGTTCTTTTTGGCGCATGAGATATGATATTCAAGTGAGCTGTCAAGAACTCCGCTTGCCATGAGCGCAGTTACGGTTACAATACTGCGGTCTCTCGGCGAGAGCTTATCCTCTCTCGACCATACCTGACCGAACAAAACATCGTCGTTTAATTCTGCAAATTTAGGGGCGAAATCGCCCAAAGCATCTCTGCCTGCCGTTACCTTTTCCATGATTATCACCTTTCTTTAATTATATTAAAGTGCGTTGTATTCTTCGTCGTCGACGGGCTCGCACCACTCGTTAGAGCAGTTTTTGCCCGGCATTTCAGCGGCTATATGAGAGAACCAGCTGTCTTTTTTCGCACCGTGCCAATGCTTGACCTCGGGCGGAATAACAATAACGGAACCGGGCTCAAGGCTTACGGGAGCCTTTCCCTCCTCCTGATACCAGCCCTCGCCTGCCGTGCAGATAAGCAGCTGTCCGCCGCCCTCATCGGCATGATGAATGTGCCAATTGTTGCGGCATCCGGGTTCAAATGTAACATTGGCAAGGAAAAGACCGCACTTCGGGTCGGTCAGCGGATTGAGAAACGAATTGCCGATAAAATACTTGGCATATGCCGTATTCGCCTCGCCCTTGCCGAACATGTTAGCCTGTTCAAAGCTTTTTTCATTTTCGTATTTCATATATAACATTCCTTTCGGATTTTATTTGCCCGAGAAAACGGGGAAGAAACTGTATTCGCCGTAGTCTTTAATTTTTTCAAAACGCTTGAGCGTTTCCATATCCTCGGCGGATATCGTGAAATCAATGTCTGCGTTGGACTTCATGTGCTCGGGATTTGAGGTTTTCGGGAGTGCGACCATGCCAAGCTCAATCGTGTAGCGAACACAAAGCTGAGCGACCGAAACGCCGTATTTCGCCGCCATATCGGCAATAGCCTTGTTCTTCAAAGCCTCGCCGTGGGCAATCGGAGAATAAGCCTCACATCGAATACCGTTCGCCTCGCAGAAATCAATCAGCTCAAGCGGCGTATTTGAAATATGCGTAAGTATCTGATTGACCATCGGCTTTATCTCTGCGCTTGAAAGAAGGCTTTCGAGGTCATCTTTAAGGAAGTTTGAAACGCCGATAGCTCTGAGCTTTCCTGCCTTGTAAGCGTCCTCAAGGGCACGCCATGCCTCTTTATTCTCCTCAAAATATCTCTTTTCGCCGCGGAACTCCGCCCACGGCTGCGGAGCGTGAATTATCATCATATCAAGATAGTCAAGCCCTGTCTTTTGAAGCGTCTCGTCGATCGACTTTGCCGCCGTTTCGTAGCTCTTGTGCTCTGCGGCAACCTTGCTCGTAACAAAAAGCTCGTCTCTCTTGACGCCGCACGATTTAACTCCCCTGCCGACGCCGGCTTCGTTGCCGTATGCCTGCGCCGTGTCTATATGACGGTAGCCGAGTGCCACTGCCTGACGCACTGCTTCGTCCGTCTGTTCATCGGGAATCATCCATGTGCCCAATCCGAGCTTAGGAATCTCAACTCCGTTTGAAAGCGTATATTTTTCATTCAAAATCATTTTGATTACCTCCTGATTGACATATTATTGTGCGAATGATATAATCATTCCACAGCTTTGACTATATATTACCACCTGAAGTTGACTTTAGGTCAAGAGGTAATTTGTAAAAAAATTGTGAACAATATAATGAGGTGTGCAAAAATGGAATACACGGTTGAATTTTTTCAAAAAAGCGCCGATTATGTTAGGTCGATAATCAAGGACGAACCCGAAATCGCAATTATTCTCGGCTCGGGTCTCGGCGATTTTGCGTCAAAAATCAAAAACCCCATTGAAATAAAATACAGCGACATTCCGAATTTTCTTGTTTCTACCGTCGCTTCTCACGCCGGAAAGCTGATTTACGGCGAGGTCGGCAGCAAAAAGGTGCTTTGCATGGCAGGACGCTTTCATTCATACGAGGGTTACGATTTTGAACAGCTCGTTATTCCCATTCGCCTTTTCAAGCTCCTCGGCGTTAAGGCGACCATACTCACCAATGCCGCAGGTGCGGTCAACAAGAGCTACAGTGTAGGCGATATAATGATAGTCAGCGACCACATAAAGCTCAACGGCGCAAGTCCGCTCAGAGGAAAAAATCTTGACTTCTTCGGTCCCCGTTTCTTCGATGTGACGGATATGTACACAAAGAAGCTCCGTGAAATTGCATTGAAATGTGCCGACGGAAGCGGACTGAATTTCCAAGAGGGAGTTTACATGTTCTTCCCAGGTCCGCAGTTTGAAACGCCGGCAGAAATACGTGCCGCAAGGCTTTTGGGTGCGGATGCAGTCGGAATGTCAACTGTCACCGAGGCACTCACAGCGGCTCACTGCTCAATGCCGCTTCTTGCCTTTTCCGTCATGACAAATATGGCGGCAGGCGTGCTCGACTGCAAGCTTTCAGACGAAGAGGTTGGAATTGCGGCGGCAAAAATAGCTGACAGGTTCGGTGCATATATTGAAAAGGTCATAGCAACAATTGATGTGAACTCTTTATAAATTACTATTTAACTATTGACATTTCAAGATACAGTGCTAAAATAGAGATAAGTTAACAGTTGTCTTCGGGGCGGGGCGCAATTCCCCACCGACGGTAATGGGATTCAGTCCACAAGCCCGTGAGCGAAAGTTGATTCGGTGAGATTCCGAAGCCGACGGTACAGTCCGGATGAGAGAAGATTTGTATTCTTGAAAAATAAAGTCCCGTACATTTTTTGTACGGGACATTTTTTGTTCGTTGGCAACTCTGACTGAATTTATTTGAAAGGGTGTTGTTTATGAACACAAAAGTAAAAAGCTTGCGAAAGGTCACGGTCACGGCAATCATGTCGGCGCTCTCGGCGGTGCTGATGTTTATTGAATTTTCAATCCCCATCATGCCGTCATTCATTAAACTTGACATTTCAGACCTGCCCGCACTCATCACCTCTTACGCCTTCGGTCCTGCGTGCGGAGTGGCTACATGTCTTGTCAAGAACCTTATCCACCTGTTTGCGACCCAGACCGCAGGTGTCGGAGAGCTTTCCAATTTCATTCACGGCGCAGTCTTTGTTTTTGTCGCAGGTATGTTCTACAAGTATCATCACAACCGCAAATTTGCCTTTATAGGTGCAATGGTCGGCGATTTTGCGATGGCGGCAATGAGCTTTTTTATCAATTATTTCTTCGTTTACCCGATTTATTTCAAGCTCATGGCACCCGAAAGCGCTATCCTCGCCGCATATCAAGAGATTCTTCCGAGCGTCGGCTCACTTTGGCAGGCAATTCTTATTTTCAACGTACCGTTCACCTTTGCAAAGGGTCTCATCAGCGTTGCGATAACCTTTGCAATCTACCCGATGATTTCGCCGATACTTAAAGGAAAAAAGTGACGGTGAAGTTAATTTCATCAGACTTCAACGAAACCCCTCAGTCAGCTACGCTGACAGCTCCCCTAAAGGGGGCGCCCATGTCTGTTTTCTTCAAACCCCGGGTCGATGTGGGCATCGCCCCCTACGGATTGTAC
>CAVGRW010000095.1:0-9527 GCA_963631735.1 Bacteroidaceae bacterium | reverse complement strand
GGACAGCGGAGTCTGCCGCCTTCCCCTCACCCGCCCGAGCGACTCGGCAAAGGAAGAGATTGATTACACACTGAGATACCATGGGTTGATTGAGTGAAAACGTACACGACAATCAATCGAAATTAACGTGCAATCCGTAGGGGTCGATGCCCACATCGACCCAAGACTTGCAGAAGCCTGTTAAAATGTCAGCAGAATTCACTTTGTGCGTGGGCTCCTCCTCTGGGGGAGCTGGCAGCGAAGCCGACTGAGGGAGTGAGGTTTCATCAAATTTTAATCTTTATCCCCTCCGTCGCTCATGCGACACCTCCCCTTGATTCAACCAAGGGGAGGCTGAACAAATTCTGCGCCGGAAATAATTTTAATCAGACTCCCTTGGTGCGATGTGGTCATCGCACCCTACGATAAATTCTGAAAAAGTAATGTTGCACAGAGGCACGGTCAGAGCACAATTCGTAGAGGTCGATGCCCACATCGACCCAAGATAAGAAGAAACCAATCTCGGTTCCGATACTGCACTCCCGTGTAGAGTAGCAAGGACAGTTCCCTTCCGACTCCCTTACAAAAATCCCCTCTTGACATATTCCGAAAATGAGTTATAATATTAGTGAACATTTGTTCGGACAATAAATCGGGAGGTCAAATTATGTATGTCAAATACAACCGTGAATATGTGACAATGTATATAGAAGTGCTTCCCGAGGGGCAGGTCGTGCCGCTGAGCATACTCTGGAAGGACGGCAGAAAATTCACCGTTGAGCAAATTATAAACATCAAGAACAACGCACCTGTCCGTTCGGGCGGCAGGGCTACAAAGTACACACTTATAATTCAGGGACAGACCCGTGACTTCTTCGTTGACGACGGCAAATGGTTTGTCGAAACACGGGCGTTTATATAAAAATAACCGCCGAGCAAAACGACGATAGCAAAAAGGGATTGCCGCACCTAAATGTGACAATCCCCTTTTTATTAAGTCAATTCGTGCGCTTCAATTGCGTCGTATTGCCCGGATCATTTTTATTGCAACTTCTGTCCGCAGTTTGAGCAGAACATACTCCCTTGAACGACTTCGGCACCGCAGCTCGGGCACTCATTGTTGCCCAGCTTTTCTCCGCATTGATTGCAGAATTTTGAACCGACGGGCAACTGTGCGCCGCATTTCGGACATGCAATTGTTCCTGCGGCGGCAGGTGCGGCATGCTCAAATCCGCCGTAAACGGCAGAGCGTCCGCCCGACATGATGAACCCTTCTACGACTCTGAAAATCTCATCGGGCAGTTTTTTCTGTTTGAAAGCGCCCATTCCTGCGGTGATAGCCAAGGGCCACGCAATGAACAAGCCCAAAGCGCCTGCTCCGATCTTATCCGCCCACTGACCCTCACCGACGGTTACATTCAACTGACCTTCAAAAACCGTCAGCTGAACCGTAACGGCAAGGCGCATACCCGTCAGAGTCTTCCAGCCGTCCTTCGGCTGACTCGCCTGCATTACATATCCGTCCGCCGTCTGCGAGCTTTGAACCTCCATGCCCTTTTCGGCATGCAAAAAGGTCTCAAGTCTGTCAACAATTGCCTGTACCTCAGTGCCGTTAAGCATAAATATTCTTGATTCCGACATTTACAAAACCTCCGTTTTTTTATTACAATAAAAATATAACTTTTGACTATTCCCTTTTGATGATTATAGCATGTGCACAAATTATAATTAAACCGTATTTCCGAATAGTCAAATGCCAATTATGAAATTATACGGCCGCTAAGGCTTTTAAAGCCGAATGAAATGTTGTATAATGTCAATAAAATATATTTTATGGGGTATTGCAAATGAAATTCTGCGAAAAACTGAATGAATATATTGCCTTGCTTTCCTGCACGGCTAAAGAGATTTGCGCTCTTTCGGGCATATCCGAGGCGACCCTCAGCCGATACAGAAGCGGAGAGCGTATTCCCGAGCTCGGAACAAAAAACTTTGACGGGCTCTGCATCGGAATAGCGCAAATTGCCGAAAGCAAAGCGTCCGACCTTACTCTTGAGAAAATCAAGGAGGAATTCTGCTCATGCTCCGACTTTGACTCGACCGATAAGGAGCTTCTGCGTCAAAACTTCAATACACTTATTTCCACTCTCAACATCAACATAAACCGCATGTGCAGATATATAAATTATGACGTTTCGACGGTTTTTCGCATCAGGAACGGCACAAGAAATCCTGCCGATTTTGAGAGCTTTTCCTCTACCGTTGCGTCCTTTGTTGCAGAGGATATGAAGTCCCCTGCCGAGCTGACAGTCCTCGCCGAGCTGCTCGGCTGCAATGCAGATGAAATCACCGACCCGACGGAGGTATATACAAGAATTAAAAATTGGCTCGTTAAAGAAAAACCGCAGAAGCCCGATACCGACACTGTCGGCGGCTTTTTGAACAAACTTGACGAATTTGACCTCAACGAGTATATCAAGGTCATCAAGTTTGATGAGCTCAAGGTGCCGTCCGTTCCTTTCCAGCTCCCGTCATCAAGAACATATTTCGGCATAGAGGAAATGAAGGAAAGCGAGCTTGATTTTCTCAAAGCGACCGTTCTTTCAAAATCAATGTCGCCCGTGACCATGTACAGCGATATGCCGTTGAAGGAAATGGCGAAAGACTCGGATTTTTCAAAAAAATGGATGTTCGGCATGGCAATGATGCTGAAAAAGGGGCTTCACCTCAATCAAATTCATAATATAGACCGTTCCTTTGACGAGATGATGCTCGGCTTGGAAAGCTGGATACCGATGTACATGACGGGTCAGATCTCACCCTATTATTTAAAGGGCATACAGAACGGCGTTTTCCACCATTTTCTGAAAGTGTCGGGCTCCGCCGCACTCACGGGAGAAGCCATCGCAGGCTACCACGCCGACGGTAAATACTACCTGACGAAGTCAAAAAAGGAAATCGCATACTATGAGAAAAGAGCGCAGGAGCTTGTCGCAAATGCATTCCCGCTCATGGAAATATACCGAAGCGACAAGGAAAACGAGCTGAACGCATTTCTGCTCTCGGATTCGGGCAAAACGGGCAAGCGCAGAAGTATTTTGTCCACGCTTCCGCTTTACACCATAGACAGTGAGCTTTTGATCAGAATACTTGAAAGAAATAACATTCCGAAGGAACGGCAAAAGGACATACTCGAATACGCCGAGGCGCAGAAAAAACGTGTGCTCGGCATACTTGAACCGGAAATTATCGAGGACGAAATTCCGACCGTTACAAAGGAGGAATTTGCCGCTCATCCGCAGGTTTTGGAGCTCTCGGGCATATTCTGCGAAACGGACATCACCTACAGCTACGAGGAATACATTTCGCATCTAAAAATGACCGAAAATTTTGCCGCAAGCCACGCAAATTATAAGCTTCTGAAAGCCTCGACACCTGCTTTCAGGAATTTGCAGATTCTTATTCATGAGGATCAGTGGGTCATGGTTTCAAAGAGCAAAGCCCCTGCCATTCACTTTGTCATTCGTCATCCAAAGCTGAGAAAAGCCATCGAGGATTTCATTCCGCCCGTGATTGATAATGAATAATCCGAATATAAAAAGCCGCTTTCACAGTTTATATCACCGCAAAAGCAGACCTTTCGACAAGACATATTCGACGTTAAATAAAAGCCACCGGGAATGAACCGATGGCTTTTGTTATGTTCGATTTATTTATTTTCTTTCTTTTTCTTGACTATCTTTACGGCACGCTTGGCAGTGTAAGGAAGAATGTACTTGAACTTGTCCTCGGCAACAACCATTTTGCTTGCTTCGGGGTGATCCCTGTGGAGCGTGATTGCGTCGAACTTACACTTCGTTGTGCAAAGTCCGCAGCCGATGCAGCGGTTTTGATCGACGATCGTTGCGCCGCAGCCGAGACATCTTGATGTCTCTTTCCTAACCTGCTCCTCGGTGAGGGTTGCATGAGCGTCACTGAATGAGTGCGGATCAACGTCCGTTCTCATGCCCTCCTCCTGACGTCCTGCCGTGTCGTAGCTGTCAAATCTCAAATCGTTCTTGTCAAGCTCGATGAACTCACGTCTGTTTCTGCCGATAGTCATGTGGCCGTGCTGAACGTATCTGTGGAGCGATTCGGCGGCTTCATGACCTGCCGCAATGGCGTCAATGGCGAACTTCGGGCCTGTGTAAACATCGCCGCCGACGAAGATATCTTCCTCAGCCGTCTGATAGGTGAGCTTGTCGGCAACGGGATAATTGCCGTGCCAATATTCAACCTTTGTTCCTTCAAGAAGGCTGCCCCACTCGATCGACTGACCGATCGCAAAGATTATCTTGGTTGCAGGAACGGTTATTGTTTCATTCTCATCGTAGAGCGGTGAGAATTTCTTGTTTTCATCGTAAACACGGGTACACTTTTTGAAGATAATAGCCGTGACCTTGCCGTTTTCGACAACGACCTCTTTCGGACCCCAGCCGCAGCTTATAACCACGCCGTCCTCTTCAGCCTCACGGATTTCCTCGTCCGAAGCAGGCATGATGTCCTTGCTCTCAAGGCAGAGCATTGTAACCTTTTTAGCTCCGCTTCTTGCGCTGACTCTTGCGGCATCAATGGCAACGTTACCGCCGCCGACAACTACAGTCTCGTCCTCAAAATGACACTTGCCCGTGTTGGCTTCCTTAAGGAACTCAACAGCCGTCTGAGTGCCCTCGGCATGGTCGTTCGGGATGTTCGGATATCTGCCGCCCTGACAGCCGACAGCAACGTAAAATGCCTTGTAGCCGTCATTGCGAAGCTCGGGGATAGTCACGTCCTTGCCGACCTCAACGCCTGTGCGAATTTCAACGCCCATTTCCTTCGTAATCTCGATTTCGGCGTCAATAACGTCCTTTTCAAGCTTGTAGGAGGGAATTCCGTATGTCAACATTCCGCCCGGCTTCTCGTTTTTCTCGAAAACCGTCGGATAGTAGCCCATCTGAGCGAGGTAAAATGCACAAGAAAGACCTGCCGGACCGCCGCCGATGATAGCGACCTTTTCCTTCCAGCGTCCTCTGTTCGACGCGACAACGATTTCGGGAACGTATCTGTGCTCGTCCTCAAGATCCTTTGCGGCGATGAACTTCTTGACCGCGTCAATCGAAACGGCACGGTCGATCATGCCTCTTGTACATGCGTCCTCACAGCGCTTGTTGCAGATTCTGCCGCAAACTGCGGGGAACGGATTTTCTTTCTTTATAAGCGCAAGGGCGTCCTTGTAGCGACCCTGCGAAGCCATTTTCAGGTAGCCCTGAACGGCGATGTGAGCCGGGCATGCAGTCTTACACGGTGAGGTTCCCGTATCGTGACAGTTGATACGGTTCTTGTCACGGTAATCCTCGTCCCACTTGTCCTCGCCCCATTTGGTTGCATCGGGAAGCTCCTGCTTCGGGTATGTAACCTCGGAGCCGTCCTTTTTACAGAGCTTCTGACCAAGCTTCAAAGCACCTGCCGGGCAGTATTCGACGCACTGACCGCAGGCAACGCAGTCAGCCTTGTTTACGTGCGCTCTGTAAGCCGAAGCGGAAAGATTCGGCGTGTTGAAAAGCTGAGATGTTCTCAGCGCATTGCATATTTTAACGTTACAGTTACAGATAGCGAAGATTTTGTTCTCGCCGTCAATGTTTGTGACCTGATGAACAAAGCCGTTGTCCTCGGCACGCTTGAGAATTTCCATAGCCTCGTCATAGGTTATGTCACGGCCTCTGCCTGTTTCACGGCAGTAATCCGCCATATCGCCGACGCCGATGCACCAGCCGTCATAATCGTCGGCACAGCCCTCGTCGAGCTTCTTTCTGCCATAGCGGCAGGAGCAGATAGATGCGCCGAGATGACCCTCATATTTCTTGAGCCAATACGAAAGGTGCTCGATATCAGCCGTTGTGTTTTCCATTGAGATAGCCTGCTCAACGGGGATAACGTGCATACCGATTCCTGCGCCTCCGGGAGGAACCATCTGAGTGATTCCTGCGAGCGGCAGGAAGGTCATTCTTTCAAAGAACATCGCAAGCTCGGGATGCTTGTCCATGAGCTTTGTGTTCATGTTCGTATATTCGGCAGAGCCCGGAACAAACAGAGGAATCCAATAATGGCGATCCTCCTTGTTGTAGGTCGTGCCGGGAATCGGACCGTCCTTGGTATATTTGTCGCCGTAATCGTATTCCATCATGCCGAGGAATGAAAGCTTATCCATGATCTCGTCGGCTGTTTTCTGAGTCATTCCGTGCTTTGCACACATGGCGAGCATATCGGAATACGGATATTTTTTTCTGACCTTCATTTCAAGCAGAAGATCAAGCGAATTTTCTCTTTCGCTTGCGGTCATTTCGTCCTCGAAAATGCACGCAAATCCCCAATATTCGGGGTCTTCGACCTTAACGCCCTTGAGCTTGCCGTCAAAACGGTCTGTAACTCGTCTGACGAATTTCAGAAGCTTCGGGTTCGGGTCTTTATCGTGCATATGAGCAGGGATGTATTTTTTGCTCATTTCAGGCATACGGACACTTCCTTTCTCTTTGCTAATCAACTTCAATTTCTTTGATATTAACTTCGTTACCCGTGATAAGGTAGGTATTTTCGCTTCCGCAGTTGGGGCATATTTTGCCGAACTCAACCGTCGGATAATTCTTTTCGCAGTCCTGACAGAACGTGACGGCAGGTATTCTCTCGATAACCAGCTCGCAGTCGGTCAGCATTTCATTTCTTTTGCAGTTCCATTTCCACACATCGGCAAGATATTCGGGAATTACCGTCGAAACCTCGCCGATTTCAAGAACGACCTTGCGAATGTGCTCCGCCTTGTTCTCGACGGCGATTTTTTCAACGCTGTCGGCAATGTGAAAAACAACCCCTAATTCGTGCATCAGATCTCCTCCGACTTAATTCTGCCAAGCCTTGATTTTTTCTCTGAGGAAATCGGCGAGAGCGTCGATACCTTCGCCCGTCTTTGCCGATATCGGGAAAATCCTGATGTTCGGATTGCGCCTGCGTGCGTATTCTTCGACCTTCTCCATATCAAAATCAAAATATGGGAGGACATCAATTTTATTGACTATCATAACGTCGCAGACCTCGAAAACAAGCGGATATTTGAGCGGCTTATCGTGTCCCTCGGGAACCGAGAGAATCATCATATTGAGCGCCGCACCCGTATCGAACTCGGCAGGACAGACGAGGTTGCCGACATTCTCAAGCACAACAAGGTCAAGACCGTCCGTGCCGAGCTCATTGATGCCCTGACGTGTCATTTCGGCGTCAAGGTGGCACATGCCGCCCGTGTGGAGCTGAATGACCTTTGCCCCCGTGTAGGAAATTGTCTTTGCGTCAACGTCGGAGTCGATATCAGCCTCCATAACGCCGATTTTTGTATCTGTTTTCAGGTTGTCAATCAGCTTTGTGAGCGTCGATGTCTTTCCCGAACCGGGCGAGGACATAAGATTGACAAGAAGTGTTTTTTCTGCTTTCATTTGTGTACGAAGCTTTTCGGCGTCCTTGTTGTTGTCCTCAAACACGCTCTGCTTGACTTCAATAACTCTGTAATTGTCCATTTTACCACTCCCGACAATTATAATTATAATTTTATTATACATATTTATTGAGCTATAGTCAATCGGAAAGAATTAGACTCTAACGATTTTTTGTATATTTTGTAGAGAAAAAAGGCTGTTGACTTCTATTTTATTATCGTATATACTTAATTTATAAAATCTCGGAGGTAGATATCATGGCATGTTTTGCAGTTCCCATTGCCGAAGCGGTCGTTGTCTCGGCTGTTTATGCGGCAGTCAGAGTTAAGGAAAAGAAATACACACTTGCGCATGCAGACAATTCAGAACGCTTTGAAACGGAGAATAAACGCATGTTTTCCAAGAAGCTTGCTTGGCTTATGAAGCTTCTTTTCGGCGGCTCGTTTCTGCTTGCGTTTGAGCACTTGTGGCACGGTGAAATTGTCCCGTGGGCACCTTTCCTGACTGCGGCGGCTGACCTCGGAGACAGGGCGCAGATGCTTCATGAGATGTCAACCGTCGGCGTTATGATGGCGGTCTCCGTAACGGCATTGTGGGCGGCTATGGTCGTTATTTCCTATTTTGTTGAGAGAAGAAATGCCGATTCGGCACAGAAAATCGAGGAAGTTTAATATGACGCTTCTTATTTCAATTTTTGCGGCGGTCATTTCAACTGCCGTTTGGTATGCAAACGAAAAGGCTCGCAGAATGAAGGTCGGCATGCTCTGCTGGATGTTCTGGGGCGCATCGGTCATGTGGTTCGTTGACGCAGTATTTGAGTTCAGAGAGCTGAAAGCCGAATATTTCACGCCGTCGCCGTCCGATATGCTCAACGACGCATTTCTCGGACTTTCCGTTGCGGCGCTGGCGATGACCGTTTGGATAATTTATCTCTTGATAAAAGACCCCGACGGCGTTATCAAATCAAAGAAAAAATAAAAATGACAGCTCCGAGCGGGCTGTCGTTTTGTTTTATAAGAAGCCTTGATAATAAACATAACAAATGATATAATAACCCGACGAATAAAAGAGGTGGTAATGTGAAATTCAAAAATGTTCTGCTTGCGAGCGACTTTGACGGAACGCTTGCCGACAGCGGAGGTAAAATCCCCGAGAGCGTCATTTCGGCGATAAAATATTTCATGTCCGAGGGCGGCAGATTTACCGTCTGCACGGGCAGGATTTTCCAGGGCTTTCACCTTTACAGTGAGGAATACATCAACGCTCCCGTGCTCCTCGGCAACGGCGCAATGGCGTATGATTATAAAAATAAAGAGATAGTTTTTAATGATGCGATAGACGGTGAGGGCTTGGCGGCAATCAATGATATTATTTCGCATTTTTCGTCCGTGGCGGTCGAAACGTATAATTTCGACAGGGTTTGCAGCATAAACGCAGGCGAGAGCAGCATACATCATTTTACAAGCATGGGAATTGATTTCACAGAGGTCGAAGCACCCGAGCAGGCGCAAAGACCGTGGACTAAGGTTATGATTTACGCTCCCGACTGCTCCGCCGAGGTGCAAAGGATCCTTGATGAGCACAGGGAAGTCAACTACCTGAAAACGACGGGAGAGTACATAGAAATACTTAAAAAGGGTGTTGACAAGGGCACGGGTCTTTTGAAACTCGGAGAAATGCTCGGCTGTAAGCCCTGCGATATTTATGCCGCAGGTGACGGCTACAACGACGTTGATATGCTCAAGGCGGCGGCAAAGGGCTTTGTTCCCGAGAACGGCTCGCAGGAAGCGCTGGCGGTCGCCGATTACGTCACACGAACGAATGACGACGGCTGTATCGCCCATGCGATTGAGATTCTTGACAAGCTTTATTAAATCCGTCTGCGGTGATTTAATTAACTTGCCTTGAATACAGATTTTTTCTCATGCGAGTAAATTTTACACGAATTAAATTTTTTCGGCTTCCCATTGATGGGAAGCCTTAATTTTAAGCAAAAAAAGACTGCACCATAGCTCAAAATGAACCATGATACAGCCTCAATTATTG
>CAVGRW010000094.1:0-9572 GCA_963631735.1 Bacteroidaceae bacterium | reverse complement strand
TCGATAAACTTTGTGTAAACATGCTCGCCGAGAGCTTCTTTGATGAATTCGCTCTTTTCAAACTCGTCAATAGCTTCCTCAAGAGTTCCGGGGAGAGACTCGATCTTAGCCGCTTTGCGCTCCTCAACGCTCATGTCGAAAATGTTCTTAACGGTTGACTCGGGCGGCATATAGCCCTTTTCAATTCCGTCAAGACCTGCAAGCAGACAAAGTGCCATTTCAAGATACGGGTTGCAGGACGGGTCTGCGCTTCTCAGCTCGACTCTTGTTCCCTTGCCTCTTGCTGCGGGAACACGGACGAGAGCGGAACGGTTGGATGCCGACCATGCGATATAAACGGGTGCCTCGTAGCCCGGGACAAGTCTTTTGTATGAATTGACAAGCGGATTGTTGATAGCCGTTGTCGCTTTGATGTGCTTCATGATACCTGCAACGAAGTGGAGAGCGGTCTCGGAGAGTCCGTACTGACCGTTCGGGTCGCAGAAAACATTGTTGCCGTCCTTGTCAAAGAGGGACATGTTTGTGTGCATACCCGAGCCTGCGATGCCGTAAATCGGCTTCGGCATGAAGGTTGCATAGAGATTGTGAAGCTGTGCGTATTTTTTAACAACATATTTAAATGTCATTACCTTATCGGCAACGGTGAGAACATCGCCGTACTTGAAGTCGATTTCGTGCTGACCTTCGGCGCACTCATGGTGAGAAGCTTCAATTTCAAAGCCCATATCCTCAAGAGCAACGCACATGTCACGGCGGCAGTCTCCGCCGAGGTCAACGTTATCAAGGTCAAAGTAGCCTGCCTTGTCGTGAGTCTTGGTTGTCGGTCTGCCCTCGTCGTCCGTATGGAAAAGGAAGAATTCAAGCTCGGGGCCGACGTTGAATTTATATCCCATGTCATCGGCTTTTTTGATTGCACGCTTGAGTACGTTTCTCGGATCGCCGATGAAAGGCGTTCTGTCCGAGCAGTAAACGTCGCAGATAAGACGTGCCGTTTTGCCATCGGAAAGATGATTCCACGGGAGAACGACGAATGAATCGTAATCGGGATAGAGATACATATCCGACTCCTCAATACGAACAAAGCCCTCAATGGAGGAGCCGTCGGTCATGCACTCGTTGTCAAGAGCCTTTTCAAGCTGATTGACGGTGATCGCAACGTTTTTCATGCAGCCTAGAATATCCGTGAACTGAAGCCGCACGAATCTGACGTTTTGCTCTCTCGCCATTCTGAGAATGTCTTCTTTTGTGTACTTACCCATATTGATACCTCTCTCAAATAATAATTACCTTAGTTCATTTCGTCGAGCGTCAGGCTGTAGCTCGGGAGAAAATCCTCCATGAAGCATTTGACCTCGGGCATGTCGAGTTCCTCAAGACCCTTGAGGTTTGTTTTTGCCGCCTTGTCAAAGTCGTGATTGCCTGCCTTTGACTCCTCGACGCATTTTGTATAGGCGCAGATTTTATCCGCCGCCTTGACGAATTTCCAAAGCTGACGGTCGGCTTCCTGCTTGATAAAAAACGGCTTGTATTCCTCTCGGATATCCTCGGGAATCATCTCCAAAAGAGCCTTGCAGGCGTCGTCCTCAACGCAGTTGTAAGCGTCACGGATCTGCTTGCTGTAATACTTGACGGGAGTCGGCATATCGCCTGTGATGATCTCCGGCGCATCGTGAAAAACTCCGAGAACCGCCGCACGCTCGGCATTGACATTGCCGCCGAAGCGCTTGTTGTGAATAACAGCGAGCGAGTGAGCCACGGTTGCGACCTCAAGCGAATGTTCGCTGATGTTTTCCATATATGTGTTTCTCATCAATGCCCAGCGATTGATAAATTTCATTCTTGAAAGCATTGCAAAAAAATGATAATTTTTGCCCATTAAAGCACCCTCTCTCGGCAAAACGTTGAGAAATTTCAACGACACTTGCCTTAATAAAAAAATTTTAACATACGGCGTCATCTTTTGCAAGGAAATTCTTTCTTTTTTCCTTTATATGTGATACAATCAATATATATTTATCTCAATGGGGAGGTTCATATGAATTTTACAGAAATAAACGACAACGGCACGGTTGAAGGCTTTTGTCTTGTAAAAAATCTTGAGGTCAAAAAAACCGCAAAGGGTATTCCTTACCTTGACCTTATCCTGACGGACAGCTCGGGCGAAATCGGGGCGAAGCTTTGGGATTATAAGGAAGAAATTTTCGGATTTATAAAGCAGAATTCACTGCTCAAGGTTCGCGGCTCAATTTCAATGTTCAACGATGCGCCGCAAATGCGCCTTGACAGGGTTCGTCTTGCGAACGAAAACGACGGCGTTCGCATTGAGGATTATGTTCCGAGTGCGGAATATAACGGCGAGGCAATGTATTCGGCAATAGTTGATGTTGTTAACGATTTTGAAAACGCACAGCTCAAAACGCTCGTTATGGCGGTGCTTGAGCAGAACAAGACGGCAATGCTCTATTGGCCGGCGGCGTTCAAGCTTCATCACGCTATCAGGGGCGGACTGCTCTATCATACGCTTTCAATTCTCAGAATGGCGCAGAGCATAGCCGAGATTTATCCCTCGGTTGAAAAGGATTTGCTTTTCTCGGGTGTTATTTTGCATGACGTTGCGAAAATCGGAGAATTTGAAGTCTCCGAAACGGGAATTGCTTCAGGCTACACTGTTGAGGGAACGCTCATAGGTCATCTCGTTAAGGGCGCAATGAATATTGAAAAAATCGGCGAGGAGCTCGGCACGGACAGAGAGCTGCTGACTCTCGTTGAGCACATGGTAATTTCTCACCACGGCGAGCCCGAATTCGGCGCGGCAGTCAGACCGATGTTCCTTGAAGCGGAAATTCTCGCACAGCTCGACTTGCTTGACGCAAGAATATATGAGATCTCGCAAGCTGTTTCCGAGGTTGAGTCGGGCGATTTCACCCCGAGACAGTGGGCGCTCGAAAACAGAAAGCTTTATAACCACGGACTTAAAGAGATAAAGCCGAAAGCGGATCTGCTTTAACGGGGGAGTAGTCATGAAAAAGATAATCAGTATTTTATTGGCAGTTGTGCTTTTTGTCTGCTGTACGTCGCTCGCCTTTGCCGAGGATGACAACACGGTAACGGGTACGCTGAACCTTGTTTCGTTCAATGTTGACGGACTTCCCATTCCTGCGGCTCTTTCTTCGACCAAGCGTGACCCGATCAAGGCAACCAAGCTTATTGCGAAGCAGATCAACGCCTCCGACTGCGACATTCTCAGCGCACAGGAGGATTTCAACCTCCATTCAATTCTTGAAAAAAATCTTGATATGGAATATGCAACGCTGACGAGCGGCGGAGTTGCAGTCGGCGACGGATTGAATTTCTTCTCGAAATATCCGATTTACAACGTCGGCAGAGTTCCGTGGAGAACGGCATACGGCGTGTATGACTGCGGCTCGGACGAGCTGACGCCGAAGGGCATACTTTATTGTACAATTGAGATTGCCGACGGAGTTTTTGTTGACGTTTACAATATTCATGCCGACGCATGGGAGGATGAGCAGTCCATGCTCGCAAAGGCAGACCAATTTGACCAGCTCATCGAGCTTGTTGAGGAGCACTCAGGCACGGACAGAGCCGTTATCTTGACGGGCGATTTTAACACGAATTATTCCGTTTTCCGTGACGGCTATAAAAGCGGACAGTACAAAATCGACCTTTGTCAAAAGCTGCTCGATAATTTCATCGGTCACGGCTTTAAGGATGCCTGGATAGAGTACAACAACGGTGGCAATTACGACTTTACATACGGCGAAATGTACGAGCGCTACGGCTGCGCTTATCCGAGAGTTTGGGATACGCTCGACCATGTTTATTACCGTGACGGCGCAGGAGTTTCTTTTGAATTGCTCGAGGCTGTTTATGACGATTTTGACTGCGACGAGATTTCATGGGACGGACATCTTTCCGACCATGCGGCGGTCAGAACGAAGCTTGCCTACACGGTAAATCCCGACGAGGTCAAGCCGCTTGAAAGCAAGCAGACGGAGACCTTTAACCTCGGCGAGTACATCGTGTCGGCGGTTAAAACAATTACAAAGGTGCTTTTCAAGGCGATTATCAATATTCCCGAGCTTATCAAAAACGGCATCGGCTGGATCAAATAAGGAGATTTTATGGATTGGACAGAAGTAAAAATTAACATTGACTCAAAGGACGTGGAAACGGCAGGCAATATTGCTCAGATGGTCGTTCCCTACGGAATTTATATCGAGGATTACAGCGACCTTGAACAGGCGGCGTGGGAGATTGCCCATATTGACCTGATTGACGAGGATCTGCTCAAAAAGGACAGAAACAAGGCCGTTATTCATATTTATATCTCTCCCGAGGAAAGCCCTGCCGAGGCTGTTGCGTTTCTTTCCGAACGTTACAACGCCGAGGGTATCAAGCATGAGATCGACCTCAGCGTGTGCCGCAATCAGGATTGGGAGAATAATTGGAAGGAATATTTCAAGCCGATGCCCGTAGGCGAAAAGCTGTTGATTCGCCCGGTTTGGGATAATGACTATGATCCGCAGGGCAGAACGGTGCTTGACATCGAGCCCGGACTTGCTTTCGGAAGCGGCGGACACGACACAACACGTCTTTGCCTTGAAACGCTTGAAAATCACATTACCCCCGATACCGAATTACTCGACATCGGCTGCGGAAGCGGAATTCTCGGCATTGCAGGACTTTTGCTCGGCGCGAAGAGTGCAACGGGTGTTGATATCGACGAGCTTGCAGTCAAAACGGCAAGAGAAAACGGCGAAATGAACGGCTTTACAGAGCCGAAATATACAGTGTTTCAGGGCAACCTGACCGACAAGGTCAGCGGCAAATACGACGTTGTCGTTGCAAACATTGTTGCAGATATCATCGTGATGTTCACAAAGGACGTCGGCAAGTTCCTCAAGGATGACGGAATTTATATCACCTCGGGAATTATCGACACGAGAGAGCAGGACGTTCTCGACGCTTTTGAAAAGTACGGTTTTGAGGTTGTCGGCAGACACGAAAGCTGCGGCTGGCTCTGCTTTGAAACGAGGTTGAAGAAATAATGTATCTTGACAGCAACGACATTGTTCTTTTTTCGGGCGATTCGATAACCGACGGCAACCGCGGAAGAAAAATGGACTGCAACCACATCATGGGTCACGGATATCAGTTTATCCTTGCGGCGAAAGCGGCTTATGAGAACTCCGAGCGCAGACCGAGGTTTATCAACAAGGGATATTCGGGCGCAACAACGGCAAAGCTGCTTGAAACATGGCAGGAGGATGTTATCGACAATGCCCCGACGGTGCTCAGTATTCTTGTCGGAACAAACGACGGACTTTTCGGATTTTCAAACGGTCTTTCGCTCAAAGAGGTCGAGGATACTTACGAAAAAAACCTTGTTAAGATGATAGAGCTGACAAAGAACTCTCTGCCGCAAACGAAGATAATTGTTTGCGAACCGTTTTATTTTCCTCTTTCAAAGGACGATTTGTCCTATCGCTACACGCCGCACGTTGAGTGTGAGGTCGATTACGGCAGGCCCGACAGAGGCGAAACGCAGGAGGCAATGGATTATAAATCTGCCGCAATTCAGCTCACAAGGGCGGCGGCGAAACAAGTTGCCGAAAGCTCGGCAGATGTTTTTGTTTCGCTTTATGATAAGTTCTCCGAGAAAATTGCAGGGTCAAAAACCGAGTATTTTATGTGGGACGGAACTCACCCGTCAATAGCAGGTCACATGCTCATTGCCGAGGAATGGGAAAAAGCGGCTGAAAAATCAAATATTTTTTAAAAATATTTGCATAACTACTTGTAAAAGTATGGTTGTATTTGGTAAAATAAATTTATTAAAATGAAAAGAGGTCTTTTTTATGGCAGATATGGCAAAAAAAGCTTTTTACAGAGCATATCAGAAAACCTTTATGGTTGCCGAGTGCTTCTTTGATTGGTCGGAGCCTGAGCTTCTCAAGGGTCCCGGCGCCGTTAAGGAGCTCCCCGCACTCGTAAAGTCAAAGGGCATTTCAAGTGTTCTCGTTGTTACGGATAAGGGACTTATGAGTCTCAACCTGCTTGCAGGTCTTTTTGAGCAGCTTGACGCTCAGGGAATTAAGTACACTGTTTATGACGGAGTTCAGCCGAACCCGTCGATTGAAAATATCGAGGAAGCACGCAGACTTTATCTCAAGAACGGCTGCGAGGGCATTATCGCATTCGGCGGCGGTTCTCCGATGGACTGCGCAAAGGCAGCGGGCGCAAGAGTTATGAACCCGAACCAGAGTGTTTCTCAGATGAGAGGCGAGCTGAAGATAAGACACAAGCTCCCGCCGTTCTTCGCTGTTCCGACAACCGCAGGTACAGGCTCCGAGACGACCCTTGCTGCTGTTGTTACAAATATGCAGACTCATGAGAAGTACGCTATCAATGACCCGAAGCTTCGCCCGAAGTATGCGGTTCTTGACCCCGAGCTTACTACAGGCCTTCCGCAGAAGATTACTTCAACGACAGGTATGGACGCTCTCACTCATGCCGTTGAGGCTTATATCGGTCTGAGCGGTGTTAAGTCTACCGATGACTATGCCGAGAAGGCAACAAAGCTCATTTTCGAGAACCTTGAGACAGCATACAATGACGGCAAGAACATCAAAGCTCGTGAGAACATGCTCGTTGCATCGTTCTATGCAGGAATGGCATTCACAAGAGCTTATGTAGGCTACGTTCACGCAATTGCTCATAACCTCGGCGGTATCTACGGCACACCGCACGGACTTGCAAACGCCGTTATTCTTCCGCACGTTCTTGAATATTACGGCGACACAGCTTACGAGAAGCTCGCAAAGCTTGCCGAGATCGTAGGTGTAGGCGGATATTCGCAGGCGGACAAGGCTATGAACTTCATCGACGCTATCAAGCAAATGAACAAGAACATGAACATTCCCGAGCACTTTGATTTCATCAAGGATGAGGACATCCCGACAATCGTTGAGCGTGCGCTCAGAGAGGGCAATCCGCTCTATCCCGTTCCGAAGATCATGGACGCAAAGGACTGCGAAAAGGTTGTAAGAGCCGTAAGAGGCTTCTAAAAGAATATCGGTATCGGCGGAGCAATCTGCCGATACTTTTTTATAAAAAATTACATGTAATAAGTGCATTTTTTGCAATTAGATATTGACAATCCGCTCACAATGTGATAAAATATGGTGCAAATTATAAAGATTACCCCTGCAATCTGCGGAGGGAGGGAATACAGTGAGTCAGGTAAAAGTTAAAGAAGGCGAGTCTTTGGACAACGCTCTCAGAAGATTTAAGAGACAGACTTCGAGAGACGGTGTTATCCAGGAGGTTCGTAAAAGAGAACATTATGAGAAGCCCTCTGTAAAGCGCAAGAAGAAGTCTGAGGCTGCTCGTAAGAGAAAGTTCAAATAAGAATCATCAAAAAGAAAGACTGTTCGTTAAACGAGCAGTCTTTTTTCTTTGCGATTATTTCGGGACAGAAAAAGAAGCCGGCGTGAACCGACTTCTTTTTCCAATAATTGAGGGGTTTATTGAGGAGGGGTATGTACTCACGAGAGTTGCGGCTCTCTCATTGAGTACAGTTAGATAATAACGGCTAAATGTTAACCGCGTATGAACTTTCTGTTAGCGTTTGGTATATTCTTTGTGAATAAAGCGCTTAATACAACACCTTACGAATTGCGGCATTGCATTAAAATAATCTTAATTATTTGAACGAAAAGGCTTGAAATGCCTGTCGTGATGTTGTAAAATCAAAGAGGCTATAATTAAGTAAACGGAGGTTCTTCTATATGAAATTAGCTGTTCAGCTTTATACTCTCAGAGATGATTATTCAAACGGTGAGGAATTCCTTAAAATCCTCGAAAAAGTAAAGGAAATCGGTTTTGACGGCGTTGAGTTCGCAGGCTATGCAGGACTTGAACCCGAGGTTATCAAGGCGAAGCTCGACGAGCTCGGGCTCGTTGCGGTCGGATGCCATATGGGTCTTGAGGACTATGAGGGCGAAAAGCTTGAGGAGTCGATCAAGCTCGGCAAAGCGCTCGGCATGAAATACATGGGCATTGGCGGAGCCGATCATTCGACAAAAGAGGATGTTGACAGACTTGTTGACGTTTTCTCCAAGGCTAATGAGCGCGGCAAGGACGAGGGTATCAAGTTCTATTACCACAACCATACAGAGGAGTTTGAAAACGAGATCGACGGCAAGCTCATCATGGACAGAATTGCCGAAGGCGCATATCTCGAAATCGACACATATTGGAGCTATTGCGGTGGCGCAGATAACTATAAGTACATAACCGAGCACAAGGACGATATTATTCTTCTTCACGTTAAGGACGGTATCGACAGACATCCGATGGCTCTCGGCGAGGGTGACAATGACCTTCCTGCCGTATTTAAGGCAGCCAAGGACAGCGGCATCGAATGGCTCATTCTTGAGAATGACGAGCCAAAGCCGAACGGAATTGACGACATCACAAGAAGCATGGCATATTTCAAAGCCAATCTTTAATATAAGGAGACAAAATTATGAAATTAGGAGTTTTTACCTGCCTTTTGCAGAATCTTCCTCTTGAGGAAGCACTTAAATATTTCAAGTCGCTCGGCATCGAGATGATTGAGCTTGGCTGCGGCGGATTCCCGGGAAATGCACATTGCGACCCCGAGACGCTTCTCAACGACGAGGACAAATTCAACGAGTTCGTTGCAACAATTAAAAAGTATGATATGGAGATCAGTGCGCTGAGCTGTCACGGCAACCCCGTTCATCCCGATAAGGAAAAGGCAGCCGCATTCGACAAGACAATTCGTGACACGATTCTCCTTGCCGAGAAGCTCGGACTTCATCAGATCAACACATTCTCGGGCTGTCCCGGTGACTGCCCCGAGTCAAAGCACCCGAACTGGGTAGTATGCCCGTGGCCCGATGATTTCAGTGAGGTCCTCAAGTGGCAGTGGGAGGAGGTTCTCGTTCCCTATTGGAAGGACCTTGTTGCATTTGCAAAGGCTCACGGCGTCAATAAAATCGCTCTTGAGCTTCACCCGGGCTTCTGCGTTTACAACACGGAGAGCCTTCTCAAGCTTCGTGAAGCTGTAGGTCCCGAGATCGGCGCAAACTTTGACCCGAGCCATCTTATTTGGCAGGGTATGGATCCCGTTGCATGTATTCGCAAGCTCGGTGACGCAATCTTCCACTTCCACGCAAAGGACACGAAGATTGACAAGTACAACACCATGGTTAACGGTGTTCTTGATACAAAGCCGTATTCGGACGAAATCAACCGCTCATGGATTTTCCGAAGTGTAGGCTACGGCAACGACGAGCTTTATTGGAAGGATATTATCTCAAATCTTCGCCTTGTCGGCTATGACTATGCAATCAGCATTGAGCATGAGGACAGCCTCATGAGCCAGAACGAGGGCTTGACAAAGGCTGTTCAGACGCTTAAAAATGCACTTATTACAGAGTCCACAGCGGAGATGTGGTGGGCGTAAGTTTGAGTACGCTTTAAAAGGCTTCCCCTTGAGGGGAAGCTGGCACGACCTC
>CAVGRW010000093.1:4134-9634 GCA_963631735.1 Bacteroidaceae bacterium | reverse complement strand
TCCGAAAATAATAACATTATCAATTTTACGGAGAAATGCTTATGGATAATGTGTTATTTTCGGATGTTTTTGATTATAATGAAAAGCTTTTGGACAAGTATTTCAGAACCGATCTGAATTATGATGTTGTTGCGACGAGATTCAATGCAGGCGGCAGAAAGGCGAAGCTGTATTTTATCGATGGATTTATAAATGGCGAAACCTCCGAGCGTGTGATGAACTTCATGATGCAGGCGAGCGAGATTGATAAAAGCGTTGCCACCGCCGAGGAGTTCGCACAAAGGCTCATTGCTTATATGGAAATCGAGCTGAGCAAGGATATTGAAAAAATCGCCAAGGTTGTGTATTCGGGCGCAATGCTCGTCATTGTTGACGGATTCGACACGGGATTCCTTGTCAAAACGAGGAGCTATCCCAAGCGTGACGTCGGTGAGCCCGATAACGACAAGGTGCTCAGCGGAGCGCACGATGGCTTTGTGGAATCTATTCTTATAAATACGGCTCTTGTTCGCCGCAGAATTCGTGACCGTGATCTTGTTATGGAGGTCAGAGAGGCGGGCGTGAGGTCAAAGACGGACATAGCAATATGCTATCTCAAGGGCAAGGCGGACGAAAAGACCGTCGCCGACCTCAGACAGAGAATTGATAAAATAGACGTTAATACTCTCAATATGAGCCAGGAGAGCGTTATCGAATGTCTTGTAAGAAAGCAGAAATGGAATCCGTTCCCGAAGGTAAGATACACCGAGCGTCCGGATGCCGCGGCGGCAAGCATCGCTGAGGGAAGCGTAATTCTCTTTGTTGACAATTCACCGACGGCAATGATAATCCCGACGGGCTTCTTCGATTTTTTGCAGGACACGAATGATTACTATTTTCCGCCGTGCGTCGGCACATATCTGCGCTTTGTCAGGGGCTTGATTTTCGGGCTTGCGCTGCTGCTTGCTCCCGTATGGTTTTTGCTGATAAAAAATCCCGACCACATTCCGGCCTGGCTGAACTTTATTCAAATTAAAGAGTATTATTCGCTTCCGATTATTGCTCAGCTTTTGATAATTGAGGTCGTTATTGACGCTTTGAAGCTTGCTTCGCTGAACACTCCGAGCTCCCTGAGCAATTCGTTCAGCGTTATCGGTGCGCTTGTACTCGGCGATCTTGCTGTCAGCGCCGAATTGTTTTCGTCCGAGGTTGTGCTGATAATGGCGTTTGTTGCTATCGCAAATTTTGCACAGCCGAGCTTTGAATTAGGCTACGCCTTTAAGCTTTCCCGTATTTTTATTGTTGTCATGACTGCGATATTCAACCTGTGGGGCTTCATTGCAGGCTTTTTGATAGTTGCACTCGTTATCGCTTTTACCAAAACGGTAACGGGCAGGGGATATCTCTATCCGCTCATTCCCTTCAACGGCAAGGCGATCAGCCGACTGCTGATAAGGGAGTCTATCAGCAAGGATAACACTTGACAAATCCACCGTGATAGGTTAATCTTATCTATGGTGATAAGATGAAAAATCATTTTTTGAAAATTATATCCCTGCTGACAGCACTTTGCGTTGTACTTTCGCTTGCCTCATGCAAGGGCAAGACAGATACGCCGACGCAGGATATTGAGCCGACATATGAAAAATCCGTAACCGAGGAAACGGTTAAGATTGCAAATATTCCTACGGATAATGACGGATTGACGGATATGCTCAATGCTGCCGTTAACTATGTTGATAAGTATTGCTATAAATATAAAAAGGCACTCAAGTGTGAGGCGAGCGTTGACAGCCTCGGTTCGCTGTCCTCGGCTTCAAATGCAGCAGATGCCTTTGCTTCGATTTTCGGTGAAAAGGACATAACCGCCGATTATGATTACAATGCCGATAAAAAGCTCTTTGCCGATAATTTTATAAGCGGCAAATTTGAGACTGAGGAAATTTCTTCAATCACAGCCAAGCAGGACGGTGATGTTGTGGTTCTGACGGCACAGCTCAACGGCGAGAGTGACCCGACAAATGAAAGCGGGATTCTTCATCGTCTCGGCGGCGATTATGTCAGTGCCGAAGCCGTTAATAAGTCTCTCGGCGAATTCAAGTCGTCCGCAACCTCGGTCAGCGTTTCTGCAGATTCAATGAGCATAGTCGCAAAAATAAGTGTTGAGGATTCAAGTCTTAAATCCATGACGGTCAGCTATACGGAACACTTTAATCTTTCGGGTGTTACACTCGTTAAGCTCAGCGGCGGCGCAGTCAGCGGCTCGGCAAAAACAGTGATTGAATATACAAACTTCGGTCAGTAAAGTGTATTCGGTTTATCTAAAAAAACAGTGGAAATTTTCTTAGGAATATGATAGAATAGATATAACAATTTACGGGAGAGTGTAAAACCCATGAACAGAAGCTGGAAAAGATTTATTATAACCGTTTCGGTCATGCTTTGCGTCATCATCGGCTGCACGGCTTGGAATGTTGTGCTTGATAAGATTACGGGAAGCATTGAGCCCGATGCGAGTCAGTCGGATAACGTTAACAATTCCGCCAACGGCGTGAACAATAACAACTCTACGGGCACAATTCAGAACGGAACCGGTACAGTTACAAATGCAAACGGACAGACTGTCACAAATGCCAACGGAACAGGCACCGTTATCAATAACGGAACGGGTACAGTCACGGGCGGTTCGAGCACAGGCGGCTCGGCTCAGGCGGCGAATGTTCTCGCATATAACAAGAATCAGATCGTTGCTTATTACAATACTTGCCTTCAGAGCTCCTATGCACAGGCTAAGATGACGGACAAAAAGACCGAGCAGGTAACTATCGGAGTTGACTCCGTAACAATTAACGGCAAGGAAAACGGTACGGTTACAAGCATTGCAAACAGCATTGCGAGCAGCAATCAGAAGCAGACCGAAGAAAGCAAGAGCTTCTCAAGCGGAAGATCCTCCGACGGAACAGCGGCAAGCACCTTTGTCCTTCCGGCAAACCTTTCCTCGGCAGGCGTTAAGAGTGCAAGCATTTCGAGAAGCGGAAGCGGCTACAAGGTTGTTATCACCCTCGTTGCCGAGAGCTGCGGACATAATACCAAGCCGCCTTACAACGCATCATGTGCATGGCCGCTTGATATCAACGAGGTCGCAGGCGCTTTGAACGGATTCGCAGAAATCACGAAGGCTCAGTTCGATTATCCGGGCACAATGCTTACAGCGAATATCGACGCCGCAGGACGTGTTAGCTACGTCAGAGTTGACATGCCCCTCACCGTTAAGGACGGCACAGGTGTTGTTACGAAAAATATCCCGGGCGTTAAGGGCATGGTGATCACAGCATCGGCTCACGGCAAGTGGATTTGTACTCACACAATGAGCTTCTGATGACAAAACAAAAATTTTACGGACTGTTGCATAAATTGCGGCGGTCCGTTTTGTTATATATTATCATTGACGGCAATTTGTAAAAAATGTATAATTATATAAAGGGGGTATAGCATGAAGCTTAAAGAAATTATTGCGCCTGCCGACTATACAACGAAGCTCGGCGAGCGTGTGAGCTATTGGACTTATTTTGTCGGACAGAACATTTTCTATAATGTTGTAACGACGTTTATGGCAACTTACCTGATGATGAACGGAATCGACCTCGGCAAAATTGCCGTTGTTACTCTGATCGTTAAAATTTGGGATGCCGTAAATGACCCGATGTTCGGCATTATTTTTGATAAAATAAAATTCAAGAACAAGCAAAAATGTATGCCTTGGATCCGCATTTCCGTCGGACTTGTGCCGATTACAACTGTTCTTTTGTTCATAATTCCAAGCGGCATGGCTCAGACGGGCAAGCTGATATGGTTTATGATAGCTTATCTGCTTTGGGATTCAAGCTACACTGTCTGCGATGTTCCTATCTACAGCATGGTAACAACGATGACCGATAACGTAAATGAGCGCAACACGCTTATGTCTATCGGCAGACTGTTCAGCAGCGCAGGCATGGGCATTTCTGGTCTGCTTTGCACATTGCTTGTCAGCGAAAAGGTCGGCATGAGCTTTAGCCCGACGGTTATTCTGCTCTCGGTGCTCGGACTTCTTTTCATGATTCCGCTTTGTTTCACCGGCAAGGAGAGAAACTATCACGGCGAGCTCGAGGAGGAAGCGTTCTCAATCAAGAGAATGTTGACCTATCTTGTACATAACAAGTATCTGCTGATTTATTACCTCGGCTATCTTTTTGCTAACGGTCTTATGACGAACAATGCGCTTGCGCTGTTTGTTTCGTATTATCTTTTCGGCAGTGCAAATTTCAATATTATCCTCGGAATTCTCGGCGTTGTGCCGTCCGTTATTGCGGCTTTGCTTATTCCCGTTATTTCAAAGAAATTCGACAAATTCAAGCTGTTCTTTATCTGCAATACAGTTGCGGCGGTGCTTGGACTTGCAATGTATTTCATCGGCTGGCAGAACAAGATGCTTTTTGTCGTGCTGACGGTTGTGAGAGGAATTTTTACAAGCGTAACGGGTACTCTCGGATTTATGTTCACTCCCGACTGTGCGGAATACGGTCAGTATAAAACGGGTGTTGACGCAAAGGGAATTACTTTCTCAATACAGACGTTCACAACAAAAATTGCTGCGGCAATTGCTTCGTCTCTCGGTCTTGCAATTCTTACGTTCTTTGATTGGACTAAGATCGAAGCCGAAAGCTTCGCCGATATCGAAAGACTGCACATTGTTCAGAGTGCAACGGCGCTCAACGGTCTTTGGGTAACGTACATACTTGTTCCGAGCATCGGACTTGTGATAACGTCGTTTATCTATCTTTTCTATAAGCTCAGAGACAAGGATGTACAGGTCATGGCGAGATATAATGCAGGCGAGATCACAAGGGAGGAAGCGGAAGCTCAGCTCCCGAAATCGCTCAAATGCGGCATCACGCCGAAGCTTAAAGAAACAGCAAAAAAATAAATATAACGCAAAAAGAGGCTCCGATCGGAACCTCTTTTTATATGCCTTAAATTATAATCTTGTTTCAAGAATTTTTACATTGCCGCTGATTGTGAACTTGCCCTTGCCGGCAGGGATGAAAATACTTTCGCCCTTTTTTATCGTGAGCTTTTCGCCGCCGCATTCGATCTCAGCGTTACCCTCAAGGCAGAGGAGAGAAACAAACGACTGCTCGTCACAAACCGATGAATATTCGCCGTCAATGCTCAACTCGTACATTGTGAAAAGGTCGCATGAAGTGAGTTTGCTTCTTGTTGCATTATCAAACTTTTCAATCTCACGCTTCGACGAATCGGGGATCGACGGAGGGCAGAGCTTTGTAACGTCCGCAGCCTTATCAACGTGAAGCTCACGGGGCTTTCCGTCCTTTCCGAGACGGCCGTAATCGTAAATTCTGTAGGTCGTGTTGGAATTTTGCTGAACCTCAGCGAGAAGAATTCCCTTGCATATTGCGTGCATTGTGCCCGACTCAATGAAGAAAACGTCGCCCTTCTTGACCTTGACTCTGTTGCAAAT
>CAVGRW010000093.1:0-3713 GCA_963631735.1 Bacteroidaceae bacterium | reverse complement strand
TCGGCAACAAAGGGGGATAATTTAACCATTTCCATGTTTTAAACCTTCTTTTCGATGAAAATTTCCGAAAATATTATACATTATCATGTTTCTAATGTAAAGAAGAAAATTTACTATTGACAAAACGAACAAATGTTCGCTATAATAGACATGATGCTATGGGGAGGCAGAGGAGATATGAAATGGTTAATTATGATTTAAGAGTTGAAAAACAGCGAATTTTCGGCGCAGAGAAAATAGCTATTGCCGCCGATGCGAATGAAACGGTTTCGCTTCGTTTTCATTTTGATGCGAATTGGAGAATTTTTGACGCAAAGGCAGCGATTTTCAGAACAGCAAAAAACGAATATTACATTATCGAGATCAAGGACTCGTCGGTGACAGTGCCGTGGGAGGTACTGACGGTCGATCATGACTTTGAGCTTTCGGTTATTGGATATGACGGCTCAACGGTGCTCACGGCAGGAAAGGTCGAAGTCAAGGTCGTTTCGTCGCTTTTGCCCGATGATTACAAGACCTTTTCGCCGAGCGAAACTCTCTTTGACAGATTCAAGCAGGACAGTATTGACGAGGCATATAAAAAATACGAGGATGAAATCGAATCGATCAAGTATGCCTACGAAAAGAAAATTCTTGAAATGGGAGATAAACTCAATAAGGCGAACGAGAACACGAAAAATGTCGAAAAGGCAAAGGATGAAGAAATTGCGAAGATCCGACAGGAATATATTGAGGAAATTCAAAGTCTTAAGGTTAAAATTGCCGACACCGACAAAGCTCTTTCCGACGCACAAATCAAGGCTGATAAATGGGATCTTGTCGATGAGGCGATGGCGGATAAAATGTTGAGCAGCTTTGCTCCGTGGATGGGCGGAACAAAGGAATTTAAGCTTCCGTTCTTTAATACAAAGAACATGACAACGTTGTCTTCGGGAACTTTCAGCAACTATGTTACCGAATTGGGTCTTGATTTGTCCTCGGCAACAACGCTTTCACAGATGTTCACTCAGAAAAAGAGCTTGCGAAGAATCGAACTCAGAAACACGGATAAGATAACGACGATAATAAACTGCTTTTCAAATTCCCCCGCGCTCAGAGAAGTAATACTCGGCAATTTGACAATGTGCAACAATGCAAAGCAGTCTTTTTATAATGACACTTCTCTTGAAAAGATCACTTTCGGAAAAAATGAAAGAATTCAGGACTGGTCGGATACCTTCTACGGATGTATTTCACTCAAGGAAATAAACGCTACTTTAAATATGAGTGCGGCAAATTGGATTTCGGGCACATTTGAGAAATGCACAAGTCTGCAAACTATAAGATTTGAAAAGGGAACTGTCAGCAGAGATCTTTCATTTGCATCGTGTAAGTCACTTTCAAAGGAGAGCATGGAGAGCCTTTTTGACGGACTTACCGTATTGCGTGACGGTGTTATAACCTTATCGAGATACGCTTTTGAGAATAATTACCGGACTGCCGATGAAAGAAAGGATTTTGAAAACAGACTTGCCGAAAAGGGCTGGGAATTGGTTCTTGCATAAAAAATCATATTTGTCCGTATGCTTTCATATAATCAAGTGAAATAAAAAAGAGAGGTTGATTATATGAGCATTGAACTGACAAGAACCGACATAGGTACAACGGAGGTACTTTACGATAATTTTGCCGAGCAGGGTATTGACTGCGATATTTCCTTGCCGGATTACTGTCCCGACATAATGAGAATTCTCAGGTGCAGCGTGACGAACAGTATCACGAATTCAAAGATTTCCGGAGATCGTGCCACCGTTGACGGCAATGCAAAAATACGTATAGTTTATGCCGACGATAAGAACGGAATCTATTGCTACGAGCAGGACTATCCTTTCTCAAAATTTACCGAGCTTTCGCAGGCATATGACGGTGCCGTACTTTGCACCTCGGCAAAGACCGAATATGCAAACTGCCGTGCGGTCAGCAAAAAGCGAATAGACATTCACGGTGTTGTGAGCATCAGATTTAAAATCGTCGGCATAAAAAAAGAGTCCGTTATCACCGACGCCGAGGGTGACGGAATTCAGCTTAAAAAGAAGAAGATAGGCACGGATAACGCCGTTGCCGTGGTTATGAAAAAATTCCAGCTTTCTCAGACCGAGGAAGCCGACGGCGGCGAGATAGGCAAAATCTATTATGCCTGCGCTTCTCCCGTTTTGTCCGAGACAAAGATAATTAAGGGTAAAATCCTTCTCAAGGGGGAGGCTGTTCTCAAGGTTATGTATTGCTCGGCAACGGGTGAAAACGAAAGCATTTGCGTGAATTATAACCTGCCGTTCAGCGAGATAGTAGATATCGAGAATATCGACGACAGCTGTAAGGTAAGCGTCAGCTTTAATGTCGATCAGGTTCAGGCAGAGCCGAAAACCGATAACGACGGCGAGTATAAATATCTCAATCTCGGCTGTGACATCTGCGCAGTTGTGACGGCGTACAGGTCGGAGAATATTTGCGTTATAACCGACTCGTATTCAACACAAAAGGAGATCGACGCAAAGTATAAAACAGCGTCATTTACTCAGATTTTGCAAAACCTCAATGACAGCATTATCTGCCGTGAAAGCATTGATCTTTCTTCGATGACTCCGCAGAGGATTTATGCTGTAATCGCTCAGTCGCCCGAAGCAAAAAGCTGCTTTGATGCGGACAAAATGACGGTCACGGGAAAAATTCCATTGAAATTTATACTCATTGACGGCGAGGGAACGCCGACCTTCTGCGAGAGGGAGGCCGAATTTGAATATTCACGCTCGGTTGATGCCAATGGCGGCAATCTCAGCTGTGATCCGAGACTTTTTCTGACGGGCTACAGCTGCACGCTGACTAACGACGGTCGGGCTGAATTCAAGGCTGAAATGAATATCAGCGCCGATATAACCGAGACGAGCGAATGCCGCACTCTTGTAAGCCTGAAAACATTGGAAAACTCCGAGCTGAAAAAGAGACACTCGTCGCTTGTTATCTGCTTCTGCAACGGCGGCGAAAAGGTTTGGGACATCGCAAGGAAATACAACACGACCGTTGAGGACATCATGAGTGAAAATGAGCTGGCATCTGATGAAATCGGCGAAAAAATGATGCTTATGATACCCGTAAAATAACGCTTCACTATTGAAATAATTCACAACAGATGGTATACTAAAAATACCGCTGACAGAAAAAGGTACGCATACGGCGGAACCGACTGTCGGCGGTAATTTTTTATTGATAACCTCCGGGTATATGAAAGGAAGTTGTATCATGGGATTAAAAAACATTGATAAATCCGCAGAGCAGAAGGGCTCCGGAATCGTTACTCTTTGGCAGTTCGTTAAATTCATCGTCGTAAGTCTTTTGGCTTGCATAGTTCAGTTTGCTTCTTTAAATCTTATCATGCTTTTGCCGCAGATCAAGGCGATAATGAATCAGGATTTCACCTGGTTTGTTTTCAGCTATGTCGGTGAGGGCAAGGGCTTCGGCTATTTCCTTGCTTTCAATATTGCAAATATTCTTGCACAGATCGTTGCGTTCTTTGTCAACCGTGAAAAGACCTTCGGTTCATCGAGCAACATTGCAATCACGCTGCCTATTTATATTGTTTTCACGGTAGCTCTCATTTGCTTCTCGGCATGGCTCGCTCCGACAATTCAGGGCTGGCTTATCGGCTCATTCGGCATGTCCGCTCAGCTTGCCGCAAA
>CAVGRW010000092.1:0-9652 GCA_963631735.1 Bacteroidaceae bacterium | reverse complement strand
CGGCTCTGAACGTCCACCGGACGTTCATTCACTACCGTCGCGCCGCTTCGCTACCCTGCAGGGGAGGCAAGAGAGGTGTCAGTCTCAAAAGTAAATTTCATCAAACTTTCTCGGTGCGATGTAGGCATCGCATCCTACGGTAAGTGCGAAAATCAACATTTCATAGAAATACGGTAATAGCACAATTTGTAGGGGTCGATGCCCACATCGGCTCAAGGTTGACAGAAAACAAAAGCGGATGACACGATGGTCGTTCCTACAAATAGAAATTGTACTATCCAAAAACAAAGAACCGTCGGGCTTTCCGGCGGTTCTCATTTTCTATTTACTTTACGCTTCCGTTTGAGGCTCAACTTTGATTTGAGCGGCTTTGTCGTTCATTTCCTTGGCAACGGCTTGTCGTCTTTCGGCAAGCTCACGGTACATTCTGTCTCGTGTTTCCGAGTCGATAGGATAGAAGAACTTAGGAATGAGACCGAGAATAGTTGTTGCAACGGGGATAATCGTGCACATTGCGAACAGCATGTATTCTGTATGTGCCGACTGATTTCCGTAGCCTGCGCCCTCCTTATATCCGATGCGGCTGAGAATGAAGGCTTTGATCGTTCCTCCGAGCGTTGAAACAAGCTTTGTTGCGAGACCTTTTGCAACGCCTGTCATGCCCTCGGTTCTGAAGCCTGTTTTCCATTCGCCGTAGTCGATACATTCATTACGCATCTCCTCGGGAATAACCTTGCTGATTCCGTAAACGCTCATCCATATCGTTTCACGAATCATGAATGCGGGAATCATTGCGGCTCTCTTTTTATAATTATTGTTGATCGAGCCGACTCCGAATACGCCGAGCATAAGCACATCGGGAAGTACGGAGCTGAAAATCCAAAGCGTTTTGGTTGAGAAATGCTCTCTTGCCTTTGTAACGTAGGAATAGCTTATCGGCGAAACGATTGCACCCGGGATTCCGACGATCGTAGACATTGAAGCAAGTCCGAGAACATTTATGTAGTAATAGTTCATTCCCGAATTGATACCGAAGGCTCCGAGGAAGTCAACCAATGTAAGAACAAGCAGTGGCTTGTTGGTGAGAACCGATTTCACACCCTGGAAGATGCTCGGCTTTTCGGATTTCTGAATAACACGCTCTTTGGCAACTATCGAGAAGTAAAGTGCCATGATTCCCGAAGCAAGCGAGGTGATAAGACCTGCACTGATGAAGAGGGTAGGCAGCTTCTTGCCCATTCCCGTGTTGTTGAAGATATCAATTAAAAGACCCATGAGAATTTCGGGACCCTTCTCAACAAAGCCGGAGAAAAGGTTCGCCTGAGTGATAAGCCTCGTTCGGTCAACAACGTTTGGTGTGATAGTTGAAAGCATGCCCGTTTTGGCAATATTGTTCATCGAGCCTGCCAGGTTATTGAAAATCGAGAAAATCATGTAAGCTGCCAGCTTTGTGGAATTGTACGGCCCCATTCCCGTAAAGAATATCGGCATCATCCAATAGAAAAAGCTCAGGAGTAAGCCGGGACCTGCATACAAAATGAGGTAAGGCTTGAACTTGCCGAAACGGGTTCGGGTCCTGTCGATGATTGCGGCAAGAAAAACGTCGTTGATAACGTCCCATATTCCGATAACAAAGGTAACGATCGTTTGAAATCGCAGGCCTATCTGCACGATATCGGTAATGAAAACGTCATTGTACTTTGAAATGTTGAAGCTTGCAGAAATATCATAAATGATATAAGCGAGAGTCTCTTTTGTACCGACATAGCGTCGGTTTTTATTGAGATTGCGGTCGGCATTTATACGGGCTTCAATCTGTTCGATCTCGAGATTCTCCGCTTCCTGCACTGCGGTATTAGACATATTCACACTCCTTCTTGATTTATTGCTGTATATTATACCATAGTTTAGTGCATTTTTTCAATATATTATCTACATGTTTTATATATTTTATTTAAATTGTCAGTATTTTGAAAAAAGTTATATTTTTCGCAAAATTTCACTTGACATATTTTAACTAATGCAGTATAATGCTATAACGATTATAATGGCATTGTGTGTCTTTGGGTCTTTTTTCCCCGGAAAAATTATGCCCGTTTTTAGGACAAAAACTGTCATATTTCACAAGTAATTCATAAGTATAAGTTTCACACACGGACGAAAATAAAAAGAACGGAGTGGTTAGTCAATGACGAATGTTTCTCCCGTTGCAAGGGGCAGCAGAACCAGAATGAGCTTCGGAAAAATCAAAGAGGTTATGGAAATGCCAAACCTCATTGAGGTTCAGAAGGACTCATACAGGTGGTTTCTGGAGACCGGACTTAAAGAGGTTTTCCGTGATATCGCGGATATTACCGATTATACCGGTAACTGGGTACTCAAGTTTGTCGATTACAGAATGGACGACAAGCCGAAGTACACCATCAGAGAGTGCAAGGAGCGTGATGCGAGTTATTCCGCACCCATGCGTGTAAAGGCACGTCTTCTCAATAAGGAAACCGGCGTCGTAAAAGAGAGCGAAGTCTATATGGGTGATTTCCCGATAATGACGGACAGCGGTACGTTTATCATAAACGGTGCCGAGCGTGCGATCGTTTCGCAGCTTGTTCGTTCACCGGGCGTATATTACGATATGACCCATGATAAGACGGGTATTGAGCTTTACTCGAACACCGTTATCCCGAACCGAGGCGCTTGGCTTGAGTACGAGACCGATGTAAATGACCTTTTCTATGTTCGTATTGATAAGAACAGAAAGATCTTCATCACAACCTTTATCAGAGCTTTGGGTCTCAGCTCAAATACGGATATCCGCGAATTCTTCGGATATGATCCTCGCCTTGAGGCTACGCTTGAAAGAGACGAGACGCAGAACACGGAAGAGGCTTTGATGGAAGTCTTCAAGAAGCTTCGTCCCGGCGAGCCTGCAACTCTTGAAACCGCACAGACTCATCTTGACAATCTGTTCTTTGATCCGTACCGTTACGATATTTCCAGAGTCGGCAGATACAAATATAACAAGAAGCTTTCCTTGTTTGACCGTATCGTAGGCGCAACGCTTTCACAGCCCGTTATCGCACCGCTCACAGGTGAGCTTCTCGCCGAGGCAGGTGAGGTAGTCTCCAAGGAGAAGGCTATCGAAATCGAGCAGGCAGGCGTCAACGTTGTATTCGTTAAGGTTGACGACGATAAGGAAATCAAGGTTATCTCAAACGGCATGGTTGATATCAAGCCCTATTTCCCGCAGTTCACCGAGGAGCAGCTTGACGAGATCGGCATCAATGAGAAGGTTTCTTTTGCGGCTCTCAAGGAAATTCTTGAGGCTGACGTTGAGGACGATAACGCACTTCTCGGACTTCTCAAGGAGCATTGCGACGACCTCATTCCGAAGCATATCACAATCGACGATATTTTCTCATCAATCAACTACGTTAACTCCATTGCTTTCGGCATCGGCAAGACGGACGATATCGACCACCTCGGCAACCGCCGTATCCGTTCCGTAGGCGAGCTTCTTCAGAACCAGTTCAGAATCGGTCTTGCAAGAATGGAAAGAGTTGTTCGTGAAAGAATGACCCTTCAGGCTCAGGAGGACGACGATAAAATAACACCGCAGACCCTTATCAACATTCGCCCCGTGCTTATGGCGATCAAGGAATTCTTCGGTTCATCACCGCTTTCACAGTTCATGGATCAGACAAACCCGCTTGCCGAGCTTACTCATAAGCGCCGTCTTTCGGCTCTCGGCCCCGGCGGACTTTCCCGTGACCGTGCAGGATTCGAGGTTCGAGACGTTCACTACAGCCACTACGGCCGTATGTGTCCCATCGAGACTCCCGAAGGTCCGAACATCGGACTTATCTCCTATCTTGCAACCTTTGCAAAGATAAACAAATACGGCTTTATCGAGGCTCCGTACAGACGAGTTGTTGACGGCAAGGTTCTCGACGAGGTCGTTTACATGACAGCGGATCAGGAGGACGAGTTCATCGTTGCTCAGGCTAATGAGCCGCTTGACGAGGAAGGCCATTTCGTAAGACGTAAGGTCATGGCTCGTTACCGTGACGAATTCCATGAGATCGACAATTCAAGAGTCAGCTTCATGGACGTTTCACCGAAGATGCTCGTTTCCGTTGCTACAGCAATGATTCCGTTCCTCGAGAACGATGACGCAAACCGTGCCCTCATGGGTTCAAACATGCAGCGTCAGGCAGTTCCGCTTCTCCGTACAGAGGCTCCGATCGTCGGAACGGGTATGGAATACAAGGCAGCCGTTGACTCAGGCACAGTTGTTCTCTGTAAGAAGGACGGTGTCGTAGTTCACGTCAATGCCGATTATGTTGAAATTCAGACGGCAGAGGGTATCGACAGATACAATCTCACAAAGTTTATGCGCTCCAACCAGGGTACATGCATTAACCAGAAGCCGATCGTTGATCTCGGTCAGCAGGTTAAGGCGGGCGACGTTATCGCCGACGGTCCGGCAACGGATCACGGTGAGATCTCCCTCGGTAAGAATGCTCTTATCGGCTTCATGACCTGGGAAGGCTACAACTACGAGGACGCCGTTCTTATTAACGAAAAGCTCGTTAGAGATGATGTTTACACATCGATCCATATAGAAGAATTTGAAATTGAAGCAAGAGACACCAAGCTCGGACCCGAGGAGATCACAAGAGATATCCCGAACGTCGGCGATGACGCTCTTAAGGACCTCGACGAGCGCGGAATTATCCGTGTCGGCGCAGAGGTTCGCTCGGGCGATATCCTCGTCGGTAAGGTAACTCCGAAGGGTGAAACAGAGCTTACTCCCGAGGAGAGACTTCTCCGTGCAATCTTCGGCGAGAAGGCTAAGGAAGTCAGAGACACTTCACTCCGTGTGCCGCACGGTGAGTACGGTATCATCGTTAACGTTGAGGTGTTCACAAGAGAAAACAGCGACGAGCTCAGCCCCGGCGTAAACAAGGTTGTTCGCTGCTACATCGCTCAGAAGCGTAAGCTTTCAGTCGGCGATAAGATGGCAGGCCGTCACGGAAACAAGGGTGTTGTTTCCCGTATTCTTCCGCAGGAGGATATGCCGTTCCTTGAGGACGGTACTCCGCTTGACATCGTTCTTAACCCGTTGGGCGTTCCGTCCCGAATGAATATCGGTCAGGTTCTTGAGGTTAACCTCGGATTTGCCGCTAAGCATCTCGGCTGGAGAGTTATGACTCCCGTATTCGACGGCGCACACGAGTCTGATATCAAGGAAATGTTCAAGGATCTTGGTATCCGTGAGGACGGTAAGTCAATTCTTACAGACGGACGTACAGGACGTAAGTTTGATAACCCCGTAACAGTCGGTATCATGTATTACCTCAAGCTGTTGCACCTTGTTGACGATAAGATTCATGCCCGTTCGACAGGTCCGTATTCACTTGTTACTCAGCAGCCCTTGGGCGGTAAAGCTCAGTTCGGCGGTCAGCGTTTCGGTGAGATGGAAGTTTGGGCGCTCGAAGCTTACGGCGCAGCATATACACTTCAGGAAATTCTTACAGTCAAGTCAGACGACGTTGTCGGTCGTGTTAAGACATACGAAGCGATCGTTAAGGGCAACAATGTTCCTCAGTCGGGTATTCCCGAGTCGTTCAAGGTTCTTGTTAAGGAGCTTCAGTCACTCGGTCTTGATGTTCGTGTTTATGACAAGGACGAGAACGAGATAGATCTCAAGCAGAACTTTGACGATGAGCTCGGCTTCACAGCCTCCGACGATAAGGCGTTCACCCAGGTCAACGACATGGAGGGCGCAGAGGGCTATGCTCTTGAGGACGAAGAAGGCAACCTCATCGAGGATGAGGACGATGAAGAATCCTTTGACGAAATCTTCGAGGACATTGACGAGATGTTCTCCGATGACGATGAGGAAAGCTTTGATTGATAACAGACTGCAAGTTGTATTGAAATAGATTAGAGGCAACGCCGCATGAATTTGCGGCTCTGCCTTAAGGAAAAGGGGCATTCAGATTGGAAAACAATACCTTTGAATCAATTAAAATCGGTCTTGCTTCACCCGAACAGATCAGAGAATGGTCTTACGGTGAGGTAACCAAGCCCGAGACTATAAATTACCGTACCCTTAAGCCGGAAAAAGACGGACTTTTCTGCGAGAGAATTTTCGGACCCACCAAGGACTGGGAGTGCCACTGCGGAAAGTACAAGAGAGTTCGCCACAAGGGCATTATCTGTGACCGCTGCGGCGTTGAAGTTACAAAAGCTAAGGTTCGCCGTGAACGTATGGGTCACATTGAACTTGCAGCTCCTGTTTCTCACATCTGGTATTTTAAGGGAATTCCGTCAAGAATAGGTCTTGTTCTTGACATCACACCGAGAAACCTCGAAAAGGTTCTCTACTTCGCATCGTATATCGTAACCGATCCGGGCGATACACCGCTTGAGAAGAAGCAGATACTTGACGAGAAAGCATATATGGAGTATCGTGAAAGATACGAGGACGATTTCAAGGCAGGCATGGGTGCCGAGGCTATCAAGACTCTCCTTCAGGAGGTTGATCTTGACGCTCTTTCGGTTGAGCTTCGTGAAGAGCTTAACGGCACATCGGCTCAGAAGAGAGCAAAGGCTCTCAAGCGTCTTGAGGTTATCGAGGCTTTCAGAACCTCAGGCAATAAGCCCGAGTGGATGATTCTCGATGTTATTCCGGTTATTCCGCCGGATATCCGTCCCATGGTTCAGCTCGACGGCGGCAGATTTGCAACATCGGATCTTAACGATCTTTACCGTCGTGTTATCAACCGTAATAACCGTCTTAAGAAGCTCCTTGAGCTCGGCGCACCCGATATCATCGTGCGCAACGAAAAGAGAATGTTGCAGGAGGCTGTTGACGCCCTTATTGATAACGGCAGAAGAGGCCGTCCCGTAACGGGTCCGAACAACAGAGCCCTCAAGTCTCTTTCCGACATGCTCAAGGGTAAGCAGGGACGTTTCCGTCAGAACCTTCTCGGTAAGCGTGTTGACTATTCAGGCCGTTCGGTTATCGTTGTCGGTCCTGAGCTCAAGCTCTATCAGTGCGGTCTCCCGAAGGAAATGGCACTTGAGCTCTTCAAGCCCTTCGTTATGAAGCGTCTTGTTGAAACCGAAAAGGCAGGCAACGTTAAGTCTGCAAGAAAGATGGTCGAAAAGGTACATCCCGAGGTTTGGGACGCACTTGAGGTCGTTATCAAGGATCACCCTGTAATGCTCAACCGTGCTCCGACACTTCACAGACTTGGTATTCAGGCTTTCGAGCCCGTACTTGTTGAGGGTCGTGCCATTAAGCTTCATCCGCTCGTTTGTACGGCTTTCAACGCCGACTTCGACGGTGACCAGATGGCTGTTCACGTTCCTCTTTCGGCTGAAGCACAGGCTGAGGCAAGATTCCTCATGCTTGCTGCTAACAACCTCCTCAAACCTTCGGACGGACGTCCTGTTGCCGTTCCGACCCAGGATATGATCCTCGGTTCCTACTACCTGACTCTTGAGAAGCCGGGTGAGCCGGGCGAGGGCAAGGCTTTCCGCAACGTTGAGGAAGCTATCATGGCATATGACGAGGGCATCATCACTCTCCATTCATCTGTCAAGATTCGTATGACAAAGACGATCAACGGCGTTGAATACACACGCCTTGTTCCGACAACTCTCGGTAAGGTCATATTCAACAATCCGATCCCGCAGGATCTCGGCTTCGTTGAGCGTAATCCCGAGGATATAGACAGCATGTTCAAGCTTGAGATTGACTTCCTTGTTAAGAAGGGCAATCTCGGTAAGATCATCGACAAGTGTATCCGTGTTCACGGCACAGCTGTTGCAGCGGAAATGCTTGATAACATTAAGGCTCAGGGCTATAAGCACTCCACACGAAGCGGTATCACCGTTGCTGCATTCGACGCAACGATCCCGCCGAAGAAGGCAGAGCTTATTGCTGATGCCGAGGCTAAGGTTGATAAGATCAACCGCAACTACGAGCGAGGACTTATCACAAACTCCGAGCGTTCCGACCGAGTTATCGAGGTTTGGGAGAACTGTACATCCGAGGTTGCCAAGGAACTCAAGGCAAACTTTGATAAGTACAACCCGATCAACATGATGCTTGATTCCGGTGCCCGTGGTAATGATTCACAGCTTCGTCAGCTCGCAGGTATGCGTGGACTTATCGCTAACACAGCAGGTAAAACAATCGAAGTTCCCATCAAGGCTAACTACCGTGAGGGACTTAACATACTTGAATACTTCATTTCATCCCGTGGTGCCCGTAAAGGACTTGCCGATACAGCTCTTCGTACAGCTGACTCGGGTTACCTTACCCGCCGTCTTGTTGACGTTTCGCAGGAGTGCATCATCCGTGAGGAGGATTGCCACTGCACAGAGGGCGTTGAGGTTTACGACATCTTCCACGGCAACCGTAAGATCGTTGATCTTGCAGAGCGTCTTACAGGCCGTTTTCTTCTTAACGATTATGTTGATGAGGAGACAGGAGAGGTCATCATGGAGAACTCCAGAATGATGACTGCCGAGGACGCAGAGAGAGTTGCAACTCACGCAAAGGCAAACCATCAGGCAAAGATAAATGCAGGCGAAGCAGAGGAAGGCTCGGTAGCTTCCGTTGTTATCCGTTCACTTCTCACCTGTAAGACCGAGCACGGCGTATGTATCAAGTGCTACGGTTCAAACCTTGCAACCGGTAGTCCGGTTACGATTGGTGAAGCTGTCGGTATCATCGCCGCACAGTCAATCGGTGAGCCCGGTACACAGCTTACAATGAGAACATTCCACACCGGCGGTGCTAAGGATGCCGGCGATATCACACAGGGTCTTCCGCGTATCGAAGAACTGTTCGAGGCAAGAAAGCCGAAGGCTCTTGCAATCCTTTCGGAGATTTCGGGTACAGTTTCGTTCGAGGATGTTAAGAAGAGCCGACACGTTGTTATCACAGACAGCGAGAACGGCGAGTCGAAGTCCTACCTTATTCCCTACGGCTTCCGTGAGATCGTTAAGGAAGGCGACCATGTTACAAAGGGTCAGGCTCTTACCGACGGTGCTCCGAATCCGCATGACGTTCTTGCAATCAGAGGCGTTTCTGCTGTTCATGATTACCTCATCCGTGAAGTTCAGAAGACATACCGTACACAGGGTGTTGATATCAACGATAAGCACATCGAGGTTATCGTTCGTCAGATGATGCGTAAGGTTAAGATCGAGGATGCAGGCGATACAGACTTCCTGCCCGGTTCAATCGTTGAGAAGCATGAGTTCTATGTTGCCAACGATAAGGTCAAGGCTGCTGCCGAGGCAGAGGGCAAAGAGCCGAACTATGCAACCTGCGTACCGACTCTTATGGGTATCACAAAGGCTTCTCTTGCAACAGAGTCGTTCCTTTCGGCTGCTTCCTTCCAGGAGACAACGAGAGTTCTTACCGACGCTGCAATCAAGGGCAAGACCGATCCGCTTCTCGGACTTAAAGAGAACGTTATCATCGGTAAGCTTCTCCCGTCAGGTACAGGTATGAAGTGCTATTCCGAGGTTGAGCTCAGACCGACCGAGGATCACTCAACAACCGTGCTCGGCGAGCTGCTCAAAGGTGTATAATTAAATAAAATATATCCTCTCCTTGAAAAAGGGG
>CAVGRW010000091.1:9323-9772 GCA_963631735.1 Bacteroidaceae bacterium | reverse complement strand
TGATCCAGCAGGTTGACCTCGACGACAACAAGAACCTCTTCGTTGTAGCGGTTATCCTCATCTGCGGCATCGGCGGACTTACCGTAAACTTCGGCAAGGTAACGCTTACATCTGTCGCTTGTGCGCTTATCCTCGGTATCATCACAAACGTAGTTCTTTCAAAGAAAGGCAAGAAGGCATAAGCCAAGCTAAGATAAAAGCTATAAAATCACTCCCACTCGTCCGACGGGTGGGAGTTTTTGTGTTTATATTATAATTTGTACAAGTTAATAACATTTTTATTTTTTTGACGTGCGCGATTTGCAAATTTAGATGCACCGCCAAAGTCGTGTTCAATATATGTTATAACATAGTCTGAATGATTTATCATCCATTCGTTCCGTTTTATTATTGCAAATTTTGGTGGGGTCTTTTCTAAAATGTCAGGGAAGACATATTCAAAACAAGTA
>CAVGRW010000091.1:5917-9199 GCA_963631735.1 Bacteroidaceae bacterium | reverse complement strand
TTTTCATTTGAATTTATTTGATTAGAAAGATATGAAAGAACCTGTACGCAGGTTATAGATGGATAAAGCTTTTTGATTCTTTCTAAAGTATGCTTAACTATTGTGTCAAATTTTCCATGAGTTCCAACATAAAATGTATTTACATTATGATTTATAATTAAGGCTATAATTGTTTCCTCTAAAATAGGTTTAATGTGTTCAGGTGTATCCCTATGACCAAAAAATGTGCAAGTCAAAACTTAACATCTCCGTTCCAATAATGTGCAATAATTTGCTATAGAAAGCAAATATTTATAAAAATTATATATTTGCTGACATATAAAGTCAAGTGCATATTTATAAAGACTGATTTTCCCGATTAAAAAGTATAAAATATCTATGGAAATATTCAAGGAGAGATTTTTATGGGAAAAGATGTTGAATACAAAAACAGAGACAGATTTATTCAGCTTGGCATTGCCGTTTCAACGCTGAGAAGAATAAGAGGACTGTCTCAGGAAAAGCTGGCGGAAAAGGCGAATATAAGCCGCTCATTGCTCAGCAATATCGAAGCACCGAATATGGCATACGGCTTTTCTCTTAATGTGTTTTACAATCTTGCAGATGCGCTCGAAATTTCTCCCGAAAAGCTCATATCGGCGTCCGTCTTTCCCGATGAAGTAATAAACAATAAATAATAAAAACCAAAACCGTCGGTGAGCCGGCGGTTTTATTTTTTTGATTTGTCTTATTAAGACATTTATTGTTGTTACAAAACATATTTGCCATACTTTGAAATGAATATACAAAAAATAATAATTATGTTGAAAAAATTACATCAACTTGACAAAAGCGACCAAATAATATACAATTAGAATATAAAAAGAGCAAGAAAGATAGACGGGCACAGTAAGTTTTAAAGTTTATTGCCAACCGAATACACCGTGTATTCGGTTGGCTTTAGGAGAATAAGGTATGATAAAAAATGATCTGAAAAGATATTCAAAATCATATGTAAATATAATCCTTTTTGTGGCATTAGTTATTATAGTTGCTATTTGTTTTTTCTCTGTCAGTCAAAGCGCAGAAAGCATACAAAGGCAGCTTCAAATTGCCATAGATGAAGGGGCAACGAGAGATATAAGCAAATTGCAGGAAATAGTAGACGGCTTTTCGGGTATAAGCTATGCTTCTCGGCTGTTCTTTAATGGCGAGGCGGCGTCATATATTCCGCTTGCATATATTATATGTTTTTCGGTGATGTTCGGTTCACAAATGTTTACAAATCTGCACTATGGGTTTGGCAATATGATAGTAACAAGGGAAAAATATAAAAAATATGTTTTTTCTTCTTTTGCATCTCAGAGTATATACATGTCGGTTATTATTGCAGCGGTTTCGGCTGTAATTACAATTGCTCCGATTTTAGCTAAGCCACCGATTAACGGAATTCAGGTGCAGGGAACGCTCGGTATAGAAATTCAGAGCTTGGAACAGTTTATCGGAATGGTTTGCGGTCAAGTTGTCATAATAATTCTTTATGTTGTTCCGTTGGTAAATCTGACAACCGTAACACCGCTTTTTGTCTCAAATAAATATTTGAATATGTCATTGCCTTTGGCGTTTTTTATGATCACATATGTTCTCCCGAATGTTTTGGAAGTCGCAGGAGAAAAGGTTCAGAAGATAGCGCAATATATTCATCCGGTTGTTTATTTAGGCTGTATTGCTGACTATTATGTTGTTTCAAGTGAAAATTACACAGTAACGGATTTATTGATTAAGGCGGCGGTTTTGCCGATATTTATAATATTGTGCTTGTCGATTATAACGTATTTCAACATAAAAAGATATGAGAAAGATTATATAAAATGATGCTGATGATTAAAAAGAAAAGCCTATGGCTTTATATTATACTTCTTACGGTTTGTATGGCTGCCATTTGGATTCAATATGTCAGAATACCCGATAATATTTTCGTTCTTAATTCTGTATCAATGTCAGATTTGGTGTATGGCTCACAAAAGCTTTATTTCAATCAGTCTGTCGGGATAGTGCTGTTAACTTATATTTTGCGAGTTGAATATTTTGAACCTATTTTGCGGGTAAGGTTAAAAAACGATGTTTATTTTTCCTTAGTAACAAAAGGTATTATATATAGTTTTGTCTATTCAATTTATGTATTTGCCGCACACGTAATCTTTTCCGTTGTTTCCGATATTGGCTTAGATTTCAGCATGTTTTCGGGACTTGTTAAAACGGCAGTTTTTTGTTTGATGTGCTATACGGAATACTATGTTGTATTTTTTCTGTTAAAAAACCACTTTCTTTCCGCTGCAATTGTTTGTCTGAAAAATCTGGCGATAATTATTGTTGCATATATAATTGAATTTTATCTTGGAGCGCCGACGGAATTGCAAAACAATTACTTCGGAAGTCTTGTTTATATAATTATCGAAACAATTGTTGCAAACGGAGTTTTATATTTTCTTGTTAAGCGAAAGGAATGTTTATGATTAAAAGGAGCTATATAGGTACCTTTTTTATAATGATGGGAATAAATTGCCTAACTGCTTTGTGGTTTTCTGCTCCCGGTTTAACAAAATTCAATATTGTGGAAATAAGCTTACTCTGCTTTAAAAATGTTGAGTACATATCGGTTATAAACAGTTTATTTTCAGCGGCAATTGTCGGATCAATTGTTATAGTTGCAGCTTCTTATATTGATAACATAGATAAAATGAATGTTTTAATTTGTTCGCGATTTGGATTTTCAAAAGCGAAAAGCGTCGGATTTTACTTTTTTCATTTTTTTGTAAGCTCACTTTGTTTGTCAATAACAAAAGCGGTTGCCGATTTGTTGTATTGTCGGAAAGAACTGTTTGAAAATGTCGTATCGTTTATAAAGCTTTATTTTTTGTTTTTGGCTTTTTCTTACATTGTTTTTTTGATTATTTTTTTGTTCCTGCAATATGGATATAAAATCAAACTAACGGTCTTAATTCTTATGCTGTTTTCTCTTGTTATTCCCCAATTGTCAAAGTCTGAATATTTTATATTTCAATGCCCGGGGATTGCCGGAGAAAGATATACACAGTATTTCTTTTGGCTGATTGCCGTTAAATTGGGAGTTATTGTTTTGCTGTCAATAATTATTACATTAAAAATGAAAAATAAAGATATATTTACATGAGCTCATTGGAGGAGTTTTGAAATGTTAAAAGCGGATAAAATTACTAAAGTTTTAAAGGGAAACGAAGTCTTGTCTAATATAAGCTACACCTTTGAAAACGGAAAAATATA
>CAVGRW010000091.1:0-5907 GCA_963631735.1 Bacteroidaceae bacterium | reverse complement strand
CTTTGCGGATTGATCACTCCGGATTCGGGAGAAATAATTTGTGACAAAAAATGCAATTTTGGAGTAGTGATTGAAACGCCGAAATTTATGGAAAATGAAACAGGGTATTTTAACCTGTGTTACTTAGCGTCAATACGAAATACGATAAATAAAGATACAATAAAGGAAAATATAAAGCTCTTTGATTTGGATAATGTAAAAAATAAAAAGGTTAAAACATATTCGCTCGGAATGAAACAAAGATTGGGTTTGTGCCAAGCGGTTATGGAAGACCCCGATATTATTTTGCTTGATGAGCCGTTCAATGCTATTGATGAAGAAAACTTAAACAGAATATATGAAATTCTAAACGAATTTCGGGAGAAGAATAAGATTATAATAATTGCTTCTCACGGTATCGTTGATCGCAATAAGTTGATGATTGACGAAACAATTGTTATGGATAAAGGGAAGATACTAAAAGAAAATTGAATACAAAAATTTCAGCAGACATTGATATGATTTCAATGTCTGCTTTTTTGGTTAAGATAAATGACGGGATTTATTTAAAATCTTTTTGTGCAACAAAGTTGCTGATATAAAGATCGGATCCGTATCGTTCGCCGTTTATACAAAATGCCTCTATGGTCAGCGTGTCCACGTCGCTGACGTTGAAATTGATTTTTTGCGGAAGAACACCTGCTGTCATGTATTTGGAGGTGTAAATCTTTTTGCCGTCGGCATAAGCAATAAAATATAATTGATTTTTGCTATCCTTGTCGTCCTGGGGCAGGAAAAGAGTTCCGCCGACAGTATCATATTTTTTGCCGAGCTTGTATGTGTAAGTGCATTTGTTGCTTTCCTCGGTTACAGCGGCATCGTAACAGGCAACGTTTTGCTGCTCGGTGTTATCGTTTGCGGTTCTGGAGTTATTGAAATAAAGAGAGCCCTCTTTTTTCAAAACGTTATTCTCTTCATACAATGCAAACGGAAGATATTGCTCGTACTTTGCTTTAGATGATTGATAAGCGGCACTGTCGGGGGCAAGCTCCAAAGCGAATTTGATATTGCTGATTGCCGAATACACGTCTTTTTTATTAAAACATTCCTCGGCTTTTGTTGCATATGACTGAGCGTGGTTTGCTTTTGCTTCCGCCAGTTTCTTGCTTATGTTGTCTGCATATCCCGTAAGACTTTCATCGTCATTGAACCTTAAACCGGCATCGTCCAAGGTTTGTATAGCGGTATCGTAGTCGCCGGAGTTCATATACGAATCGGCTTCCTTGATTACTGCGTCAATGTATTGGTTAAGGCTTTCGCTTATCAGGCTTTGCGAGTCCGAATAGCAGCCGCTTTCTTCGTCAACGATGCACAGGCGCTCAACAGCTCCGGAATAATCCTTCTGATTATAAAGTCTTACGCCGTCGCAGTATGACTGAGCGTCGCTTATTTTGCTGCACAGCTCATTCCACAGTGCCTGATTGTTCATTGAAATGCAGTTGCCTAAGGGGAAATCTTCACCGCTGTAGTGGTATTCCGAAGACATAAGTGTTCCGTATTTAGCCAGCCAAGTGTTAACAGCCTGATCGTTATTTTGTGCTTCACTCTTGAAGTCAAATTTATCAATATCCTTGATCATATCGTTAAGCTTGTCGGCAATCAGCTTGTCAACCTTTTTGAGCTTGGAAGAGTCTGACATTGCATTGTAATATTCGATTTCAACGCTCTGATAATCGTTATCTTTAAGCGCTTTTTTCATTTTGCTTGTCACCGAGCCGCTTCCGCTGACGGCGCATATCACTATAATTATAACCGCAAGGGCGGCTCCGATAGCAATAATCGCAGGCTTTGTCGGTTTCTTGAAGTTGGAGACTTTTTCCTTGACCTCGTCTTTGACTTCATTTAATTTATCGGAATTTTTAATTTTATCTATTTGAGCCGAAACATATTCACGGTTGGCGTTTTTGGTTCGTGTACCGCAATAGGGGCAGGTTGTTGAGCCCTCGGCAATTTCGGCGCCGCATTTTCTGCAAAACATAGTTTTCCTCCTCCTTGTTTAGAATAAAAACGAAAGAGACGCTCCGCTTGCAACGATAATGATTGCCGCAATTGCAACGATGATATACCAGCACCAATATGACCTCGCAAAGCTTCTGCGGGTTATGTTGGACGAATTGAAGCAGAAAATCAGATTAAGAATCAAGCCGAGCACGGGAATTACGAACAGGATTGAATATCCGAAGAAAGCCCATGCACTCAGCGTGTTCTTCTTGGGGTCGGGAGCAATCGCCACGTACTGAGGTTGAATGTAGGGGTTATTTACCGGCTGAACCGGTGTGACGGGGGCTTGCTGTGTGTACTCGTTTTCGGCGACTACCTTGCAGCCGCAGTTTTCGCAGAAAGTATCATTTTTACTTATTTTGTTTCCGCAGTTTTTACATATTGCCATTTTAAAATCTCCTTTTTGTTTTGTTCTTTTAATAATAAATTCTCCTTTCTCGGATATAATACACCACATTAAGTGTATTTGTCAATACATCTTATTTGATGTATTAAAATTCTTTTGGTGGTATTGATGAAAGAATATAACAAGATTATTCGGGAATTGAGAGAGGACCATGATTTAAAGCAAAAGGATATTGCAAAGCTGCTCGGAACAACACAGCAGGTTTATTCAAGATACGAAAACGGCGAAAACGAAATTCCCGTAAGGCATATTATTACGCTGTGTAAATTTTATAATGTATCGGCGGACTATATACTCGGATTGAAAAAATTTCAGCAGACATTGATGTGATTTCAATGTCTGCTTTTGCTTTATTTCATATCTTGTTGAGCGAATAAATTTGTGTTATAATAAATAACAAATGCGGTTGGAGGGTTTTGTATGACAGATGTGACGCTGAATATTCCTGCAAGAACGCCGCACCTTTGTTCGGTGCTGACGGGATTTATTTTGCTCGAAAAGCAGGGCAAGCTCAGGCTGAAACTGAATACGGATGTCAAAATGCCCTCGGCGAGCATAATGGAGGCGGTAATCGACGGCAAGCGCCTTGCTTATGACATGGCGGACGGCTATAATTTCCGTGACCCTGCCGAAATCAATAAATATATGAAAGCCTGCGATTTTTATTTCAAACGCAGTTTTTCTGACGAGCTGAACACCAAGCTTTTCCCAAAGCAGAGCGATAAAATTTACAGGTGGGGCTTCAACTATCTTGCGACCTGTGACGGAAACGATTATTTCAATCACAATCCCGAAAAAAAGTTGATTGAAACCGTTAATTTTTTCAGGGGAAGAAAGCCGCTGAAGTATTTCACATATGACCGCTTTGAAGCCGTTCCGAACAAAAAAGATGAGCAGAAAATTTTGTTTATGACACGTCTTTGGAGCGCTTCGCAGACATCGGAAAAAAATCTTGACGCAGTGAATTCAATGCGAATTGAAATAGCAAAAGCACTGAGAAAGGAATATCCGAACAATTCGGTGACGGGAATTTATGACGGCGAGCTTGCAAGGGAGCTTTGCCCCGAGCTTGTTTTATCGGGAAGCTTAACCAAACGTGAAAAATTTCTTGAAACTATAAAGGAGTCGGATATCTGCATCGGAAGTATGGGCTTGCACGGCTCTATCGGCTGGAAAACGGGCGAATATGTCGCCGCCTCCCGTGCAATCATAAACGAAAAGCTCCGTTATGAGGTGACGGGTGATTTTGAGGTAGGCAAAAACTATCTCGACTTTGAAAACGTTGACGAATGTATGGCAAATGTCGAGAAGCTTTTTAACGATCCCGATGTGGTTTATGAAATGAAGCGCCGCAACCGTGACTACTATCTCAATTATCTGCGCCCCGATGTTCAGGCCGCAAATTCGCTGAAAGAGGCAGGCATTACATTATAATAAATCAATAAAAAGGCGTTCGCCCTCAGCTGAGAGTGAACGCCTTAATTATATTATGTTTATCAAAGCTTTGCTGCAAGATCCTTGATATATGCCTTGAAATCCTCGCCGATTTCGTCATGGTTAAGAGCAACCTCACAGTTAGCCTTCATGATACCGAGCTTGTTGCCCATATCATATCTGATTCCGTCAAAGTCAAGAGCAAGAAGATTGTTTTCTTTGCCGAGACGTGTGAGCGTATCCGTGAAATAAAGCTCCTCTCCCTCGGGAGTTTTTGCAAGATCCTCTGCAAGATAATCAAATACCTGCGGCGGAGCAACGACACGGCCGAGAATCGAATAGCAGGACATGATCTGATCGTCTGTCGGCTTCTCGATGATGTTGTGAACATCCATAACCTTCGGGTTATCCTCGTGATGTGTAACGTCAAGCGAGCAATACTTAGGAACGTCCTTTCTCGGAACTTCCTTAACGCCTACAACGCCCTTGCCTGTTGCGTCATAGATGTCGCAAAGCTGCTTTGTTACGGGATATTCGTTGTTGATGATAACGTCGTCACCGTAGAGAATTGCGAACGGCTCGTTGCCTACAAAGCTCTTTGCGCACATGATAGCATGGCCGAGACCCTTTGTCTCCTTCTGACGAAGGAAATAAACGTTAGCAATGTTTGAACAGTGAAGAACGTCCTCGTAGAGCTTCTTCTTGCTCGGGTTCTTTGCCAGCTTATCCTCAAGCTCGTAGCTGTGGTCAAAATGATCCTCGATGACGCCCTTGCCTCTGTTTGTGATTATGAGGATATCCTCAATGCCTGCCGCTGCGGCTTCCTCAACAATGTACTGAATCGCAGGCTTGTCAACGATGTTGAGCATCTCCTTTGGAACAGCCTTCGATGCGGGCAGAACTCTTGTTCCGAGACCTGCGGCGGGGATTATAGCTTTCTTGATTTTCATAAAAAGTCCTCCTGAAATCAGAAATTTATTTTATATGCAATGTTCAACAGCAGACTCGGTAGATAATTATCTACCATAATTGCGATTATCGGCATAATAACCGCAACTCCGCCGTTACGCATAATTGTATATTTAACAATGTTCGGCTCAGTCGATGCGTCGTGTGCAAGGCTGATGACCTTGAGCATTTTTTTCTTGAACAAATAGTTTGCGATAAGCGCAGCAATTGTATTGGGAATGATTTTTTGAATCAATAATATAATGGCAAGCGTCGGAATTGCCGCCTTAGTAAGTTCTTTTCCTTCGGCATAGAGTTTATCAAACTTTTGACTGTCCTCGCCGGAGAGATCGTCCTTACCCTTGACGAGCTCGCTTATCTCCTGCTGAACGGAGACCATCTTTTCATAAACGCCGTACACCTTTTCGGTCTGAGAAATCGTTGCAAGACTCAGCGCAACCGAGAGCGCAAGGAAAACGGCGCCTGCCTTGTAAAGCTTTCTGTAAAAGAACCAATAGGGGGCGAAGAAAAATGCCGCCCAATTCCATGAGAGCTTGCCGTTTCTCTTTTTCTGCTTCATGAATTTGGAAATATATCTCGGAGCGGAATTCTGAATGTAATCGGCTGCTTCGCCGACGGTCGCTCCGCCGATATCGTCCTTCGGGTCGTAGAGCACTCCGCGCATGAAAACAGATTCCATGCTCTGCGGCGTCGCCTGAACAAACGGCTGCTGCTCGGGCTGAGACTGTTCCTCACGGGCAGCCTGCTCGGCTTCCGCTTTTTGCTTCTCCTCGTCGGGATCCGTCCATGTGAAGTCCGTCGAGTGGAGATACTCGTTGACACATTTATGATTTTTTTCGTAACAGCTTCGGTGCTGAGGTGTTCCGCATATCGGACAAACAACAATATCGTCGCCGTCGTTGAACGGTTCTCGGCATCCGTCGCAAATTTTTCCTGTATAATTCATCAATTTACCCCAGTTTTCATTTTTAACGGTATTATTATAACACAAGAGTCAAGTATATTGTAGCATTTTTTTGAACTTTTTGGGAAATATTATTTAAATCTTTCTTTACATA
>CAVGRW010000090.1:0-9809 GCA_963631735.1 Bacteroidaceae bacterium | reverse complement strand
ATAACCGCTACAACGAAGAGGTTCTTGTTGTCGTCGAGGTCAACCTGCTGGATCATCTTGAGTCCGCTGACTGCGATGAAGCCGTAGAGCGTGATGCAAACGCCGCCCATTACGCAGTTCGGGATACTTGCAAGGAACGTTACGAACGGTCCGAAGAAGGAAATGATCATACACATGATTGCTGTTGTGAGGATAGTTACAACAGAAGCGTTACCGGTGATTGCTACGCAGCCTACCGACTCGCCGTATGTTGTGTTCGGACAGCCGCCAAAGATTGCGCCGAACATTGAGCCTACGCCGTCACCGAGAAGCGTTCTGTGGAGACCCGGCTCCTCGAGAAGATCCTGCTCAATGATTGAGGAAAGGTTCTTGTGGTCTGCGATGTGCTCTGCGAATACAACGAATGCAACGGGAACATAAGCAACAGCAACGGTTGCAAGATACTGACCGTCGATTTCCTTAGCGCCCTGTGCAGCCTTAAGGAATGTGAAATCGGGAACGGAGAACAATTTAAGGTCATGGAAAACCGTGAAGTCGATAACCTGAAGAGCCGTGTTGTTTGTCTTGATACCGATTACGGTGAAGATCGCAGCTACAACATAGCCTGCAAGGATACCGATTATGAACGGGATGAGCTTTGTCATCTTTTTGCCGTAAACCGAGCAAAGAATAACCGTAAAGAGAGTTACAAGTCCGCAGATAAGAGCAACATAGGGGCTTGCGGTCGATACGGAAGAAACAACGTCAACGATCTTGCCGTTTTCAACTGTCTGAGTTGTAACCTCGGTCATAACCTTGCCGAGTGTGAGGTCGCTGACTGCGTTGCCTGCAAGCGACAAGCCGATGATTGAAACCGTGGGTCCTATAACAACGGCAGGCATAAGCTTGTTGATCCATTTAACACCTGCAAATTTTACCGCGATTGCGATAACGACATAAACAAGTCCTGCGAATGCCGCACCGATGATAAGTCCGAAATGTCCTGCCGCCTCGGAGATTGCTCCTGCAAATGCTGCGAGCATTGAGCCGATGAAAGCGAACGATGAGCCGAGGAATACGGGGCTCTTAAACTTTGTGAAGAGAAGATAAACGATTGTGCCGACGCCTGCTCCGAAAAGAGCTGCCGACTGCGACATTCCGTTACCGATGATTGTCGGAACTGCGATTGTTGCCGCAAGAATGGCAAGAACCTGCTGGAAACCAAAAACGATCAGCTGACCGAACTTCGGTTTGTCTTTGACATTGTAGGTGAGTTTCATTTGATGTACCTCCGTTATTTTCCTTTATTTCAAACACGTTCGTGTTCAAATCCTTAGTCTGTGAGCAAATCTACGCCCGTTTCGCCGTCGATGCACTCGACCTTGACCGATACCGTCTCGTTTCTCGAGGTCGGTATGCTCTTGCCGATGTAGTCCGCCTTAAACGGAAGCTCACGGTGTCCTCTGTCGATGAGCACTGCAAGCTGTATCTGAGACGGTCTGCCCATTGTGAAAATCGCTTCGATTGCCGCCCTGACCGTTCTGCCCGTATATATAACATCGTCAACAAGAACAATCTTTTTATTTGTGACCTCAAATTGGTTGCTTTCCGCGTTATAAATGGGAGCTTCGCTCTCCTTTGTCAGGTCGTCACGGTAAAAATGTATATCCAAGGTTTGGAACGGGACGTCAATGCCCTCAATCTTCATGATATTGTCGTGAATCATCTGTCCGAGGTAAATTCCCCTGCGCTTGATTCCGACAAGTACGATATTTTCCGTTCCCTTGTTTTTCTCGATTATTTCGTGTGAGATTCTCATTACGGCTCTACCAAGAGCCGCTTCGTCCATGATTTTCTTATTCATGTGAGCCTCCGAAAAAAGAAAATGCCCTGTCGCACAGTGCGACAAGACACAAAATTACATAAGGATATATACAGACCCTGCTCTGCTTCATGTAAAATCTTGTCGGCATCACTGTACCGCTCTTAAAGAGTTCGATTTATTCTATACCAGAATGAGCTGTTTGTCAATCACTTATTTAAAAATTGTTCACATTTTACGGTTTACACAAAAAAACAGACCTTGAATAAATCATTCAAGGCCATTTTGTATAGGCATAGACTGTTCGTCGTCGGTAATGAGCGTAACCGTTTTTCTCGTGTCGAGAGTGTCATAATATTTCTTGAAGCGCACGGCGACACGAACGCGCTTGCCGCACTGCGGACATTCATATATCGCACGGAAATATTGATTGGAATAGCGCCATTTCTTTATAAGCTTGCCCTTGACTCCGCATTCCTCGCAGGTATAATTGAGCAGAGTTTTGTCAACAAGCGGACTGTTGATATTGCTGATCGCATAGGGCTTGAAAAAAAGCTTCTCATAAAACGCATTGTCGCAGGGCAGAATATATCTTCCGAAATCATCGTCACGCACACGTCTGAAGCACTCGGCAGTCAGTAGGCTGTCGTCCAGCGCCCTGTGATGAGAAAAGCTGTTAGGATCCATTCCGACATCCTCGGCGGCATTGAAAAGTCCGAGCTGCTTATCAACGGGAATATTTCTTTTGATCTGAAAATACCGCTGAACATCGGTATAATTTGACAAAAACGGAACGGTCTCATTACCCATAAGAAGACGAAAATTTTCGATAATAACACGGATATCGCTGTTGCCCCAGGTAAGAATAACGTTCTCCCTGTCACCGATCCATTCCTGAAACTTCTTCATCACCGCTTCAAAGGGCTCGCCGCTTCGCATATCGTCATTTGTAATATGCGTCAGCTTTTTAATATTGCTGCGTATTTTCTTGCCGATTTTAGATTTAACAAAGCATGAAAATTCGCTTATTTCTTCAAGCTCCTCGTTGAGCATAACAGCGCCGACCTCAATAATCTCATTCATGAAGCTCTTGGTTCGGTGAACAAAGGCGTTGTTCCACTCAAGGTCCATTATAATGTAATACATACTTCTCCTTTCATCTTCCCTCAAAATAACCACTGATTGAAGCGAAATGCTGTCCTCAGCGGTTATATAAATAGAGTATAACCTATATTGGTATATATTTCAAGAAAAAAGAGAAAATGATTTTATAAGTTTTTGTAAAACCCTTTACAAAGTACAAAAAGTATGATAAAATATCTCTGCTTTGAGGGTGTAGCTCAGTTGGTTAGAGTACTTGCTTGACATGCAAGGGGTCGATGGTTCAAATCCATTCATCCTCACCAGAAGAAAGTCCTGTTCTCCGGAACGGGACTTTTTAACTAAGTCCGTCCTTTTGACGAAATAATTCAATTGCATTGAATGAAATCACTTCGCAATAAAATCCGAAGAGGTGACCGAATGATTCCGAAAAAAATCCACTATTGCTGGTTCGGCGGCGGTGAAAAGCCGAAATCCGTAAAGAAATGTATAGCGAGCTGGAGAAAGTTCTGCCCCGATTATGAAATAATCGAATGGAACGAGAGCAACTATGACGTTAATTCGACGGGATATACCAAAATGTGCGCCGAAGAAAAGAAATATGCTTTTCTCAGCGATTTTGCACGTCTTGAAATAATCGAAAAAAACGGCGGAATATATTTCGACACCGATGTTGAGCTTATTAAAAATATGGATTTTCTTCTTGATAACGAAGCGTTTTTCGGCCTGGAAAATCCCGATTATGTCGCAACGGGGCTCGGCTTCGGTTCTGTCGCTCACGGAGAAGCCATTACGGCTATGGTTAAAGAATATGAGCCGTATCTTGACGGGAAAAGCGGAACGGTTACCTGTCCGCGGCTCAACACAGACGCTCTGCTTCGCCACGGACTGAAGCTTGACGGCAAAATGCAGACCGTTGCAGGGGCGCTGATTTTGCCGAGCGACTACATGAACCCCTACGGCAGCAACACAGGAATCATGAGCAAAACGGAAAACACAATTTCTATTCATTGGTATTCGGGAAGCTGGATGTCACAGACGCAGCGGTTGAAATCAAAGATAACAAAGCCCATTCACAGGGTATTCGGCATTGACTTTTTAAAGAAAAAATAAAAACAGGGTGGAAATCATACAAAGATTTTCGCCCTGCTTTTTTGATTACATTTTATTTGAGCAGCTCAAGAATATTGGCGCAAGCGGCACATGCCGGGCAGTCGCAATACTTTGCTCCCGACGCTTTAAGCTCCTTTGCGTGAGCCAAAAAGCCCTCTGCCTTGTCTCCGAAAAACTCCTTGCACTTCGGAGAGCTTGCAAATGCGATAAGATCGTCAATCGGCTCAATATCATCCTCAAGCTCGGCGACGAGCTTTTTTGTCTCCTCCGCCTCCTTTTCGGTGCCGACTGCGGCAAGCCAGCTTTCGGCGGCTGCCTTTGCCTCGGGGCAGCATGACGGAGCAGCAATGAGCGCCTTGACCTCTGCAATAATCTTTTCAGACATAACAATTCCTCCTGTTCTGAATTTTTTTCATTTATATTCTAATTCTTTTTTCGTTTGCTGTCAATAATGCCTTGACGTAAAAAATTTATTTTGATATACTTTAGAAAATCATCAATCGGAGGGCTGATTATGACCGAAGCCGAAAAAATGGAAAAAGGTATGCTGTATGACAGCAGTGTTGAGGACATTCTCAGCGTTCAGGCAACCTGCGTTCAATATATGAAGGAATATAACACTCTCGGCATGGGCGACGATGAGAGAATAAACGAGCTTTTAAAGCTCTCCTTTGCGGAGGTCGGTGAGGGCACATTTATTCAGCCGCCCTACTATGCCAACTGGGGCGGGGCACATGTCCATCTCGGCAAAAGAGTTTATGCCAATTTCAATCTCACTCTCGTTGATGACGGGCATATTTATATCGGTGACAGAACGATGATAGGTCCGAACGTCACTATAGCAACGGCAGGGCATCCGATTCTCCCCTCCTTGCGTGAGAAAGCAATGCAGTATAATATTGACGTTCACATCGGCAGAAACGTTTGGATAGGCGCAGGAGCGGTTATTTTGCCGGGCATAACAATCGGCGACAATTCCGTTATAGGTGCAGGCTCAATTGTCACAAAGGATATTCCGCCGAATGTTGTTGCGGTCGGCAATCCGTGCCGGGTGCTGCGTGAAATCGGCAAACATGACGAGGAATTCTATTATAAGGACAGAAGGATATAAAGACAGAAAATAAGCGTGACCTTTCGGTCACGCTTATTTTCTGTAATTTGCTTTATGCAATGAGATCGCTCACATCCATCGGCTTGAAGCCCTCAAGAAGTACACCGATAATTCTCTTGACCGAGGTATCCTCAACCGTTACGGTCATCTGTGTTGACTTACCCTCTGCATTTATTGCAGTGATCACTGCAGTTCCGCCGGAAACGCCCTCAACAACGCCGTCATTGCTTACAACGGCAACATGATCGTCCGATGATGTCCAGCTTGTGATTTTCTTTCCGCCTTTAACGGACGGTGTATAGGTCTCCATGTATGAAAGGTCAACGTTTTTTTCCTCAAATTCATAAGGAATGACTTTCGGCGCCGGTTTCTTTGCAACAGTCTTTTTTACTTCCTTCTTTACAGCGGCGGCACTTGAGGTCGATCTGTAAAGAGATACACCGTATGTCACATCTGTGATATACTCATATGTGATATAGTGCACGGCGCAGAGATACGGTTCAACGTAGTTACTGTCGAAAACATAAAAGCCGTTCTCATCGCACGAAATGAAAATTGACGAATGCTGCGAATAAGCTGTTGCCCACTGAATGTAGTCGCCCGAAGCCGCCTTGTGCATGATGTTATAAAAATCTCGGTAGCCCGCCGAGCTGAGTCTTGCGATCTCGGTTGCCTTACGGGGAGTCGGAACATAATAGCTGTAAGCGCCCGAATTATAAGCGCCTACGCCGCCGTTGCCGTAAAGCTCGTTGAACATCATATCGGCAAAGCCCTTACAGGTTGTTGCGGTTCTGAACGAACCCGTCCAATAGACGCCCTCCCACTCATTGATGAGCTGCTGAAGCTTTGCACTCGTACAATTGTATCCCTTTGCGCTCGCAGTGTTAAAAGAAGCGATCGTAAGGATAGTAACTATTGCCAAAAGAACCGGCATTATTCTTTTTATAAGTGTTTTCATAAAAATAACTCCTGTCGGTAGTTTTCGCACAACGGACAGGAGTATAACATAAAAGGTTACAAATGTCAAATTTTCGGGCGTTAAAAATGTGGTTTTTATTCCAAATTTTCAATTTTTTGTAAGCAATACAGCTTGTTTTATTGTATATTATATAATATATATCGTCGGTTTTCAAGCACTTAATTGTTGATAATAAACAAACTTTATAAAAGTTACAAAAAGTTACAATTTGTAATCAATTTGTGCTCAAATATACTTAATATAGCCGTCTCTTCTCGGAGCGGCATCTCTCGGCTCAACGGCGGGATAGCCGAGCGCAATAGAGCCTACACCGCGGAGCGTTTCGGGAAGCCCCCATTCATGAAGGAGCTTTTTGCCCTCCTCACTGTCAAAAATCTCACGTTCACGGTGGATCCAAACTGAGCCGAGACCCTCGGCTTCGGCGGCAAGCATGAGATTTTCAAGTACACAGCTTCCGTCCTCAACAAATGTGTTTGCGTTTCCGTCGGCAAGCACAAGAACTATCACAGGCGCACCGTAATAAGGGTCGCTGTCGGTGCCGAGAATTGCGGCATTGAGCGCAGAAATTTTATCTCTTGTTGCCTTATCTTTTATCGCTATGATCTGCGGTGACTGCTTTCCTCTGCCGGTCGGCGCATATGTGCCGGCTTCAAGAATTCTTGCAAGCTTATCGGCAGGAACTTCATCGCTCTTGTAGCCCCTTACGCTTCTGCGTGACTTAATAATATCGTAAAAATCCTTCATAACAAAACCTCCGTTCTTTTTTCTATATACAATTATAACACAAATGTCAAGAAGGTATTGATTTCCAACAGTTAAAAATGGTATAATATTCCCGGTATCAACGGATACACAATTTTATAAAATTCGGAGGAAAAATATGATAGTCAATTTCATGCAAAAGCTTATTGCGCTCATACTTTCGGCTCTCATTTCTGCCGGAATTATCGCTCCCGTTCCGATTCCGTCGGACGGAGTTAAGGCAAACGCAAACTTTGTTTTCGCCAATGAGGAAGCAGGCTCCGCCGAGGGCACGGCAATGGTTACGGCTAATTTTGACGCAACCTACGAGCTCTATTGGGGTGACGCACAGGGCAACAAGCTTACAACAAGCTCGCCGAGCGGCAAGGTTGTTCCCTACAGCTGGTTCGCACAGGTTGACGTAAAGAAGGGCAAGGGCGAGCACGAGACAAACTCATTCCTTGCAATTCCCGACGGTGCGGAGACCATTCTCCTCTATTATCAGGATCAGCTCCTTGATACAGACAAGATTCCCGAGGAGAACATTCCCGATTACGGCGACATGACCTACAGCTTCGGCTCACTCAGTGACGTTCACTTCGGCAGATATTTCGATGACGAGGGCAACGACTGGTCGGATACCTCTTATCCGCAGGCTCTTAACTTCCTCGACGATATGGGCGTTTCAATCGTCGGTGTTTCGGGCGACCTTTCATATGAGGGCGAGACTTCCTCATACGAATCATTCCACAAATACAACGATCAGCATGATTTCAACGTTTTCTCCTGCAAGGGCAACCACGATTGCAGAGACAAGTTCAACTATGAGTCATGGAAAGCAAACGTCAATGTCGGCGTATTCTCCGACAACAAGCCGGCAGGTGTTCTTGACGTTGCCGATAACGGATACGATTTCGTTTACTCTGGTGAGGAAACAAACGGTGACGTATTCATTTTCTTCAGCCAGATTAAGGACGCTTATGTTCCTTTCGTTCAGATCGTAACGGACGAGCAGCAGGATTGGCTTGAAGCAATGCTTGAGAAGTACAAGGACAAGAGAGTTTACCTCTATTTCCACACCTTCCTCAACGCTCCCAAGGGCAACCCGTTCCTCGGCGAGGGCAACATCTATAACGATTGGGGTCTTTTCTACACAATCCCCTATTTCAAGGGCAACAAGGACGAGAGACGCTTCAGAAAGCTCATGGAAAAGTATCACAACGTTGTATTCTTCAACGGTCACTCTCATTGGGCATATCACATGGAGTGCTACAACCCCGACCTTAACATCTCGGACTATGACGGAACAACGGCAACAATGGTTCACATTTCGAGCTCAGCCGCACCGAGAACAACAAGCTTTACTCACCCGACAAAGAAGTCAAATCCCGGCACAATGTCAGAGGGTATCTACGTTCAGGCATATAAGGATTTCATCATCACAAACGGCTGTGACTTCGTTAACGGTCAGTTCCTTGCTTACGCAATCTACAAGATTGACAACAGATAAAAACACATAATAGACCGACACCTCGGAGACTCTTTTCAAGAAGAATTTCCGAGGTGTTTTTTGCAAAAAAGACTGCCGACAATGCGACAGTTTTATAAATATTCAAATTAACCTACCGTTACAGTCACAACACCCGTGACCTCACCTTTAAGCTCGCCGTTTTGATATGCCTGCGCCGAATATGAACAGTTATACTCTCCCGTCTTAACCACGGTCGAAAGCTTATCCTTTTCAAGGCACTGACCTGGCTTTATCATCGGTGACGTGTAAATCATCTCGCCGTCGTCCTTATAAATAACGAACTTAATATCATATTGACAGCTCTCGGGATTTTCAAGCATAACACTTCCGAGTGAATAGCTGTTTTCAAACATAATGCGTTTGTTTATCAAGTAGCGTATCTCGCCCTCGGGCACGCTTGTTATATGGGCGTCTGAGTCAACTCCGTTCAGAATTCCGTCGCTGACCTTTCCGGCGCTCGTAAGCGACAGTCTTATACGAGGAGCACTCCCCGTCAATGCGATCACGCAAAGCGCCACGGCAATCACAGCCGCAACGATAACTACTATTGACTTTTTCGATTTATTCTTCGCCATTGTACTCCACACCGACCGCAATTTTTATTTTAGCATATCTTGTGCCGATTTTTTCGTTTGTATTTTTGTCATAGGCATTGACTGCGACCTTGACATCATGTATTCCGTAGCTCAACTCGCCGAAAAGCTTGGCATGGTTTATTTCCTTGCCCGGCTCAAGACCGAGCGAACGGTAAAGCACGGTATTGTCTTTGTCGTAAACCGTTGCAATCAGCACGCAGTCATTCGTTTTCGGATTTCCGAAGCAAAGATCGTCCGTCGAAAAATCATCGCCGACATTCACAACAGAATTAAAATAAAAGCTGAATTTACGACTGCCTCTTGAATTTATAGCATCAACAAAAACCTGCTGCTGTTGAATATTAAAAATACTGTCCCCTGCGACCGTTTCGCTTTCAATTCTTCCGTTGAACTCGGTTGCTCTTATCTCCGACGGAACATTCACAAGAACCGACCGGGAAATGCAAACTCTCGCCGTAATGATCAGGGCTATCGGCAAAACAATACAGGTAAAAATGCGAAAATAATTCAGTGAAGAAAGAAATTTCTTACTCGTATAATAACGAAACTTTTTAACAAAGCGTACCTTGCGGCGTTTGCGCAAAATCTTCGCTTTTTCCTTCTTCGCTTTTCTTTCGGCAATCCTTGTCTCTTTTTCCGAAGCCTTTCGGCGCTGTCTGCGAATTTCCTCACTGCGCTTTTCACGCTGCTTTTGTTTCTTTTTCTTCTCCTCAAGCAGGCGTTTTGCGTTTTTCTCCGCTTCGGCTTTTTTTCGCTGACTTGATTTATTCTTGTTATAATTGTTTTTGCCTGCGACAGTTTTACCTGCCACAGGCACATTTTTCTTATTCGACATA
>CAVGRW010000089.1:0-9823 GCA_963631735.1 Bacteroidaceae bacterium | reverse complement strand
TCGACAAGAGCATAAATATCCTGAAAATGATAATAAAATGTCTGTCTGTTTACCCCGCAGGCATCAACTATCTCATGGATTTTGATCTTATCAAGAGGTTTTTTCCGCATCAGATTTCTTAACGATTCTGCAAGCATCAGTTTTGTCTTATCACCCGAACGCTGACTTGCCATTTTATCACTTCCTGTCTAAAAATATTGTTAAAATTATAACATATTATTATACAAATATCAAGACACTTTGTTATACAGTTGTCTGTACATTATTATCGTTTTGTATAACTGTTAAAGTAAAAAAATAAAACCTGCAAAAAATGCAGGCTAAATCTTATAAAAAAGGTCTTATTTCGGCTGTAAAATCGCTTTCGATTTTAATGAGTCTTTTTGTCAGTTCTTTTGACGCTTCATCGGCAGCCTTGTACTGATTAAGATATCGGCTGAGGGATTTAACTCCCATATTGCATCCGTCGGTCATCAAATCGGCAATTGTCGCATCGGATTTTTCGGCAGCCATTTTAAAATTCGTTTTCAGCTGTGACATTCCCTTTATAATCGGGTTTGGGTCCTTTCCGTCGTCGTGATACTTGCCGAGAAGCTTCTGAATATCACCGTTAAGCTGCCGGTGGTCGTCCTTCAAATCCATGAGCTTTGCTCTGAATTTTTCGTTTTTAACGTCCGAGAGCACATCGTCGATCGCCGCAACTCCCATTTTAACGCCTGCATCACATTCCCTGAGCAGTCGAATTGTATCCTGTTCAATCATTTTCTTCACCTCTACCCTATTTTCACCGATAATCAAAATTATATACGTTATCAAATTTAAAATAAGGCAGAAAATAAAAAATCGACAACCCTCAAAAGAAGATTGTCGATAATGGTCCGAGTGGCGAGACTCGAACTCACGGCCTCTTGAACCCCATTCAAGCGCGCTACCACCTGCGCTACACCCGGATACCTGAGTTATTCTACCACAAATTTTGAAAATGTCAAGCCTTTGTTTAAATAATCTTTTAAAAACTTTCAAAAAAAATCATTATGTGCGGATAACGAAAAATTAATTAAGTCCTAATCTAAAAAGCCATTATGCTTCCTTAAACTCTGAATAAGCATATGCTCAGCTTTTGCACCGTCATATTTCGACATATTTCTTTTTAAAATTAAATTCTATTTTATTATTTAAGAAAATTTTAACAATTGTTGAGGTTAAGAAAATATTTTTACAAGATTGTCACAAAACGAATTACAGAAATATATACATTATGACAACAACATCAAAAACACATGTGCAAATCTTTGTTATTTTCCCCTAATTTGCTACCGTATTTTACAAAACTATTGCTTTTATAAGAACATTGTGTTATCATAACAAAGAATAAAATGATGAAGTATAATGTGTTGTTATTTCTAATTAAGAAAATGTATTGGCATTGAATAGGCATAGATTTATAGCCCGTTGTCCATTACATTATATATGCGCATTATAGCATTGGAGGTTAAGCTTTACATTATGAATGAGTCCATTTTTCAGCGTAAAAACGGAACCAGAAAAGAAATGTCGGCATGGAGCATCTTCGGTCTGGTTTTGAAAAATTTACACTGGCTGCTGCTCAGCGGTGCTGCAATTGCCGCCGCCGTGTTTTTTGCTGTGTCTTTTCTTGTTACCCCCACATATAAATCAACCGCAACATTCTATGTTTATAACAGCTCAAACGGGGTGTCAACCTCCGGCGTTATCAATAACAATGACCTCCAGGCTGCCGAAAGTCTTGCTTCGACCTATTCAAAAATATTCCAGAGCAATGCGGTTCTTGACTCGGTCTTGCAAGATCTGAACTATACGAACAAGCTGTCGAGAAAAGAGCTCTCGGAAATGGTCGAGGTTTCCATAATTTCCGACACTCAGCTTCTTGAACTTTCGGTTACAAGCCCCGACCCCGAATTTTCGTGCAAGGTCGCAAAGTCATTCATAACCATTGCGCCGCAGGAAATTGTCAGAATTACCAAAGCAGGCGGAGTTGAGGTTGTCGATCAGCCCGAAGTCGCAACGGAAAAATCCTCGCCAAGAACCGTTTTCGATTCGGCGATAGGTTTTATAGTAGGAATAATTATTGCATTTATTATTATTGTTCTAAGGGCAATATCCGATACAACAGTTTACCTTTCGGAGGATCTTGAAAATATCCCCGGCTTGACAGTCCTCGGTCAGATACCCAACATAAACGTTTCGGGCAAATACAATTATTGGTCGTTGAAGGAAGGAGGCGTGATCAGCTATGAAAAAGATAGCAATGCCTAAGCAGAACGCAAAGAGCGAAGCCATAGCAATCAACAGAAAACGTCTTCTTAATAACGACTCCCCTTTCGCAATCAAGGAAGCCTATGTAAAGCTTAGAACGAGCCTGATGTTTTGCATGACGGCAGATTCCAAAAGAGCCTGCCGAACCTTTGCGATAACAAGCTCAAACCCATCCGACGGAAAGAGCCTCACTGCGGCGAATGTTGCAATAAGCTTTGCAATGCTCGGAAAGAAAACGCTTCTTATTGACGCAGATATGAGAAAACCGAGTCAGCGCAGACTTTGGAGAATAAATCCGACAACGGGTCTTTGCGATTTCCTTGCAAAGATACAGGATCTCAGCATCTACGATGTTGAAGGCATTCCGCTTTCAATCGTCTGCACGGGTACGATTCCTCCCAACCCCTCCGAGCTTCTTTCCTCGGAAGGAATGAAAAGCTTTGTTGAGGAATGTTCAAAGCTCTATGAATACATCATCATAGACACGCCGCCCATCAATACGGTTGCCGACGCTCAGATAGTTTCGACATTCGTTGACGGAGTTGTTCTCATTGCAAAATCAGGCAACACCTCGACAGACGAGCTTAACGATGCCATTGCCGCCGTAAAGCGTGCGGGAGGTAATCTCTGCGGCGTCGTTCTCAACGATATGAATATCAAGTCAATCAAACGCTCATACAGATACAAATACAATTATAAGTATAAAAAGTATTCATATACCGACAGCTATGAATCGAAATAACTTTTCAATCGACTTATCGCTTGATTACCATGCCCATATTCTCCCCGGCTGCGATCACGGAAGCGATAACACTGAAACATCACTAAAACAAATATCAATGGCTCAGGCGGCAGGGATAAAAACGATCTGCACAACACCGCATTTTTATCCCAATGCCGAAACCGTTGCGAATTTTCTTGAAAGACGTCAGAAATGCTATGAAAAGCTTCGTGCAAAGTTTAAAGAGAATTCGCCGCAGATACTCCTCGGTGCCGAGGTTCTCATATGCGACGGAATGGACAGGCTTGACGGTCTTGAAAGACTTTGCCTTCAGGGCACGAATGAGCTTTTACTCGAAATGCCCTTTTACAGCTGGCCCGAGGGAATTCGGGAAACATTATATAAGCTCAGCAAGATAACGGATATTCAAATCGTCCTTGCACATGCGGACAGATATCCGGTTGACGACATTGAGGAGATGATTGCGGAGGGCATTCCCCTGCAGCTCAATGCCGAATGTCTCGCAAAGCCTTTTAAAAGGAAAAAATATCTTTCATGGATATCCGACGGTTACGTTAAATATCTCGGAAGCGATATCCATATGCTCGGCAACGGTTACAGGGAATTTGAAAAGAGCAAGAAGTTACTCGGCAAGCATTTTTTGCCGTAAGAAAGGATGATGGATTTGGCGAACATACAAGAATTAAAGCCTTTGGTCTCCGTCATTATGCCCTCATACAATGCTGAAAAATACATAGAAGAAGCGATCGAATCCGTAATCGCTCAGACATATACAAACTGGGAGCTTTTCGTTATCGACGACGGCTCAACTGACAGAACGGCGGAAATCGCCCGGTCATACGCCGAGAAGGACAGCCGAATTATTCTTCACAAAAATTCTCGTAACATGGGAACGGCGAACACGAGAAACGTCGGCATCAAGCTTGCGAACGGCGAATGGATCGCCACGCTCGACAGCGACGATATCTGGCATCCCGAAAAGCTCGAAACTCAGCTAAAGAAAGCCCGGGAAACGGGCGCACTTTTCCTTTATACCTCCTATTCCCTTTTCTGTGAGAGCTTCCGTCAGGAATACACCGTTCCCGAAAAGGTCGATTACTCCTCATTGCTTACCGAGAACGTCATCGGCTGTTCAACAGTTATGATGCACAAGTCAATTCTTGACGGTCATCTTTTCCCGAGCGAGGTTTACCATGAGGACTATGCTCTTTGGCTCGAGCTTCTCAGAGCGGGATACAAAGCAGTCGGTTGTACCGAGGTGCTGACCGAATGGAGAATCGTCAAAAATTCACGTTCCTTCAACAAACCAAAGTCAGCAAAAAACAGATGGATAATCTATCGCAAGATGGAAAAACTTCCGCTTCATAAATCAATGAAGGTTTTCGCCGCATACGCTTACCACGGATTCAAAAAACATAAGAGGCTGTAAAATGGAAGTTCAGGAATATAAAAGCGAGCTTAACGAGCTTCAAAAAACTCAGCTTTCAATGCTCAGAGATTTTGATGCCGTTTGCCGAAGGCACAGCATCTCCTATCAGCTCTTTTCGGGCACGGCTCTCGGGGCGGTAAGGCACCATGGCTTTATTCCATGGGACGACGATATCGACATTGTTATGCTGCGTGAGGATTACGAAAGATTTTTTGAAACTGCGGCAAATGATTTTGACAGCGAAAAATATTATGTTCAGCGTGAATTCACCGAGCATTGGCCGATGTTCTTTTCAAAGCTTCGGCTCAACGGCACAACATATATTGAAAAGTATCATTCGCACGATGCAAAAATTCATCAGGGCGTTTACATTGATATTTTCCCGTGCGACAATTTGTCCGACAATCGCTTTATGCAAAAGCTTCAATACATCGCCTCAAAAATCGTAATTGCAAAGTCGCTTTACTCCAGGGGCTATGAAACGGACAGCACGGTTAAAAAGTGCTTCATGCAGCTTTGCAGACTCCTGCCGATAAAGCCGTTTCATAAGCTTTGCGTCAGAAAAAGCGACGGGAATTCTTCAATGGTTCACACCTTTTTCGGCGGCGGGAAAAGATTTGAGCGAAGCATTTTTATGAGACAATGGTTTGAGAAATCAATTAAAATGCCGTTTGAGGACGGCGAATTCCCCGTTTCGGCTCATTATGATGAAATGCTCAGGGTGATGTACGGCGATTATCTTGTTCTGCCGACACCCAAACAGAGGGTTTGCAAGTGCCACGCCGCAATTGTCGATCTCGACAAGCCGTACACCGTGCACCTTGAAGAACAAAGAAATATGAAGATAGAAAATTATACCGAAAGCATCCGTTAAAGGAGTGATACAAATGGCAGAAAAAGCCAAGAAAATTAGTCCGATCGTGATAATAATATCAATTGTTCTCGTTCTCTGCATTGCAGGCGGACTTGTGTTCGCTTTCAGGGACAAGATACCTTTTCTGAATAAAAAGGACAACACCTCCGTTTCCGACACTGCCGAAAAGCAGATTTCGACTCCGCTCGGCGAGCTCAAGCTTTCCGGCGAATGGGCTGAAACGGTCGAGACAAAGGACTCCTCCTCGGGCGGTGAATTTGCACTCAGCTTTTACGGCAAGGTAAAAAGCAGGGATGTCTTTCTTTTTGAGCTTTCCGTCGGCTCGCGGAGCAACGGATATCAGCTCGGTACATATACGGACGATAAAGGAAATGAACAGTCCGTTTGGCTCAATATAAACGAGATAACTCCCGACTCATCGTGGTCACAGGATGAGATAGAAGAAATCAACAAGACGCAAAGCTGTGTAAACGAGCTTATAGATCAGCTCAATCAAATTGACGGATTTAAAGCAACAAAGCAAAATTGAGGATAACGCAATGGCTTCAATGAGTAAAAAAATCAAAAGAAAGCTCGGCGCAGTGATTTATTATTCCGTCGCTTCAAAGCTTCCGCCGTCATGGAGCGGAATGAAGCTCGGTCAAACGGCAATTCGCAGATTCTGCGGCAGGCTGATGCTTGAACAATGCGGAACAAACGTCAATATTGAAAAGAATGCGATTTTCTCGCCGAAAACGACGCTCGGAAACAATTCGGGCATCGGGATCAACGCTAAGATCTACGGCGAGTGCCACATCGGAAACGACGTTATGATGGGTACCGACGTTACGATAATAACGAGAAATCACAGGCACGACAGAACCGATATTCCGATGCGCTTGCAGGGCTTTGAGGAAGAAAAGCCTGTATATATCGGAAACGACGTATGGCTCGGTGACAGAGCCATGATAATGCCGGGAGTTCATATCGGCAGCGGCTCCATAATTGCCGCAGGCTCGATCGTTACCAAAGATATTCCCGATTATTCGATCGTCGGCGGAGTTCCGGCAAGGATAATCAGCAAAAGAAAAGACTCCGAGAAGGTGAACGACATTGAATGATATAGCTTCATGGCTCAAAGGGAACGCACTTTGGCTGTTGCTGGTGCTCGGCACGGTTTTCACCTTCGTTTGGATTGTAGCTCAGCGAAAGAAGCTGAAAACCGTTTGGTATTCGGCAATACCGATTGCAATAATTCACACGGCATACGGTTTGCTGACCGTTAAAGCGTTCGCCTTCCTCGAATCGGGCTTTTCAAAGGACGGTTTTGGCGGAATGAGCATTTTCGGTGCGGTCTTTATGATGCCCCTCGCCTATTGGCTTTGCGCTAAGCTGTTTAAACGACCCGTCAAAACAGTTTTTGATATCATGACGCCGTGCATGCTGTTCACGCTTATGTGTGCGAGAGTCAATTGCTTAATATCGGGCTGCTGCTTCGGCGCATTTGTTCCCGGAACGGACAAAACACGCTTCCCGACAAGAGAAGCTGAAATTCTGTTCTATATAATTCTTTTAATAATTATTTGTACAAAAATTATCAAAGAGAAAAACAACGGTGAGATATATCCCCTGTATATGATTTGCTACGGAGCATTTCGCTTTGTCACCGAGTTTTTCCGCTACGCCGACACTGAGTCGGTATTCCACATCTCACATTTGTGGTCCATTTTAACTTTGTTGCTTGGCATAAGCATTTATGCTGAAATAAATAACAAGAAAAATAAGCAAAAGAGGAGAAGATGTTAAATGGTTAAACGTATTTTAAAACGTTATGCATCACTGCTCATGATAGCAGCACTTGTTCTCGCAACCATGCCGATTATCGCTTTGCCGACTCTTGCGGCTTCAACAAGCGGTACGGTAACGGGTCTTACCGATGCAAACATCGGTCTTTCCTTCAGCGGACAGGTTGACGATCCTTGGACAGCCGCAGGTACAACAATTACCGGTTCGGCAACCAATGCAACAACCTGTGATAATGATCCAAAGAAGGAATCCAAACTTACGATAACAAACAAAACATCGTCCGATACCAAGCTGATATTTAAGTACGATGTTACCTTGAACGGCGGCACTGTCACGATCGACGGAACCTCCGTCACATCGGCAGGCACGTTTTCAAAGGAAATCGGCGCAGGCGGTTCGATCATTGTTGACCTCAATGCAGGCAACAAGAGCAAGGCGACCGTAGTTACGCTTTCCGATATTCAGCTTATAATCAAAAAGACCGTCACAGCCACGTTCAAAGCTCCTCTGCACGGTTCTTATACAGTTAACGGCACTCAGATCACATCCGATTGGGTAAACACAGGCAGCTCGTTTGATTCCTATACAGTGTCTGCGACTCCCGATTCGGGCTACATCTTCATGGGCTGGTACAATGCCGAGACAATGAGAAGCATTTCTACAGAAGCTTCCGCCTCGCTCTCCCTGAACAGCGACTGCATTATTATGCCGAAATTCGTCAGCAGCTCTGCAGCCCTTTTCACGGCAGTCGGAAGAAACTTTGACGATATTGAAGAAGCAAGCGAATATGCCGCAAACAACAAGCAGGACACGGTTATCCTTGCAAAGAACGGTACTTACGACAAAAACAGCACGGTTCCGAGCGGCATAACCCTCCTTATACCGTTTGATGATGCAAACACTGTTTATACATCCGCTCCCGAATATGTCAAGACCGAGGAAACTCCGACCGCTTACAGAACGCTGACCCTTAAAAGCGGCGCTTCAATTACAGTTAACGGCTCAATCAGCGTAGGCGGAAAGCATTTCACCGCAACAACTGCTTTCTGCAACAAACCGACAGGTCCTTACGGTCATATCAAGACGGAGGCTGGCAGTAAGATAACCATTAACTCGGGCGCTAACCTTTACGCTTGGGGCTATATCACAGGTGACGGCGAGGTTATTGCCAACTCAGGCTCAAAGGTCTATGAATATTTCCAGATCACAGACTGGCGCGGCGGCTCGGCAATGACCGATATGCTCGGAAACAAGCAGAAGGTATTCCCCTTCTCACAGTATTATGTTCAGAATATCGAAGCTCCGCTTACACTCAAGAGCGGCGCAGACGAATACACCTACCTTTCACTGACCGCAAAAATTCTCGGTTCTACAACAACGACAAAAGCAACCACGATTCACTTCGTCGGACAGAGCGGCGCAATGTTCAATATGTCGGCAGGCAGTGAATTCACAAAACGTTATATCCCCTCTCAGGACAGAATATCCTTTAAGACCAAGGGAAATGTTGCACTTCAGAGCATTACTCTGACAGTTTCGGCAAGCGGAATTGACAAAAAGGTTGATTCAGCAGACTATGTTCTCCCGATCAATAACAACGTAAGTCTTGAGATCATATCCGGAACGGCGACCATTTCTCAGGATCTTGCCTTGCAGCCGGGCGTAAATATTACGATCGACGAAGGCGCCGAAATGAAGGTAAGCAAGGGCTACAAGCTTTACATCTATGATAAAGCCGAGTGGAGCACAAATTACGTTTGGACCTCCAAAAACGGCGGAATCAAGCAAATTGCTTATACAGTCTCCTCTCATCCGACACGAACATTAACCAATACAATTATCGACGTTAACGGTACGCTGACAGCCGAGGGCGATATTTACACGACCAAATCAAACGCAGAGATCATTTCAAGCAAATCAACAGGCGTTTATAATCAGGTGTCTGCTCCTGCGGCTGCTACAAATACATATCAGTATAACCAAACCGCAGAAAGTTATGTTGAAATCCCTGTAACAGCGGCAAAGCTCAAGAATACTAACGGCACATTTAAGGACACAGCTTCTGCAAGCGCAGGCGATTCAATTAAGTTTGTCAATAAGGAATGGGGCGGCAAGGAGCCTGTTTATGTAACGGTTACCTTCAACCCGAATTTCAGCGGCATTGCAGAAACAACTCAGAGCGTTGAATCGGGCGTTGATACCAAGCTTGACGCAAACAGCTTCTCACGCACAGGCTACACCTTCAAGGGCTGGAACACCATGGCAAACGGTTCGGGCAAGTCATACAGTGACGGTGCTACGATCAACGTAGCCGATAACACCGTACTCTACGCTCAGTGGGAAGTAAAAACGTACACGATCACCTGGAAGAACGGCGACACGGTTCTCCAAAGCGGCAAGGTTGCTTACGGCACTAAACCGACCTACTCTGGTGCAACGCCGACCAAGGCGGCAACCGCTCAGTACACATACACATTCAAGGGCTGGACTCCCGAGGTTGTAGCCGTTACGGGCGATACGACCTACACAGCCGAGTTCAATTCGGTTCTCAGAGAATATACGGTAACATGGAAAAATGGCGATACTGTTCTCCAAAGTGGCAAGGTTGCCTACGGCACAAAGCCGACCTACTCGGGTGCAGCACCGACCAAGGCGGCAACCGCTCAATACACATACACATTCAAGGGCTGGACTCCCG
>CAVGRW010000088.1:0-9827 GCA_963631735.1 Bacteroidaceae bacterium | reverse complement strand
GCAAGCTGTCTGCCGTTCTGCCATGTGAGCGTGTAGCCCCTGTATGTCAGCGGATTTCCTATCGCATCGTAGGTTATCGGCATGTCGCCGTATGACGTCAGCTTGTCCTTCCAGTTGCTGTCGCCGTAGGTGTATGTCGTCGTATCGGTCGCCGTAACGCCGCTCAGACTTCCCCACGTCAGCGGATAGACCGTCGTTGACAGAATATTTCCGCCGTTGTCATAATTATACACTTCTGTGCGGTTTTTATCAATATCATCAACACGAATAAGTTGATTTAATTCGTCATATGTGTATTGCTGTCGGGGCTCATACGTCGAATTTGCAACGGTTTTATCCCTGCGCGTTATCTTCGTTATATTGCCGTTTGCGTCATATGTATATCCGTAAATATAATTACCTATATGCTCCCAGCCGATTTTAGTTGACTTGACGGTATTGCCTTTGCCTCGAGCCGAAGTGAGATAAGCATATTGATGGTCGATATTGACTGCAGTATTCGTCAATGCCTTGATTCGTCTCATAAGTCCGTCATATGTATAGGCTGTTGTCTTGCCCGACGGATAGGTGTACTTTGAAGCAAGGTTATCCTTGCCGTACTCAAAGTTTTCGGTCACGCTCACGCCGCCCGCCGACGAAGTGAATCTCGAAACATTGTTGTTGAGGTCGTAGCCGTACTGCGAACTGTAAATATTCTTTTTGCTGTTGTCCAAAACGTGCTGACGGACGAGCCTTCCCGTTGAATCGTATGTATAAACGAAGCGCTGATTGTTGACCAAATCATCGTGAGCATACAGATTACCCGTTGAGTCGTACTGCCATGTGAAATTCTTTGTTCCGTTCTGCGAGATTGCGGAAATATTGCCGTAATCGTCGTAGGTATAGTCAACATAATCGTTATTGCCGTACTTGACCTGCTTCAAATCACCGTTGTTTGCGCCGTAGGTATTCGTGCTGAGTACCTGCGAACCGACCTTGGTCTGAGTAACATTGCCGAAATTATCATAGTCAAACGAATAATTAAAGCCGTTATGCGATATTGTTTTCAAACGATAATTGTCATAAGTGTAGCTGTTGCTGACCGTTTGACCGTTGGAAAGAGTTTGTGAAACAGATGTAACCGCATCGGTATTGCTGTCATAGGTATAGTTCGTCACACGACCCATTTTGTCTGTGTACGTTGTGAGCGTACCCTTGGCGTCGTTATACGAATAGCTCTCCGTGTAGCCGTCCTGATCCGTCGTCTGCGAAACGTATGCGCCGTTCGTTGTGTATGCTGCGCCTGTTTCGATGTAATAATTATCGTTTACTTTGACTTTAAGCGAGGTAGGATTACCCATTTTGTCATAGACATAGGCATACTTCACACCGCTCTGGTTCGTGGCTTCGGTCATATTATGATTGTCGTCATATTTGTATGAATAATTAAAGCCCTTGGCATCAACGGATTTTGTAAGGTTGCCGTTGGAATATTCCATTGTGCCCTTTTGCTTGGCGTTTGCCGCAACCGTAACGAGCTTTCCGTCGCTGTTATAGGTATATGACGGGGCTTCATCACGAACAAGCTGAATATTATCAAACCAGCTGTTATTCGACTGCTTGAAATTGATCAGATAGACATTCATAGAAGTCGGGGTCTTTGCCGCACTCGGTTTGTTTCCGTCACGCAATGTAAATGCACCCATAACATATTGGGAACCCATAACGGAATTGTTGTAATCAAACCAACGCACATAATACGTTCCGTCACTGTAAAAAATCTTTATTGCAAGACCTACTCTGTTATTTTCATTGCTTCCGCCAACCGGGTTCGCATATACCCAGCCGCTGAGAATATAGGTATCGTCAAGGTTTTGCGCAGTTTTCCCCTTAAAATACAGAGTCTGAATCAATGATTTTTCAACAGTCGGCACACTATTGAAGCGAAATGAGTGTCCGTCATCTCTCTGATGAATATTATTAACAGTATCTCCCGAATCAAAAAGATGTCCGCTCCAATCCTGCGGCAGATATGCACCGTTAGACGCCTTGGAATATCGCTCAAATGACGAGTTGTTTATCATATTGAACGGACTTGCACCTGTGCCCTCCTCGAGCTGCATTCCGTCAAACCACGCCTCGCCTGTTGCGTCACGAACCATTATATTTATATTCATTCTTGTGGCATCGGACGGGAGAGTGAACGTTACCGAAAGGCGCTGCCAGCCGTTGTTAATGGTCGAATCCGTTGTTCCGACAAGCACATCGGAATGTACATCGACCGCCGCATTGTTTGAACGCCAATATGTTACCATAAGCTCCGCGCCGAACGGGATTGAGGCGTCCCTTGGCACAATATTTTTAGTTTTTACCCATGCTGAGAAGGTATATGTTTTTCCTGCGCCGAACTGACCGGACGAAATGGGCTGATAGGCTCTCGCTGCGGCTTTGTCGCTAAAAGTTTTACTGTTTAAATAATAGCTGTATCTGCCGTAAAGCTGATCCGTATCAACAGGTTGTCCGTCAAAATCCGCCGTACCGTTCCACTGAGCTTTAGTCCATGTTCCGCTTATATCGGCACTTCCGTCACGAAGATAGTTTCTGACATACTGACCGCCCGTCATGGATTTGCTCAATCGGTTAAGCTGTTTGATGTTGCTTGCATTGCTATTGGGACTTGAAGCAGTGTATTCCGCCGCCGAAGCCGCTAAAGACTTGCCGTTGCTTGTCGCTTCCGAGCACACGGTTCTGCCTGCGCTGTCAAACTTGACCGTTGTGTAGACATCATCGCTGTTGCCGTAAACGCCGTCTTTACCCGAAGAGCGAATAACGGTTTGTCCGTACTGCGAATAATCAAAGGTTATCGTTTGACCTGCCGTTCCGTTTGCGCTCTCAACGACCTTGGAAACTCGCTTGCCTTTTGCCAACGGCGTATAAGTAAACTGAAGCGTATATCCGTCGGGAGCAATTACCGACGTCATTGCTCCCTCGGAATCATAAGTAAACTTCGTTTCTTTTCCGTCGGGGTATGTTATGGTAGTCAAACGTCCGTCACTGCTCCATGTGTATGTGGTAACTCTGCCTGCCGAATCTGTTATTTTCTGAATTGTTTTGCTGTCTGAGGTCGGTGTAAATGTTACAGCGTGACCCGCACCGTCGGTTACCTTCCAAATTTTCGGATTGTCGGCGGCGGCATAGTAATTGGCAATCTGATTACCGTTGCTGTCAAGCGACCGTGCAAAGGCACCTGCAACGTTAAAAATCATCTGATTACCCTTATCATCTTTGACAATATAATAGCCGTTTTTATCCTTACCGGGGACGGTAAGAGTCAGACCCATTCCGTCCTCATCGACCATTGTTCCGTCACTTTTCTTATAGAAATAATGCTCTGTTCCGTCACCGTCGATATAAACATACGGATAGTTTGGCTGATCATCGGCAGGAAGACCGACTTTTGATGACGGCAGAAGCTGCTGCTGACAGCTGAGCATCCAGCCCTTACCTCTGTACGGCATGACGGTACCGAAGTTTTCCGCTGCCATATAGTTGTTGAAAACGTGAGAAATCGAAGCCGGCGCACGGCTGCCTGCAGTTGTTACATCGTTATGGGTAAATACGAGGTTACCGGAGAACTCGCATATTGACGCCGTTCCTGCCCTGCCTGCGCTGATATCCGTATAGCTCCAATATGATTCAAGTCCTTTATTTGACCTGTATGTAATATAAAGCATTGGATAAGCCGTGCTTTGGGCATACTTTTCACCATAAACCCACATATAAATGCATGACTCATTATAGCTTTCCTTATCCTCATTTGATGATCTCAGCAACAATCCGTTGTTTGCAAAGTTTGGATTTTCATACCAACGTTTTACAATGGACGTAACATTCCACTGTCGATCCTTGGCTCCTGAATTTTTTTCGCTTGCTTTCAGAATTTCAAAATCGGCAACGGTGGATTCGTAGGTTGGCTTCGTATTCCACGTTACTGTTGTAACGTTCCAACTTTTTGTAATGGCATGCACTTCTATCGCCGTATCGGGAGTAGTGTCAGAATACGCATCCATAAGCACCTGCTTTGATAAAAGCTGTGCATCAATTACAACATCACCGCGATTTATTTTCGGAAGATCAAATTTAATAAGACCTTGGCAAATATCTGCGTCTGTTGACTCTCTGCCGACCATCATCATCGGATCCGAATAGCGATTCTGATTGGGCAAACCTTTGGCAACATACACCGAATCAATTGTGCTTATTGACTGTTTTGTTTGTATCGCCGGGTCAATCGTTACAGGAAACGATCTTTCACTGCTGTTCAACCATTTGGAATCGGCAGAAATTGTAATTTCGTATTTGTGCTTGTTCTTTGCACTCAGACTGTAGCTGACCTTATCCGAGTATTCATAATTAGCATCAAGCATAAACGGTTTCGGCATAACAAATACCGTTACACCCGTGGTTGTGTCCTTGGCATAAATACAACCGTCCTCTGCCAAAGAGAGGGTAACGTCCTTTACGGCAATTTCAAAGTTATATTCATAGCTGCTCTGAGCAGATTTAACTACTATATTTTCCTTAACGCCCGAGCCGTTGACAATATATTCAATATTCGTGTCGGGCAAGATATTCTCGTAATAAACCTTTTGACTTGCTTTTGAAGCAACAGTAAGATCCTCAATTTTAGCTTTCTTTTCCTGCTTCATCGAGGAGTTGTTTTTCTTTGTTTTGTTGAGCAATGAGAGGCTAACGGAATAGTTGTCCATCTTCATGCTCACAAGCTTTTTTTGATTTGCATTTTTTGCAAACTTTACTTTAAACTTATTTTTCTTGGTTTCATAACCATTGAAATCCGACGCCTCATCATTACTAACCTCATCAGATGAGTCAAGAGAATTGTCAATTTCCTGCCACTTGCCCGTTTCATCCTTATACAGGACAGGATCATTATAAACGGCGGCTTTAACCGTACCGTCGCTCATCTTGAAATACTTTGTATTTTCGCTGTTGCGACGTTCAGTATCTTCACCGAGTACGGTCGGCTCCTCTTCCTCCTGAGAAACATTGCTTGAATATCCGCTCTGTTCAAACTTTCCTTTCTCATCTTCAACAGCCTGAGCAAGTACCGTCATCGGCAATATTCCGATGATCATCGTAACCGTCAGAATAACCGCAATCACTTTCATAAAAATACTGTATTTTTTCATTATTTTACCTCTCCTACATATACTTCTTTTATTTTAAGCTGCATTAAAGCCATGATTAACTTTAATGCAGCTTATGTCTTAGGTGTTATGCTCCGGTCAATTCAAAAACACGTTCTGTATAGTACCAGTCATATGAACCGACTTTCACACCTACATCATATACTGTCGCAGGAAATTTTCGATGAATTCGCCAAGTCAAGGTTTCGCCGTCATCAACAAGCGTCACATCAACATTATCCCTTGTGTATGTCATTGTATCTCTGCTGTCGTGATGTACAAATTGAACTTTTGTAACACTTCGATCCGTAACAACAGTTATGTAATTGTTTCCCGCATACGGCGTATCGGGTACTGCGCTTTTGAGATAAGGATTCTTTGACGGTTCTGTTTGAGTTCCGTCCTCGGCAACAGCCATAAGCTGACTTTCGCTCGGAACAGAATTTTCATCAATCTGAATCTCAAAATCCTTGCCGGGATAGAGGCTGACGTTGCTGTATGTCATGCTTTCCAGCTGATCCCCTGCGCCTATGGTTTCAAGCGCAACATTCATTGTGCCGTAGTCATACGCCTCAATTTCTGCGGTGACATCCTCACAGCCAAATGGCAGGAAGAATACCTTTTCGTTGTCTTCCGATATATAGGAAGTAATTCCGCTTTCCGTAATCTCGGGATAAACGGCGTTTTCACGAGCACTTTCGTAGGCGACAATATTTCCGTCAGAGTCTTTCAACGTGACATCGACAGGGCATTTTACCTTGAACAACCTCGGCAATAATCCCACGGCATCCCGATCGTCACTTATTGACTTTAAATCCTCTGCCGTAATATCTTCGGCTTTTTTATTAAGCATACCGGGTAAAATTTCCAGCCAATGTCTATAAGTTGACATCGCATGACCGCCTGCGCCAAAATCAGATGTACCGGACTTTTTCAAATATTTCGAATTAAGATACAATGGCATGGTGATACGGAAATCCCTACCGTATCTTGTCCAGCCGTTATCAGACCAATTTGGTTTCGAAAAATTTGTTGGTACAAACGTAACAATATCATTATTATTTAAAATATTGAAAATGTTTTGATTTTCTTCATCATCATATTTCGAGATATCGTCTTCCGTTTTCGGCGTTGCAAAGGTATATGCATAAATATCTTCTATCTTCCTCGAACCCGGGCAGTGATTTGTATTATCGCATGAGTTTAAGTGCTCCGCCACAAGATTGGCAACCGCCGCACCCAGGCTGTGTCCGGTAACGAGGAAAATCGGATTTGAAATATTGTTGAAAGGAATATATCCTTTACAATATTCACAGCCGTCGCTTTTTCCGTTACACTTCGTACAGTTTTCGGTATCCCCTGTTCCGTGGTACAAGGATTTCAAAACCATTTCCATCCCTGCTCTGAAAGAACCCCACTTAGGATTAAGTTGAGTACCAATATCAGTCCACCAATCATTTGTTGTTGATGATCCTCTGATATCAACGACAACCAAGGTACGCATGCAATCCATATTATCCGAATTCAGTGTATTCCCAAAAATTTCTGAATTTCCTGTACAATTAAACCCAACAGTCCCCACAAAATCATCGGTCCGTAAACCGGATTGATTAGAGCCAGAAAAAACTCCAATGGGTTTACATCTGCCAGTCCCTTCAAGAATTCCCAAATATCCATTATTATTACCTCCATTTGTATTGCCAGATGTATTATAGTTTATATCTGCATAGATTTGTTTATGTCCGATAATATGACAAACCGTGTCTTGTTTATCGGTATTAAAGGCAACGGATTTAATACCATACTGATCAAGCAAGTCTGTAGCCGAATCTATATTATCTTCCATAAACAATCCGGGTGCAAGACCCGAAAAAGCCCCGGTCAAGGGCATATACGCCGAATATGCCAAATTCATTGCCCACTTGGCAAGAGGATGGTTATATTCCTTAGATGACCTTGTTTCGCAGCTTCCGTCGGATTTAATCGGATTGAAAAACTCCGAAACCTCATCAAACTGCGTTACCGTTATGGTTTTTGATATTGTTCCTGCCTGAACGGTTACAGTGCCGATTCGTGAATTGTTTATTTCATCTTTCTTCATCTCATTACTCTTTGTTTTGATGTTAAAAGTAGAATTTCCGATACCGTTTCCGTTTTCAATCTCAATCCAGTCTGAATCAGTCGATGCCGACCAGCTTGAATTTGAAGTAACCGTAATTGTTTTGGTTTGTTCTGTATGGTTCACCCTCAAATGCTCTGTGTCGAGAACAACACTCGGCTCTGCTCCCAGCTGGGTTACGGTTATTGTGCCTATTACAGAAGTTACTTCACCTAATGATGTTTTTACCGTTACCGTACCGGATCTTTCGGACGCCAGGGTGTTCTCATCAGCTTTCAGCTTGAAGCTTGAAGACTTTAAGTCCGTAACAGTGAGCCATGGAGAATCAGGTGAAATTTCAACAGACCAAGGTAAACGACAAAGAACATGTGCAATACTGCTGACTGACGATTTACACGTCGGCGTCCATTTCTTTAACGAAACATACGGGTCATGATAATACATCACAAAGTTTGGACGAGTTTCAGCTGCAGTTGCTCTTGTCGAATAAAAATCAACCTGAGTTTTTGTGCTTTCATCTGACGATGCAAGCATTATTCCGTTATTGGTTTCACCCTTTTCCCACCTGCTAACAGCCTTTGTAATATTAAATATATAATCTTCCGAATCAGATTTCGCCGCAACTGACGATAACAACTCGGGATCGCTGTTAAGATATCCGTTGTTTGAGTTATCAAACGGTTGATTATTCCATGAAATACTCGACGTACTCCATGAAGCAGCATCCTTACAGTCGTATGTACGGATATCAATGTCCTTAGATACCTTAAAATAGTTCTGCTTTTTAAGCACAAGTGTACTGTTATAAAGAGAATATCCTATCGGCAAATTAGTAGGTAACGTCAGCTTGATATACGAGCGCACGATATTTGTCAGATTTCTGCCGGCTCTGATTTCTGTGTTTGAACGCGGCGAATTTGCAAATGTTCCGTTGATAACGTAAACGTCCTGAATCTTTGAATTCGGAGCGCTCCATGTCGGATCAATGACAACAGGAAATTCTCTTTCGCTGTTGTTGAGCCATGTTGAATCCGCCTCAACCGTTACAACGTATTCATCGCCGTTTTCCTTAATTGAAAGCTCAATGTCATAGCTCTCCGCACCGTTTGCGTCATACATATAGGGTGCGTCCAGCGTAAACACCGCTTCCTGAGAAGCTGCCGATTCAACCAATATGATTGAACCGTTCGGCTGCTCAACCGGAATAAGCCCGTCGGAATCCAAATCAAAGCTATAAACATATTCGGCCTGCGGCTTATAAACCACAATGTTTTCTTTCAGACTGTTTGACGTGACAATATACTCCAAATCAGACTGCTGATCGAAGCCCTTGTAAACAACCGCACCCGACTGTTTATCAACTGTCATTTGCTCGTTATTGAACTTCTCAACCTTTTGCTTTTCCGTTAATGTTTCGGCCTTTTGAGCCATTGATGAGGCTGTAACCTTTTCATCCGAGATTTCAGCCGTTGAGTTCATTTTAACAACCGACGGCAATGCATCGGTCTCTACAACCTTTGCCTGCGCCGACAAGCTGTTATCAATGCTTTTCACACCAAAGCTGATGGTGTAGCCCTCGTTGGTTGCGGTAAATCTTTTTCCGCTTCCCAGCTCGCTCGGAACGGTAACGTTAAGTCCGCCTTTTGTTGAATAAACCGTTTCTCCCGATTTGCTCGAAGGAGTTAAGGTGTTATCAATTTCTTTCCATACTCCGTTTTCGTTGTAATGCACGGGTGCGGCATAGGTCGCCGCTATGTATGAACCGTCATCACACAGGAAGTATTTTACGGACTCTTCCCTCATTTCGGTAACCTCGCTGACTATCTTTGCCGCCGTCTCTTCAACGCTCAGACTGTCCAAGGCAGATGCCGGGATAATACCAAGCACAAATAATAACGACAAAGCAACAGCAGTTATCCTTTTAAATACTTTTTTCCTTTTCAATGATTCACTTCCTTTTGATTATTGCATAAATAAATTCATTATTTAATCACTTTTCACCTGCTTTCTTTACCAATTTTATTAAATTAGTTTTTATAGATAAATACAATCAAGAATCAGTATACATGTTATTACTTTTCAAAACGTAATCTATTTTAGACATTCAAATATATATGGCAGTTTTATCATTTTGTTACAAAAAAAATAAGAAGAATTTTGAAGTTCTCTGTTATCAACAAATTTCAGACTAAAAAATCGTAAGATATTACAATTTATGATATCACAATTATTTTCAAACAAATTCAAAGTAAAAAATCAATATAAAAAGCAAAAACGCACGAAAAAGGCGCAAAAACGCACTAATGTAATTATATTATCAAGAATTCAATTTAATAGCATAATAAAAAAGACCGATAATCTAAATAAATAGAATATCAGTCTAAAATAAACATTGTATATTAAATTGTCTTAAGTTCGAGTCCCATTAGACGTAAAAAAGTTTGATTGAAACTCAACCTTAAAAATTGCCCATAAAAAGCACGAAAACCCTTGATAATTCAAGGGTTTTTAGCTGGGTTTGA
>CAVGRW010000087.1:0-9868 GCA_963631735.1 Bacteroidaceae bacterium | reverse complement strand
ATTTACCAAGGCTTCCCCTTGAGGGGAAGCTGTCGCATAGCGACTGATGAGGTGGAAAAATCAAAATTGATTACGTTAAAAGTGATGAATTTCTACACCTCATCTGAGCGGCGCAATCCGCCGCCCACCTTCCCCTCAAGGGGAAGGCTGTCAAATGGCATCTGCCTTCAAGTTTTTTAAAGCAGATAGCATTGCACATTCTTCAAGACGGGGCTAAATAACCTCTGCTGCTTCCTGAGTCTCAACCCAACAGCGCTGCGCCGATGATGCCGGCGTCATTGCCGAGGACTGCCTTGCAGATCTTTGTCTGCTTCTTAGCATACTTGCTGTATCTTTCTTTTGCGACATACTCTCTGATCGGGTCAAGGAGATTGTCGCCCTCATTGCTGATTCCGCCGCCGACGCAAAGAACCTCGGGCTGGAAAATGTTGATTATATTTATAATTCCGACAGCAACGTAATAGCGGTATCTTTCAACGACTTCCTTGCCTGCCTCATCGCCTGCATACATAGCGTTGAATGCCGTTCTGCCGCTTACTTTGTTGATATCTCCGCCGCAGAGCTCCCACATCTTGCTGTCCGGGCACTCCTTCATCTTCGCCTTAGTCTGAGCGATAAGAGCCGTTGCCGAAGCATAGCTTTCCCAGCAGCCGTTACGTCCGCAGTTGCAGGGAATTCCGTCAACAACGATAACCGTGTGACCCATTTCACCGCCCGTGAAGTTCATGCCGCTGACGATCTTGCCGTCAACGATAATTCCGCTTCCGACGCCTGTTCCGAGCGTTACGGCAACAAAATTCTGTGCGCCGTTGCCTGCGCCTGCATAAGCCTCACCGAGAGCGGCGGCGTTTGCGTCGTTCTCAAAGTAACACGGCTTGCCCGTGAGCTCCTCAAGCATCTTCTTGGCAGGCACATTGTTAAAAGCGAGGTTATTCGAGAACTCGATCATACCCGTGTCCTGATTAACAGAACCGGGAGTTCCTACACCAACGCTCTCGATATCCGCCATTGTCAGTCCTGCGTCTGCAACAGCCATGTCGATTGCCTTTTTGATGTCGGCAAAAATCTCCTCAGCAGGACGGGGCGCATTGGTCTTAACCTTGCCCTTGCCTATGATATTGTATTTTTCATCAACGACTCCGACGGCGATATTTGTTCCGCCGAGGTCAACTCCAACCTTGTACATTGTAAATTCCTCCGTTATTAAAAGTTATGCCAAATCTCAAGCTCGTTTTCCTCAACCTTGATATCGTCTGTCATGCCGAGGTTGTGAAGCAGCTGCTTTGCGGCATTGTAGCCCATTTTCTTCTGTCTGTTGTTCATAGCCGCCGCTTCAATGATAATTGAAATATTACGGCCCGGTGTGACGGGAACAACGCATATCGGAACATCAATTCCGAGAATATCAATTGTTTCGTTCTCGAGTCCGAGACGCTCGTAATTCTTCTCTGCGTTCCACGGCTCAAGCTGAATGACCATGTTTATCTTCTCGGAAACCTTAACCGAACCGATACCGAAAAGTCGTCTTGCGTTGACAACGCCGACTCCCCTCAGTTCGATAAAATGTCGGATATTCTCGGGGGCCGAGCCGACAAGCGTTTTATGCGAAACCTTTCGTATCTCGACGGCATCGTCGGCAACGAGTCTGTGACCTCGCTTGATAAGCTCAAGTGCCGTTTCGCTCTTGCCCATGCCGCTCTCGCCCATTATCAGAACGCCCTCGCCGTAAACCTCGACGAAAACGCCGTGACGGGTGATTCTCGGCGCAAGCTCAACGCTCAGATAGGATATAAGCGTTGACATACAGCTTGATGTTCCGTCCGTCGTTTTGAGAAGCGCAACGCCGTATTTCTTCGCCAGCTCAATAGTATCGTCGTGATAATCCTGACCTCGGGTCAAAATGATTGCAACAGGCTTTTTTGAAAGAAGCCTTTTGACCTTTCTGAACCTGTCCTCGGGCTTGAACGAATTGAGATATTCGATCTCGGAAACGCCCATGATCTGAATACGCTCGGGGTCAAAATACTTTGTAAAGCCCGAGAGCATAAGACCGGGTCGGTTGATTTCCAACGAGGAAACAAGGATCTCCGACGGGTCAACGGGCGTATATTCAATATCGAACCCGATGACCTCTATAATCTTTTTAAGCGATATGGTATATTTAGCCGCCATAAGACCACTCCGTAAAGCATATTTGTTCCATACATGGTTTATTATACAATATTTATTCTCATCTTCCAATAGTTTTTTCAAAAAAATTAAAGAAAAAACGCCGGGAAGCTCCGACGTTGTAAATTTTATTCAAAGCAATGCCGCACATTTGGGGTATTGCTTTTATTATCCGATATGCAAACCATAGAAAATGTAATCAATTATTCCGTTCAGCCAATTGTTCAGCGTGATCCAGACGTTGCCGAAATCGAACAAGACCAGGCAAATCAAGCCCAGGGAAACGATCAAATACGGAACAACCATCCATCTGTATTTTCTGAGAAGCATCAGCGTGTGCCACGAGAAGAAAAGGAAAAACGCCATGACGACGGAAAGTGTACCGATTTTCACAGGTAATGAAATGCGATGAGGATGAAGCTCAACTGCAAACACGATATCAATCAGCAAAAGTGCAACAATTAGAATAAACGAGCATACAATGCCGATGAAATACGTCAATCGCCTGTTGTATTTATATTTAAGCCGTGCATTATCGGGCAACGTCATTATGACGCTTTCTCCGATATGCGAAACGGCTTGCTTTTCTTCCTTCTGCTCAAACCTGCTGCAAATTCTCTCCGGTGCGGTTATATTGTGATGGTAAAGCTTACAGTAGCCCTTTTCACTCAAACCGTCGGAAAAATATTTGCAATTTTCGCAAGAAACATTCTTTTCTTCTGCCATTACTTCACTTCCGTTTTTTCTGCTGTGTCCATGGTATCATACCTTACATGCTTTGTCAAATTTTTAATGCAATTTCATCACAATATATATGTTATTTAGACAAAATAAGGCACATTTTGTAGTATTTTACTCCAATTACATATTGTGAATTTGACGAGCACACACTTTTATCATGCTTCTGTTTTAGGCTTATGAATTGCTGTTTTCGCCGTCACAATCGACATTTTTCATGCTGTTTTCGGTATTTTCCGATTTCTTTCCGTGACATTCGCGGTACATTTTCAGGTAATAATTCTTTTCGCAGTATGTATCGAAGAACGCCCTGACAATATAGGTGCAAAATATCGCTTTTGTCAGGTCGATGACAGCTCCGCCGAGCGTTTCGGCAAATTCGCTCCTTCCGAATGCGGCGAGAATATAGCTCGCAGAGATCCATATCAGGCAAAACACAAGAATTACCGACGTCCACTTCTTTGTGTAATTAAACATACTGAATTTTTTCTTCAGCTTTCCCATTGAACCACTCCCTCAGTCACGGACAAGCCGTGACAGCTCCCCCGTAGGAGGAGCCCGCGCTTAAAATGAATTCATCAAATCCTTTACTAAACCCCCAGTCGGCTGCGCCGCCAGCGTCTCGCTGCGGCTCGGTCACGCCACGGCTCCGACAGTCCACCGGACTGTCATTCACTACCGCGGCGACACTTCGCTACCCTACAGGGGGCGCCGAGAATAGATTTCTTCTAACCTTGGGTCGATGTGGGCATCGACCACTACGGAATGTACGTTTTCTGAATCTCATCACAGTGAAAAAATCTGATAAAAATTGATTTAGGTGTAGAAAACATTTCAGCCTCCCCTTGGTTGACTCAAGGGGAGGTGTCGCCTGAGCGACGGAGGGGATAAAGATTAAAATTTGCTAAGACCTTACTCCCTCAGTCACGGACAAGTCGTGACAGCTCCCCTACAGAGGCTCCGAGAATAGATTTCTTCTAACCTTTGTCTCATATAACCACCCTATATAATATACGGAAAACGGCAATAAAAAATGACGGAAACCGATGAACGATTTCCGCCGTTATTATATCAAAAATCAGTCAAGCTGTACCTTGTATGTCCAGCCCATGTCGTCCTCAACATGACCTGTCTGCATACCGTAAAGCGTGTCGTAAAGCTTCTGTGCGATAGGACCTACATTACCGTCGGCAACCTTGTAATCCTCTCCCATGTAGTAAAGTGTACCGATCGGAGAGATAACCGCCGCAGTACCGCTGGCGAATACCTCCTTGAGTGTGCCTGCCTTTGAAGCGGCGCATACGTCGTCGATTGAGAGACGTCTCTCGGAAACCTTTACTCCCCACTTTTTGAGAAGCTCAATAACAGACTTTCTTGTGATACCGGGAAGAATCGTACCCATAAGCGGAGCAGTGATGACCTCATCGCCGATTACGAAGAATGCGTTCGAGGTACCGATCTCCTCAACAAACTTATGCTCTGCGGCATCAAGCCAAAGAACGTCCTTGCAGTCATGCTCCATAGCCTTTGCGGAAGCCTTCATGCCGCCTGCGTAGTTGCCGCCGCACTTTGCAAAGCCCGTACCGCCGACAGCCGCACGGATAAACTCGTCCTCAACATAAATTCTTGTTGTATGAAGTCCGCCGTCGTTTGCGGCATAGTATGAACCGACCGGGCAAAGAATGATAATAAAGCGATAATGCTTTGCCGGAAGAACGCTGAATGAAACCTCATCGCCGAAGATGAACGGTCTGATATAAAGAGCTGTGCCCGGCTCCGAGGGAACCCAGTCACGGTCAACAGAGATAAGCTGGTTAATTGCGTCAAAGAAAATATCCTTTTCCATATGAGGGATACACATACGGTCGTTGGTTCTGTTCATACGCTCAAAGTTCTGATCGGGTCTGAAAAGCTGAATATCGCCCGACGGAGTTTTATATGCCTTCATGCCCTCGAACATCATCTGGGCATAGTGGAGCACGCATGATGCAGGCTCAATGGCAATCGGCTCATGCGGAACAATTCTTCCGTCGTGCCAGCCCTGACCCTCATCATAGTCGATCATAAACATATGATCTGTGAAATACTTACCGAAGCCGAGCTTTTTCTGATCCGGCTTCTCCTTTGGATGTGTAGTTCTTGTTACGGGAAATTTATACATTTCTGTCGCTCCTTTCAAAGCATTATTATAATTCGTAGAGATCGGGTTTTCTGTCGTTGAAAACGTTGATCGAATTTCTGATATCCTTAATTATACCGAAATCGCAGTCGGCTGTTATAACCTCCTGCTCCTCACCTGCCGCACCGAGAACCTCGCCCCACGGGTCGATAATCTGCGAATGACCGCCGAAAACGGCATCGGGTGTTTTGCCGCAGGAATTACAGCAGACAACGAACATCTGATTTTCAATCGCCCTTGCCCTCGTGAGCGTAACGATGTGAGATGTTCTCACAAGCGGCCACTGCGACACCATAAAGAGCATGTCGATGCCCTTAAGTGCAAGGCTTCGGATAAGCTCGCAGAAGCGGATATCGTAGCAAATGACAATTCCGCACTTATGCCCGTCAAGCTCGAAGGTCACAAGATTTTTGCCGAAGCTGAAAAACTTGTGCTCGTCCATCGGGGTAAAAAGGTGCGTCTTATCATATTCGGCAACAACCTCGCCCTCACGGCTGAAAACAAACGCCGTGTTGTAAATTCCGCCGTTCTTTTCGTTGGCAACACTGCCTGCAACGATGTTGACGTTAAGCTCCTTAGCCAATGCGGAAAAGGTCTTTTTAACCCTCTCGCCGTCCCTGTCACAATAGCTCGCAAGGTTCTCCTTGGGATAGAAGCCCGTTGTCCACGTCTCGGGAAGAACAACAACGTCGGATTTTTCTTTTTTAACCGTCTCCCTTATCAGCCTGAGAGCCTCGGCGTAGTTATACTCAACTTCGCCGAGCTTCATATCAAGCTGAATACAGGAAACTCTCATCTTATTATTCATAGTCATAGCCTGCCTTGACAGCACCCTTGTTTACATCAAGGAGATCAAGGTGACGTGCAGAAACGACCTTTTTGAGTGCATCGTCGGTATAATCAATTGAAAACTGAGGCACTTCTCTGAGAATCTTGCCCGTGATAATCATGTTGGCAAGTGTCGGCGTTCCGTTATCGTTCGCCATCTTGGTTGCAGGTATATAATATACGTCTACATCGGTTCTGTCAACCTTTTTGTCAATCATTGTAGAATCGACAAAAATCTTTCCACCGCTGACTACCTCGTTTTCATATTTTTCAAGTGACGGAAGATTCATTGCAACAAGTACGTCCGGCTTGTCAACGATCGGAGAGCCTATCGGCTCGTCGCTGATGATTACGGAGCAGTTAGCCGTACCGCCTCTCATTTCGGGGCCGTAGGACGGGAGCCAGCTTACCTGCTTGCCCTCGATAAGTCCTTTATATGCAAGGAATTTGCCTGCGAACAGAATACCCTGTCCGCCGAAGCCTGCGAATAACATTCTGCAAGTGTTGCTCATTTTTCTTCCTCCTTTGCATAGATATCCTTGTAAACGCCGAGAGGATAGTAAGGAATCATGTTCTCCTCTGCCCAATCAAGAGCCTTCTGCGGAGTCATGCCCCAGTTTGTCGGGCAGGTCGAAATAACCTCAACGAGTGAGAAGCCCTTGCCCTCTATCTGATTCTTGAAAGCCTTTTTTATAGCCTTCTTTGCGTTCTTGACATTCTTAACGTTGTTAACGGCAACTCTCTCAAGATAAGCCGCACCGTCAACATTTGAAAGAAGCTCGCAGACCTTGACGGGATAGCCTACCGTGTTGACGTCTCTGCCGTAGGGAGAGGTCTGAGTGACCTGACCGGGAAGAGTTGTCGGAGCCATCTGACCGCCTGTCATGCCGTAGATAGCGTTGTTGACGAAGATAACGGTGATGTTCTCACGTCTTGCGGCGGCATGAACCGTCTCGGCAGTACCGATAGCGGCAAGGTCGCCGTCGCCCTGATATGTAAATACAACCTTTGACGGGTCGCTTCTCTTAACGCCTGTTGCAACGGCGGGAGCACGGCCGTGAGCCGCCTGAACAAAGTCACATGTGAAGTAGTTATATGCCATAACAGAGCAGCCGACCGATGCGACACCGATGGTATCACCCTCGATTCCGAGCTCATCAATTACCTCGGCAACAAGGCGGTGGATAATACCGTGAGTACAGCCGGGACAATAGTGAAGCGTTGCGTCTGTCAATGATTTCGGTTTTTCAAATACAACTGACATTATTCTGCACCTCCGTTTGACATGATAGCCGAAAGAACATCTTCTGGCGTCGGGATCATTCCGCCGACACGGTTGCAAAGATCAACGGGTCTCTTGCAGTCGATTGCAAGTCTTACATCGTCGATCATCTGACCCATGTTCATTTCAACTGTGATAAATCTCTTGCACTTCTCGGCGGCAGCCTTGAGCGGCTTTGTCGGGAACGGCCAGAGTGTGATCGGTCTTATCATGCCGACCTTGACGCCTCTCTTGCGAGCCTCGTTGACTGCATTCTTTGCAACACGGGCTGTGATGCCGAACGCAACGACGCAAACCTCGGCGTCCTCAATGAGATATTCCTCGTACATTGTTTCGTTTTCTTCAATCGTCTTGTACTTCTGATATCTCTCAAAATTCTTTATTTCAAGCTCCTCGGGTTTGAGGTAAAGCGAATTGACTATGTTGTGCTCTCTTTCGCACTTTGTACCTGTGAGCGCCCACGGCTTTTCAACCGGAGTAACCTCGGCAACATCGAGAGAAACAGGTTCCATCATCTGACCCATAGTGCCGTCGGCAAGGATCATTGCAACCATTCTGTACTTATCTGCAAGCTCAAAGCCCTTGACCGTAAGGCTTGCCATCTCCTGAACAGATGCCGGAGCAAGGACGATATTGTGGTAATCGCCGTGTCCGCCGCCCTTTGTGGACTGCCAATAGTCGGACTGTGAGGGCTGAATTCCGCCGAGTCCCGGACCGCCTCGCTGAACGTTAACAACGAGAGCCGGAAGGTCACAGCCTGCGAGATATGAAATACCCTCGCTCTTGAGCGAAACTCCCGGGCTGGAAGAAGAGGTCATAACTCTCTTGCCTGTTGATGATACGCCGATAACCATGTTGATCGCGGCGATTTCGCTCTCCGCCTGGAGGAATGTACCGCCGATCTTCGGCATACGCTTTGACATATAAGCGGCAACCTCAGTCTGCGGAGTTATGGGATAACCGAAGTAATGGCGGCAGCCTGCTCTGATAGCGGCTTCGGCGATTGCTTCGTTGCCTTTCATAAGAACTTTATCTGACATTTTCTTCACCTCTCTACCGTAATTACACAATCGGGACACATTGTTGCGCAAAAGGCGCATCCGATACACTTTTCCTGATCCGTCACAACTGCGGGATGATGTCCCTTGTTGTTCAACGTCGTCTCTGACAAATGAACTATTCCCTTGGGACAAGCGTTTACGCAAAGTCCGCAGCCCTTGCAAAGGTCTGTTTTGAATGTTACTTTAGCCATTTGACTTTCCTCCTAATTTATTTTCGCCTGCAGGGTAAGCGGCAGCATATTGTCCACTTTTCCGTACAGTTCTTTATAGAGTGTTTTCTTAACGGTCGTCATCGCAACGGGAAGCCCCGTAAGCTTTGAAACCTCGTCGGCATATTTGAGTGAATCGAGAACGTCCTGAGCGGTCGTCTCCTCGCCGAGATTTGAGTTGTTTATTATAGCCGTGAATTTCATTGAAGCGGCTTTTTCGATTTCGTTCATGACCTCAAGGGTGCTGTAAGCGTCCCTCGTAAGCGGTCTGTACATGTTTATAACAAGGTACATTTCATAGTCGTTTTCACGGACTATGCTTTCCGAATAGCGACCGAGTGCATAAGCGCCTCTGTCATCGCCGCCGATATCCATGACGGCATATTCCGTGCGGTCGTCAATGACCGAGTATATGTCCTGCGGCAACGAGGGAAGATCGACATTCGAGCTTGCAAATTCGGAGCAGATAAGCCTGATTCCGGCTTCTTTAAGCTCCTTTTCGCTGTCCTTGGTTCTGAAATACGGATTGACGATATCAAGGTCGGCAACCGCAACTTCCAGTCCCTGCTGTCGCAGCTTGAAAGCGTAATTGACGGCAATATTCGTTTTTCCGCTGCCGTAATGTCCGGCAAAAAGCGTTATGCGCTTCATAATTTCACCTCGGAAAGTTTGATGTTAAATGATAAATTTTAGCAAACGCCCTCATATGGTAGCGCCGAGAATATTTTCTTCTGACCTTGGGTCGATGTGGTCATCGACCTCTACGAATTGTTCCTTTATCGTACCCCGTAACAATTTGAAAGTTTGATAAAAATTATTATAGTTGCAGAAACTAATCAGCCTTCCCCTCGAGGGGAAGGTGGGCGGCGGATTGCGCCGCTCGGATGAGGTGGCAAAATTTCATCACATTGATTTTATGATATCAGACTCGACCTTTTCCACCTCATCACCGTCTTACGACGGAGCTTCCCCTCAAGGGGAAGCCTTGATTGGTTTCTGCAAACTCTTTACAAAACCCCTCAGTCAGCTGCGCTGACAGCTCCCCTAAAGGGGCGCCGAGTTGGTTTTTCTACAGACCTCGGGTCGATGTGGGCATCGACTCCTACGGAATGTGCGTGTATCAATCCATATGAAATAATATTCGGATTAACCGTAATGCACATTTATATGTAATGCACACTCTTATATTTAAATTATACTATCAGCCGAACGTAATTGCAAGCAAAAAAGGACTGCCGCACGGGCGACAGTCCGAATATTATTGAATTTTAGATAATGCCGAGAAGATTTGCAATCTTTTCAACAAGGAACTGAATAATTGCAAAGCCGTGAGACTGAATGAGCTGTGTGAACTTGTCACCGAGCGGACCTGTAAAGAGCCAAGGCATCTCGGGGATATCCT
>CAVGRW010000086.1:0-10045 GCA_963631735.1 Bacteroidaceae bacterium | reverse complement strand
ACAAGTAAAAATTGTTGTAAAGCCTTCGGTTCGCCGTGGGCTTTATTTATTGACATGGGGTAATTTTTAGGGTATGATTATATATAAATAGAAGTGAAAAATATTCAGCAAAGGAAACGAAAACTATGAAATTGAATGAACTGGCTGTAGGCAAGAGCGCCGCTATACTGAGGGTTGGCGGTAAGGGCGCTCTGCGTCAGCATTTTCTTGACATGGGCATGATACCCGGTGCAGAAGTAACCGTTATAAAGCTTGCGCCGATGGGAGATCCCATGGAATTGCAGATTCACGGCTATGAGCTGACGTTGAGACTTGCCGAAGCAGAGCAGATCGAAATAAAGCCCATACAAAAAATTAAGGACAAATACAAAGAAGCGGACAGAATTAAGGCATCGGAGCACCCGGGCTTGGGCGAGGACGGCAAATACCACTCAAAGGCGGAGGAAAATCCTCTGCCCGACGGAACAAAACTTACTTATGCCCTTGTCGGTAATCAGAACTGCGGCAAAACAACGCTTTTTAATCAAATCACGGGAGCAAAACAGCATGTCGGCAATTTTCCGGGAGTAACGGTTGACCGCAAGGACGGAATGATTCGCGGCTACTCGAACACCGAGGTTACGGATCTGCCGGGAATATATTCGATGTCACCGTTCAGCAGCGAGGAAATCGTGTCGAGAAATTTTGTTCTCAACGACAAACCCAAGGCGATAATCAATATCGTTGATGCGACCAACATTGAAAGAAATCTTTATTTGACGATGCAGCTGCTTGAAATGAATGTGCCGATGGTGGTTGCTTTGAACATGATGGATGAGGTTGTCGGCAATCAAGGCTCTATTGATGTTAACGGAATGGAAGCGATGCTCGGCGTGCCCGTCATCCCGATTTCGGCGGCAAAAAACGAGGGTGTTGACGAGCTGATAAAGCATGCAATACATATTGCAAAATATCAGGAGCGGCCGCTCAAACAGGATTTCTGCGATAAGAACGACCACAACGGCGCAGTCCACAGATGTATTCATGCCGTTGTGCATCTTATTGAGGATCATGCGGCAAAAGCCGAGATCCCTGTTCGCTTTGCCGCAACGAAGGCAATCGAGGGCGATCCGCTTATTTTGGACCAGCTTAAGCTCGACAAAAACGAGCATGAACTGCTGGAACACATTGTTCAGCAGATGGAGGTCGAATGTGGACTTGACAGAAGCGCGGCAATAGCCGATATGCGTTTTGATTTTATTGAAAAGCTCTGCGAAAAAACGGTCGTTAAGCCGAGGGAGAGCAAGGAGCGCATAAGAAGCGAAAAAATAGACAAAATACTTACCGGCAAATACACGGCAATTCCATGCTTCATTGCTATAATGGTTCTCGTCTTTTACCTTACCTTCAACGTTATCGGTGCATGGCTTCAGGATCTTCTGGCGATGGGAATCGACAAGCTTTCGGAAATCACGGATGCGGCGCTGACAGCGGCAAATGTCAATTCCGCGATGCACAGTCTTATAATCAACGGAATTTTCACGGGTGTCGGCAGTGTTCTGAGCTTTTTGCCGATAATCGTTACTTTGTTCTTCTTCCTCTCAATGATGGAGGACAGCGGCTATATCGCACGAGTTGCGTTCGTAATGGATAAGCTGCTTCGTAAAATCGGACTTTCGGGCAAGAGTATCGTGCCCATGCTTATCGGCTTCGGCTGTACCGTTCCGGCGGTTATGGCGACGAGAACGCTGACGAGCGAGCGAGACAGAAAAATGACTATTTTGCTCACTCCGTTCATGAGCTGTTCGGCAAAGCTTCCGATTTATTCGTTCTTTGTCAGTGAGTTTTTCCCCGGCAAGGGCGGACTTATCATGTCGGGACTTTACGTCCTCGGAATTCTGCTCGGAATTTTGGCGGCCTTCCTGTATAAGGGAACGATGTTCAAGGGCGAGCCCGTTCCTTTTGTTATGGAGCTTCCCAATTACCGACTGCCGGGAATAAAGAACGTTTCACAACTGCTTTGGGAAAAGGCAAAGGATTTTTTGCAGAAGGCGTTTTCAATCATACTTATTGCAACGGTGGTCGTTTGGTTCCTGCAAAGTTTTGATCTTCATTTTAACATGGTCAAGGATTCTGCGGACAGCATCCTTGCGGCGATATCGGGACTGATTACTCCGATATTCAAACCGCTCGGACTCGGCGACTGGAGAATTTGCACGGCGCTCATAAGCGGATTCATGGCAAAGGAAAGCGTTGTTTCGACAATGCAGGTCCTTTTCGGAAGCGGTGTCGCAACGGTGCTTACTCCGCTTGCGGCGGCTTCAATGCTCGTATTCAGCCTTATTTACACCCCCTGCGTTGCGGCAATCGCTTCGATCAAGCGTGAGCTTGGCTTCAAATGGGCGGCAGGTGTTGTCATTTGGCAATGTGTTGTTGCGTGGGTGGTTTCATTCTTGATTTATCTTATCGGATCGGCGGTCGGAATATAATGAATATTTGGGATATTGTGATAATTGCGGTTCTTGTGCTTGTAATTGTCGGCGCAGTTTGTTCAATCGTCAAGCGCAAGAAAAACGGCGGCTGCTGCGGCGGAAGCTGCGGTCAGTGCTCCTGTTGCAACGAAAATAAAAAGGCAAAAAAATAGTGTGAAAGAGTCCGAACCTATAATAAGGAACGGACTCTTTTTATGTTGACAGTTAAAAACGAGAGCGTTATAATTGAATAAATCACTGCGGAGGTACAGAAAATGAGTGACGTAAAATTCAGATATGCGGAAAGAAAAGATATTTCCTTGATTTTTGATTTTATTAAAGGGCTTGCGAAATATGAGCATATGCTCGATGAGGTCGTTGCCGACGAAAAGACGCTTGAGGAGTGGATTTTTGACAAGCAAAAAGCAGAGGTCATTTTTGCTCTCGAGGGTGAAACCGAAGTGGGCTTTGCTCTTTTCTTCCACAATTTTTCAACCTTCCTCGGACGTGCGGGCATCTATCTTGAGGATTTGTTTGTTAAGCCCGAGTACAGGGGCAAAGGATACGGCAAGGCGATTTTGCAAAAGCTCGCTCAGATTGCACTCGAGCGCGGCTGCGGCCGTTTGGAATGGTGCTGTCTTGATTGGAACAAACCGAGCATTGATTTTTATTTATCCATGGGTGCCGAGCAGATGTCGGAATGGACTACCTACAGAGTAACAGGCGATAGTCTGACAAAGCTTGCAGAAAAATAATCCGTAAAGGCAGAGGAAAATGAGACCGTATGCAAAAATTTTTAATGAGCTTTCCCTGACGGAGGTTTATGAAATTTTAAAGGCACGAGTGCAGATTTTTGTTGTTGAGCAGAAGTGCGCTTATCAGGATATAGACGATATTGATTATGAAAGCCTGCATATTTTTTATAAGTCGGGCGAGAAAATAACGGCGTATCTCCGTGCTTTTCGCAAGGACAGCAAAACAATTCAGCTCGGCAGGGTGCTCACCATGGAGCACGGGCAGGGGCTCGGCGGCGAGCTTTTGAAAAACGCAATAGAAATCGTCATAGAAAAGCTGAGACCCGAGAAAATTTATATTGAAGCGCAGACATATGCAATAGGCTTTTACGAGCGTGAGGGATTCATTATTTGCTCAGACGAATTTCTTGAGGACGGAATTCCTCATGTTAAAATGGAAAGGCAGTGCAAATATGCTTGAAATAAGACTTGCGAGACCCGATGAATTTCAGGCAGTAAAGGATTTTTATTGGGATTTGATAGAAAAAACAGAGAAATCAAAATTTCAACCCGGCTGGCAGAAGGGCGTTTATCCGACTGATGAATTCCTGACCGAAAGCCTTGAAAGCGGAGAGCTTTATGTCGGCTTCCTTGACGGTCGGCTTGTGACGTGCATGATAGTCAATCACAAATATAACGACGGATACAACTCTGTTAAATGGTCGGTCGAAGCGGCGGATGACGAGCTTGTTGTCATTCATGCCTTGGGTGTTGACCACGACTTTTCCAACAGAGGAATTGCCAAGGAAATGGTGAAATTCGTGATTGATACGGCGAAGAAAAACGGCTTAAAAACAATTCGCCTTGACGTTCTCAGCGGCAATATCCCTGCCGAAAAGGCATACTCGAAAATGGGCTTTAAACATCTCAAAACGCTGAGCATGTTCTATGAGGACACGGGCCGGACGGATTATATGGCATTTGAGCTTATACTTTGAGAGGACAGAATATGAACAAGCAGGAAACATATGATTATTTAACTCAAAGTGGCGTCGAATACGAGGTAACGGAACACAAGGCGGTGTTCAACATGGCGGAGCTTGATGAAGTTAATCTGCCTTATCCCGAATGTGACGCAAAAAATCTTTTCGTCCGTGACGACAAAAAGAGAAATTATTATTTAATTTCCGTAAAGGGCGACAAGAGAGTTAATTTGAAGGAGTTCAGAAAGCAAAACGGCACGAAGCCGCTGACCTTTGCTTCACCCGATGATCTGCTCGCAATAATGGGCTTGACGCCCGGGTCGGTTACTCCGCTCGGAGTGCTGAACGACACGGAGCTGAAGGTTCACGCATTTATCGACAAGGATTTTCTTAACGAGCCGCAGATAATCGGCGTTCACCCGAACGACAACACGGCAACAGTCTGGCTGAAAGCCGAAGACCTCATAAGGCTCATGCGTGAGCATGGAAATACGGTCGATATAGTGGAATTAAATAGTTAGCAAAATAAGGGTTGTCATAACGGCAATCCTTATTTACTTTTTATTGGTTTTTTGATAGAATATTTTCAGAATAATTTCAATCGAGGTAGCTATGAAAAAGATTGTTGCAGGAATTTTGGCTCATGTTGACGCAGGTAAAACGACTCTTGCCGAAGCGATGCTTTACCGCACGGGAAAACTGCGTAAAATAGGTCGTGTCGATCACGGTGACACGGCTCTGGATACCCATACCCTTGAGCGTGAAAGGGGCATCACGATTTTTGCAAGTCAGGCGGTTTTTTCGACGGATAAAATTGAGGTTACACTGCTTGATACACCCGGTCATGTCGATTTTTCCTCCGAGACGGAGCGAACTCTCGCCGTGCTCGATTATGCTATCCTCGTTATCAGCGGACTTGACGGCGTTCAGTCGCACACGCTGACCTTGTGGAAGCTCCTGAAGCTCTATAACGTTCCGACGTTTGTTTTTGTGACAAAAATGGATTTCGCACGAAAGAGCCGTGAGGAGATAATCGAAAACCTCAATTCCGAGCTTGACGGCGAATTTGTCGATTTCGGCGATGAGGACGCCGTGTCGGAGGGCTTGGCGCTTTGCAGTGAGAGCATGATGGAAAAATATCTTAACGGCGAAACGATAGATGAAAAGGAAATTGCCGAAGCGATCAAATTAAGGCAGGTTTTTCCGTGCTTTTTCGGCTCGGGCTTGAAGCTTGACGGCATTGACGAATTCATAAATGCGCTTGAAAAATACACGATTCAGCCCGAATATCCCGAAGCCTTCGGCGCAAAGGTGTTCAAGATAAGCCATGACCCGCAGGGCGTGCGCCTGACCCACATCAAGGTTACGGGCGGTTCCGTCAAGGTCAGAGAGATGATTGGCAACGAAAAAATCAGCGGTATAAGACTTTATTCGGGCGCAAAATTCACAACGGCGGACGAGGTGAAGTCGGGCGAGATATGCGCCTTGACGGGACTTGACAAAACGCACAACGGACAGGGTCTCGGATTTGAAGCGGCAGGGGAGAAGCCCATGCTTGAGCCCGTCATGAATTACCGTGTCGTGCTCCCCGACGGGTGCGACGCAGACACACTTCTGCCTAAGCTCCGTGAGCTTGAGGAGGAGGATCCTCAGCTTCATGTGACGTGGAACAGCCACCTTAAAGAAATTCACGTCGGACTGATGGGCGAGGTGCAGGCGGAGATACTCAAAAGCATTGTTGCCGAGCGTTTCGGCGTGAAAATAGATATCGACTCGGGCAGGGTCATGTATAAGGAGACGATAGAAAACACCGTTGAGGGCGTCGGTCACTATGAGCCACTGCGCCATTATGCCGAGGTACATCTCATCATGGAGCCCATGCCGAGGGGCAGCGGACTTGTTTTCAAAACCGATTGCAGTGAGGACACGCTCGACCGCAATTGGCAGAGGCTGATACTCATGCACCTGAGCGAAAAACAGCACCTCGGCGTGCTGACAGGCTCACCGATAACGGACATGAAGATCACCCTTGCGGCAGGCAGGGCGCACATAAAGCACACGGAGGGCGGCGATTTCCGTCAGGCGACCTACAGAGCGGTACGGCAGGGTCTAATGCAGGCGAAATCTAAGCTGCTTGAGCCGTACTTCTCGTTCAGACTTGAAGTTCCGAGTGAGCAAATAGGCAGGGCGATAAACGATATAAGAATGAAGTCGGGAAGCTTTGAGTCACCCGAGGAGAGCGGCGGAATTTCCGTTCTCAGGGGCAGGGCTCCCGTTACCGAGCTGAACGGCTACGCCTCCGAGGTTGCGGCTTACACGGGCGGCAGAGGCCGTCTCTATTGCGAGAACGCAGGCTATGACGATTGCCACAACGCCGAAAAGATAATTGCCGAGCTTGCCTACGATCCCGAGGCAGACCTTGAAAATACACCCGATTCCGTCTTTTGTGCTCACGGAGGCGGCTTCGGCGTGAAGTGGAACAAGGTCGGCGAATATATGCACCTTGAAAGCTGTCTTGAAAAAGAAAAGCCCTACACTCCGCCCGTCAATCGCAGAAATCTGCACATTGACGATAAGGAGCTTGAGGCGATAATGGAGCGTGAATTCGGCAAGCCGAAATATGAGCTTTACAGACCGACGGCGAAGAAGAATGACGAAAATCAAACGGATTTCGAGCTGACCGAGCGCAAGAGCTATGTCCTCGTTGACGGCTATAACGTTATTTTTGCGTGGGACGAGCTGAAACGCCTTGCCGATACCGACCTCGGTGCGGCGAGGGAGCGGCTGATGGAAATTCTTTGCAATTACAGCGCCTACACGAAGAACAACGTTGTGCTTGTGTTCGACGCATACAAGGTGCCGGGCAACACGGGCGAACGCTTTGATTTTCACAATATCCATGTTGTTTACACCAAGGAGAGGGAGCTGGGCGACGTTTATATCGAAAAGCTCATATCGGAAATCGGCAAGAACGACCGAGTGCGGGTCGTTACGTCGGATAATCTTATTCAGCTTTCGGCGGTTCGCTTCGGTGTGCTGAGAATGTCGGCGGCAGAATTTGAGCGTGAGGTCGATTCTGTTCATGCGAAAATCGGCAAATTCCTCGACGAAATCAGAGAGAAAAATCCTAAGACGAAAATAGATGAAATTTCAAAAATCTGAAATTAAGTGACAGATTACCTTAAAAAGGGGATTTATGAATGAAAAACTTATGTGAGCAAATATGGAGTGAAAACTGCCGATACATAAGAAATTTATGTGAATATAAGCTCAGCGATTTGCACAAGGCTGATGAATGTATAAGTGAGGTATATACTGCTTTGGTGCAAGCATTAGAGAATAAAACTGAAATATTGTATCCAAAGGCGTGGTTAACAGCTGTTGCAAAGAATAAAATAATTGATTTTTATGATTCGGACAGGAAGAATAATGCCAATGTTCTTTCGCTGTCTGCTTTCGGCGATTCGGTAGGTTCGCATGACAGCTATAGCTTTGATGAGGTCTCTGATGATGAAATAGAACTGATAAAAAATAAAGTGCTTGAACGCCTTGATGAAAGAGAAATAGTAATAATCGAGGACTATTATCAAAGGGGCAAGAAAATCAAGTTGATTGCCACTGAGAGAAATTTGAGTGAAGCAAATGTAAAACAGATACTTTTTCGAGCAAGAGAAAAGATAAAAAGTAATGCAAAGAAAGAATTGAACAGACATATTGAACAAAGAGAAGATAAATAATTTGTGCAATATTTTTTGTAACCTTTTGATTTTTTCTCGACTATATAAGCAAAGGAGAAACTTTTATGACAAACAACGAATTCAGAAATATTTTGAATGACGAAGAAAATTTACTGTCAAAAGAAGAACTTGATTTGTTGATAAATGCTGAACTTGCCAAGCCAGAAGAAGAGATGGACACCGAGCTTATAGATTATTGTTTAAAGGCAATTCAGGCGTTTAATAATGACGAAAAAAAGGAAAGGGACGGTGAAATAAAGACTAAAAAGAAAAAACGTGTATTAACGAGGATAATTGCAATTGCCGCCGCAGTCGCAGTTATAATTGCGGGAGCAGTGTCGGCTTCGACAGGAATGCACAAGACGAATGTTAAGGAGGGGATTGTGGAATTTTACAAGGATTATATAAGGATCAATTTTGAAGACAGTGAGAAGAGTAAAAAGAATGAATATAAATCATCAGACTCAAAGCTGATAAAGGAGCTTGCCGACAACGGTATATCGCCTGTGGTTCTGCCTGAAGCATTGCTTTCGGAGGATTACAAGATTACAAGGCTTGAGTATGAAAACACCGAATACGTTAAATCGGCAAACATAATGCTAAAGAAAAAAAGGAAAAAAGTAAGTATTGCAATCGAAATATTCGATGAAGTAATAGGAGTGCCAGATTCGGATTATCCAGGCGCCGAGAGTGTGGAAAAGCTCTCAATAGACGGAATAGATGTGTATGTTATTACAAGAGATGATGAATACAAAATTATCGCATATGTAGACGGAAACACATATTACAGTATTGTAGCTGAATGGGATATTGAGACAGCTTTAAAGATAGCAAAAACGATAAGGTAGGAGGAAAAACAATGAAAAAAATAATTGTTCCGTTGCTTTGCATTTTGTTTCTTTTAACCTCATGCAGCGCAGGTACGGATAACCTGAAAAGTTATTGGAATTACAGAGGATATTTCGGTATATCATATCTGACTATTATGCATAAAAGCTCGGACAAAGAAACGGAAATCGGTGAATCTGTTTTAGAAACAGCTCAAAAGGTTTTTACATATGTCGGAGATGAAAAAGATGCTGATAAAAATGTTGGGGAATTATACAGGTATTATGCCTTTGTCAAAGCCCCGTTAGAGGTTAAAAGCAGTGAAGCAAAATTAGAGCTGATTACAACTAAAATCACCGGAAATCGAGGAGAAATGTGGGTGGAATACTCCAGAATGGCGGCATATGCGAATGAAGAAGGCGGCTACGGCGGTGAGGCGTTGTGTCTGTGGAAATTGAAAAAAACAGACGGCAAATGGATTGTTACAGACATCAAAGAAACTGCATAATACAAAAATGATTTGTATAATTATTTTGCTTTTAGTAGGTGATTTATAATGCTTAGGAAAAAGAATGTGTTCATTATCGGTTTAGTTATTATTTCCGTAATCGTTGCGGCTGTCGGCATAAATTTTGCCGTATATATGCTATCCACAATGTCGGCGCAGGATTGTGTTGAATATTGCGTTGAAAATTCCAAACGAGGCGCTACGCAGTTTTCATGCTTGGGCGACGGCAGATATACCTATGATTATAATTATTGGATAGCTGTTGACGGCAATAAGGACGAGGGTCAGGAGGCTTTTGTCTTTAAGAAAGTCCGCAGCGGAATATTTGATTTGAACAGATATAAGTTTGTTGTCGGCAGTAATCAAGGAAGCACTACAGACAGCAGATACGGTTCGCTGGAGTTTTTTACACGAAACGATAAGGGCGAGAAGGAAACAAAACCTTCACTGATTTATTTCGGCTCTCTCAGCGATGCGGATGTGTTTTACTGCGAATATAAGCTTACGGTTTCGGACGGAGACTCTGTATTAAACAGAAAAGTAATAAGAAACGATAACGTTTGGATAGTTAAATTCTTTGATACGGATAACAGCTCAGATGATACAAAGCGAATTGTTTCCGACGTAAGGTTTTATGACAGAAACAAAGAAGCAATAACATAACCGAAACTCTATCATAAAAAACAACCAGCGGCTGCATGAAAATGCAGCCGCCTGTTTGTTGCAGTGATTTATTTTTTGAGCATGTCGTAGACCGTTTGGTATTTCTCCTGAGAATAATCCTTGTCGAGGGAGAAATCGGAAT
>CAVGRW010000085.1:0-10204 GCA_963631735.1 Bacteroidaceae bacterium | reverse complement strand
CCTCTTGAGGGAGGTGGCACGACGAAGTCGTGACGGAAGGAGTTTAAGTCTGATAGAAAATTGCTCCCTCAGTCAGCTTCGCTGCCAGCGTCTCGCTGCGGCTCGGTCACGTCGCGGCTCTGACAGTCCACCGGACTGTCATTCACTACCGCGCCGACACTTCGCTACCCCAGAGGAGGAGCCCACACTCAAAGCAAGTTTCATCTGACTTTAAGTAAACCCCTCAGTCAGCTTCGCTGACAGCTCCCCTACAGGGGAGCCAAGATGTTTCTGCACGAATTTGCTTTTGTTTTACAAAAGCAAATTTATCCATAACCGAAAAAAGGCAGAATCTAAATCAGATTTAGATTGCATGCCTTTCTTGGTTTTAATTCTTTATTTCTTCCGTTTCGATACACTCAACATGTTCCTCGGGCGTTTCCATGACCCTTGTGTGATTGACTATGAGCATCGGGATCATCGTCAGCGTCAGAACAACTATTTCAGCCGTTCCGCCGAGCCTTACCTTGAGATAAATCGCGGCAAAGCATATCCAAAGGAAAAATGCGATCGTGAGGTTGAAGAATTTTCTGTTTGACCTTGCCTTATAAACAAGGAAGTAGATTACCGCCGTTGCGATACATATGCCGAACAGCACGGCGAAAGCCGAATGTAAGCTCTTTTTGGATAAGAAGAAGTTTATCAGGTTCGTCTGAGTGTCCAGCGTTTGATCCGCATAGTCGCTTGTGTACGACGGGGCGGTGTATGTTTCATAGTTAAGTATAAGCGTAAATCTTTTCAGCTTCTCGTTTTTACACATTACCACGCCGAACATGGCAAAAAGAGCAATTACGGAAAGCGCTTTTGGAAATTTACGTTCGACATTAAATTTTTCGAGCGAATAGTTGAGATTAAGGACGATCGAGGTTGCAATAAGCATACCCCAGAATATAAAAGCGATCCAATGATCTCTGCCGACATTGCTTGCCGTTGAAGCACGGTCGCCGTACAGCGGATTAGGCTCAAGAAGCCTGTCATACAGCCATAGATAAGCAATCGTAACTATGCCGAAAATCAAAGAAGCATATTTTAAAGCTTTGTTTTCTTTTTTTACCATTGACACACCTCATTTAAATTAAATTTCAAGTTAATTCTATCATTTTAAAGAAGATTTTTCAAGGAAAAAACGAAACTGTGATAAATTTTTTATATTTTTGTCATGAAATGTCTAAATTTCGGAGCAATTTCCGCCCTGAACATGGATTTTCTTCCTCGACGCAAGCTCCAAAATCGGTCCGTCGGAAACAAGATTGTCCGTGTAAACATCACGGAATCCGTAATCGGCGGCTTCCTTTTCCAAACGTCGAACCTTTTCGGTGTTCTTGCAGTTCTCGCCCTCGATAAGACCCGTTGAGGGGTTCATTTTTGTTGCGACAAGCAGGTCAACTCCGAGTTGGTCGCAAATGGGCTTGATTTGAAAAACAGGTGAGGCGGAGCAGACAACGGTTTTAACGTCGTGCTCACGGGGCTTGAACCAACCGTTCATTTTGATCGCCTTTTCCTGCCAGAAAAGCTCGGCCTCCTTTTCTGCGTCGATAGCCTTGAGATAAGAATAGAACAGCTCTTTTGAGTGCTTTTTGCTTATTCTGTGAAAGACGTAGTGACCGAAAAGTCCGACTGCCTGCTTCGGGAGAAATCTTATAATTGACGGGTGACGCTTCAGGCAGAAAAGCCAAAACTCACTGCCTGATTCACCGTTAAAAACCGTCTTGTCAAAGTCGTAAAGGTCGGCGAGCATCAGAAATCAACATCCTTTTTGCCGTCGAGAGTGATGAGCTTAGATTTGCCGTTATAGACAATTTCAAACTCGCCCTTGCCGTCAAGAGTAAGCTTCGTGAGCTTGCCGTCAGCCCAGTCGATATCGACCTTGACTCCGCCCTTTGCCGTCAAGCCGTGAATGTGACCGTTTGCCCATTCGTCGGGGAGAGCGGGGAGAATGATGATTCGGTTGCCGAAGCTCTGCATGAGCGCCTGTGCGATACCTGCCGTTGCGCCGAAGTTGCCGTCGATCTGGAACGGCGGATGAGCGTCGAACATGTTCGGGAATGTGCCGCCTCTGCCTCTCTTGTACTTGACGGGGATATAGCGAAGCTGGTTGTTGATGAGCTTGATGACCTTGTTCTTGTCACGCAGTCTTGCCCAGAAGTTGATTTTCCAGCCCAAGCTCCAGCCCGTGCCGCCGTCACCTCTGTTATTAAGCGTCTTTTTGGCGTAAGAAGCGAGCTCGGGTGTGCGCTCAACGTCAATGAGATTCGCCGGATGGAGAGCGTAAAGATGGGAAACATGACGGTGATGCTTGTCGAAGCCCTTTTCGTCATAGTACCATTCCATGAGTCCGCCGTCCTTGCCCTGCCTGAGCGGAAGCAGACGGGGGAGAGCCTCGCCGATTCTGCGGCTGATGTCGTTATCAATGCCGAGGACATCATATGCCGAGCGAAGATTTGTGAAAAGATCTGTGACGATTTCCATTGTCATGTATGTAGTCTTGCTGACGGAGGTATTAGTCATGCCGACCTTGTATTCGTTCTCCGGCGAGGTTGATGGGCAGAGGATAAGATATCCGTTGCCGTCGTCGATGAGCATATCGAGACAGAAGCGTGCGTTTTCTTCCATAACGGGAACCGCTGTTTCCTCAAGATAATTCTTATCGAGAGTGTACTCGTAATATTCATAAAGATGTCGGCAGAACCATGCGCCAGCCATCGGCCAGAACGACCAAACGGGATTTCCGCCCGAGGGAGTCGTGATCCTCCAAAGGTCAACGTTGTGGTGACAGCATGTGCCGTCAACGCCGTAGAACTGCTTTGCGGTCTCCTTGCCCGATTCCGCAATCTCGCCGATGAACTTAATGAGCGGCATGTTCATCTCGGGAAGTGAGCACATCATTGTCGGCCAATAGTTCATTTCCGTGTTGATATTAACAGTATAGTTTGAACGCCACGGTGAGCACATTTCAAATGTCCAGATTCCCTGCAGGGTCATAGCCTGCGAGCCCTCACGGGAAGCGGAAATCGTGAGATAACGTCCGTAGTTGAAAAGCAGGCAGTAGAGATTGTTGTCATTCTTTCTGCTGTGGAGGAAGTCGTGAATTCTGCGGTCTGTCGGAACATTGTCCTTCTTGCTCTCGCCGAGGTCGATCGAAACACGGTTGAAATACGGGCTGAAATCATTTATATGATCAGCCTTGACCGTCTCAAAGCCCTTGCTTATTGCATTGTCAAGACGTGTAACGCAGATGTTCTTATAGTCCTTCTGCGACTGAGTAACGGACTTGTTCCAGCTTTCAAAATTGTCCTCCGCCGTCAGATAAACCGTCGCATATGTTGCTTCGGTAACGTGAAGATGATTTTTGTTCGCCTTGACCTTACCGTCGGTGTCTATCTTAAAAGCACAGCGGAAGCTGATGCCCTGTCTTTCGCCGTCCTCATATGTACAGATAGGATTGCCGTCGTTTCCTTCGATATGCGTCGGAGCGATGCCGTCAAGGAAATATGCATTGCCGTCCGTTGTGACCTCGTTGCGAAGCTCGCAGTCAACCATAGCCTTGAAATCGAGCTTGTTTTTGCCCTCTGCCGTCATTCTGTAGACAAGCACCTTGTTGGGAAAGCTGATGAAGCTCTCACGGGCGTAATTCGTCTCGCTTGAATTGTAGCTGACAGTTGCGATTCCCGTTTCAAGGTCAAGGTCACGGATATAATCCCTCGGGCACATGTTTTTCATTGAAGTTATCATGAGCTTGCCGAGCTGAAGATACCATTCCGACGGATCGCCGTAGAAATTTTCTTCAATATAATCCCTTGCTTCTATTTTCTTATCCTCGAGAATGAGCTCACGACCCTTTTTGAAATGCTCAACCTTGTTTTCTACCTTATAGCCGTGGCATGAACCCGACCAAAGTGTGTCAAGATTGAGACCGAGTGTTTCCGTCTCAACGCCTCCGAATACCATTGCGCCGAGGCTGCCGTTTCCGATAGGCAGAGCCTCGACCCATGCGGTTGCAGGGTGGCTGTACCATAAATATTGCGAACCTTTTTTCAAGGAAATAACCTCCCAAATAGTTTTTACGCTAAAAGTATAACTGATTGTTCATATTAAAGTCAATCAATTATCTTGCATTTTTCATAAATTTATTATAAAATAACTGTGATTGGATTTATTTATGAGAATTTTAGGAGAATATAATGTCAGAAAAGATTTTAATTATCGGCGCAGGTGCGGCAGGACTTATGGCGGCAGGTACGATATCGGGCAGGGGCAAGGATGTTGCTATCCTTGAACGCAACGATAAGCCGGCGAGAAAGGTCGCAATAACAGGCAAGGGCAGATGCAACGTTACGAATAACTGCAAGGAGCTTTCCGAGCTCATTGCCAATGTTCCGACCAACGGCAGATTCCTTTACAGCGCATTTTCAAATTTTATGCCGCAGGACACGATAGAGCTTATCGAGGACATGGGCGTTCCTCTCAAATGCGAGAGAGGAAACAGAGTTTTCCCATGCTCGGATAAGGCGATGGATATTGTCGATGCGCTCGTTCATTACGGAACTGACGACGGAGCGGAGATTATTCACGGCAGAGCCAAGGAGCTTATTATAAAGGACGGAGTGCTCAAGGGTGTCCGCACTTTTGACGGCGAGGAGATAGCCGCAGATAAAATCATTATCGCAACGGGCGGCAAATCCTATCCGCTGACAGGCTCAACGGGTGACGGCTACGAGCTTGCACGGCAGGCGGGACATACGATAATCGAGCCTAAACCGTCGCTTGTGCCTCTTAACGCACACGAGGGCTTCTGCACCGACCTTATGGGACTTTCGCTGAGAAACGTCACGATGAAGGTCATTGACACAAAAAAGAAAAATAAAATCATATATGATGATTTCGGTGAAATGCTTTTCACTCATTTCGGAATTTCGGGACCGATGGTTCTTTCGGCAAGCTCGAGGATCCGCGACATGGAGCCGGGCAGGTATATTGTTTCGATCGACCTCAAGCCTGCGCTCACTGAGGAACAGCTCGACGCACGAATTCTCAGAGATTTTTCGGAGAATACTAATAAAGATTTCATCAATTCGCTCGGCGCACTTCTGCCGAGAAAGCTGATTCCCGTTGTAGTCAAGCTCAGCGGAATCAGGGCGAACGAAAAGGTCAATCAGATAACCAAGGAGCAAAGACATAAGCTGGTTACGCTTCTCAAAAATTTCAAGGTTACAATTAAAAGCTTCCGACCGATTGACGAGGCGATAGTGACGTCGGGCGGCGTGAAGATTTCGGAAATAGACCCGAAAACCATGCAGTCAAAGCTTCTTTTGGGGCTTTACTTTGCAGGCGAAGTGATTGACGTTGACGCATACACGGGCGGATTTAATTTACAGATTGCTTTTTCGACCGGACGCTTAGCCGGCGAAAACGTATAACGGAGGTATATTTTATGGCGATAAATATTGCTATTGACGGTCCTGCCGGCGCAGGAAAGAGCAGCACAGCCAAGCTTATTGCAAAGAAGCTCGGCTACATCTATGTTGATACGGGTGCGCTTTACAGAACTGTCGGACTTTATTCGATAAGAAAGGGTATTGACACCAAGGACGCAGAAAAGGTAATCGCTACCTTGCCCGACGTCAAGGTGGAGCTTAAATTCGTTGACGGTGCTCAGCATGTTTTCCTCAACGGCGAGGACGTTTCCGAGGCTATCAGGACACCCGAGGCTTCAATGGGTGCTTCAAACGTTTCGGCTATCCCGAAGGTAAGAGAATTCCTCTTCGATTTGCAGAGAAGCATTGCCGCCGAGAACAACTGCATAATGGACGGCAGAGACATCGGAACGGTTGTTTTGCCGAATGCCGACGTTAAAATTTTCCTCACAACATCGGTTGAGGAGAGAGCGAACAGACGTTATAAGGAAATGCTTGAAAAAGGCGAAAAAGTTGATTATAATGATATTTTGGAAGATATCAAAAAGCGTGATTATCAGGACAGCCACAGAGAGGTTGCTCCGCTCAAGCAGGCGGACGATGCGATTTATGTCGATAACGGCGGCTATAACCTCGAAAACGGCGCAGAATATCTCCTCGGTATTATCAAAGAGCATTTGAAGTGATGATCATATCTTGGCGCCCATGTGGAGTGACAAGAAAAAGTCAGCAGAAACCGACCAAGGCTTCCCCTTGAGGGGAAGCTGGGTTAAAATGTCAGCAGAATTTATCTTTGAGCGTGGGCTTCTCCTCCGGGGTAGCGAAGTGTCGGCGCGGTAGTGAATGACAGTCCGGTGGACTGTCAGAGCCGCGACGTGACCGAGCCGCAACGAGACGCTGTCGGCGCAGCCGACTGAGGGGGTTCAAGTCGAGAGAAAAGATAAAAGTGAAGAGTGAAAAGAAGCGGTGGCTTTGCGTTGCAAAGCATTAAAAAGTTTAATGAAATTTAATTTGATTTAGTAGGGGCGTGCATTGCACGTCCGTCAAATTCAGAAAAAATTAAAGCGGACGACCGATGGTCGCCCCTACGAAAAGACCGTGAACTTCATCTGACATTTTAACCCCTCCGTCACTCCTACGTCGTGCCACCTCCCCTAAAGGGGCGGCAAGAACAATCGGGCACAATCGGCTAAGACAAGGATGGATCACAATGGACATATTTTCAGAATTGGTTAATAACCGTTGGATATTTTTATCCTATTTTTTTGTTGCTTTTATTATATTGACTGTTATTTGCAAAGAAATCCTGTCCTTTTACTTCTTTGCCGATAAACCGAAATCCTTTAAGAAAAAATATAAAAAGTCGCATAACTTCTTATACAGAGCATTTTTCGGATTTGTTTTCAACAACGAATATATGCAAATTTCAAGATACTACAAATATATTGTCAGGTTCTATATCGCATATTTAGTTCCTGTTGTAATGTATTTTTCACTCATTATTTTTTCCTGCTTGATAGATGCTTCGGATCAAAGACAGATAGATTTTTTCGGTCTGCTGACGATTATCCTTTTCTTGATAACTGCGGCATATGATATATGGTACATAGCACACAGCGAAAAAGAAAAGGGCTTTTGCTGGTTCCTTCCCACAACATGGAGAAGATCCCATTTCCGTATGGAATTACCCGATAGCAAAAAGAGGGAAAAATTAAAGAAAAAGGGAAAGAAGATTTAAATGAGCATATATACTCAGTAAAATCCACACACCATAAAAAAGGAAGGGTCATTATGGCATACAAATACAACTATGACTCGGACAAGAGCCACTTCCTTTACAAGATCATAAGACCTCTTGCAAAGATAGTTGTAAGCTCAAAATACAAAATAACCTATGTCGGCGTGGAGAATGTTCCGACCGACAAAGGTATTATCCTTGCATCAAATCACATTACGGCGATGGATCCGATCATTATCGGCGTCGGCTGTAAGGTGAAGTTCCATTTCATCGCCAAGGAGGAGCTTTTTGAAAAGAATATCGTCGGCTGGTTTCTTGCCAACCTCAACGCTTTTCCTGTTGACAGAAGCAAGTTCGATTTTCCTGCGATGAACCATGCCGTCAAGGTTGTTGAGGACGGCGGTGCGCTCGGCATTTTCCCCGAGGGTACACGTTCGCACGATTTCAAGCCGCATGAGGCAAAGGGCGGCGTTTGCTATGTTGCGAAAAAGTGCAAATGCGACGTCATTCCCGTTTCGATCTATACGAGCGACGAGGCTAAGAAGGGAACAAGACTGACCGTCCGCTACGGCAAGCCGATAAAATATGAGGAGCTCAATTTTCACGACGATGTTGACAAGATGAAGGATCTTCGCTACGGTTCGGCACTTATAATGGACAGAATAAAGGAGCTTTGGGGGTTAGGCCATGCAGATTAAGCTCGCAAAGACAGCCGGATTTTGCTTTGGCGTTAACCGTGCCGTTGACCGTCTATATCAGATGGTGAAAAGCGGCGAAAGAGTATGCACTCTCGGACCGATAATACATAATCCGCAGGTTATCGACGACCTCAGAAGCAAGGGCGTTGTGATAGCGAATTCGATCGACGAAATTCCGGAAAATACAAAGCTGGTGCTCAGAACCCACGGCGTCGAAAAGCAGATCATTGACGAATTAAAGGCGAGGGGATATGAGTATTGGGACGCCGCATGTCCGTTCGTTAAGAAAATACATAAGATAGTGACGGATAATTCGGACGAAAATTCGATCGTTCTCATCGCAGGCGACGCAAATCACCCCGAGGTTCAGGGTATTAAGAGCTACTGCAAGGGTGAGGTTGTCGTGTTCAAAAATCTCGAGGAGCTCGAAAAAGCGGAAATAAACTGCGAAAAAAGAATAATAGTTGTTGCCCAGACCACTTTTAATACGGTAGAATGGGAAAAATGTTTAAAAAAATTAAAAAAAGACTATACAAAAGCTTTAATTTTTGATACAATATGTAATGCTACTAATGAGCGGCAGGACGAAGCCATCAATTTGGCGAAGGAATGTGACGCAATGATCATAGTAGGAGGACGGCAAAGCTCCAATACAGTGAAGTTGAAGGCTGTGTGTGAAAACTGCTGTCCGACCTATCTTATCGAAACAGCGGACGAGCTGAAGAATATCAGCTTTCAAGGATGTCGAAAGGTGGGTGTCACCGCAGGAGCATCGACTCCGGCGGCAATCATAAAGGAGGTACTTTCAACAATGTCAGAAAATGTAAACACAAACCCGATTGAAAATGCAGAGGAGGTGGCAAAAACTTCCGCTGAAGATCTTGATTTTATGGAGGCGCTCGAAGAGTCTCTTAACAATATGAGCACCGAGCAGAAGGTTGTCGGTGTAGTCACAGGTATTTCACCGAGTGAGATCCAGGTCGATATCGGCAGAAAGCAGACAGGCTATGTTCCTGCTGACGAGTACAGCGCAGATCCGACAGCAGATCCGATGAAGGAACTGAAGATCGGCGACGAGATCAAGCTCATCATCATGAAGACGAACGATCAGGAAGGCACAGTTATGCTTTCCAAGAAGAGATATGACGCTCAGGGTGCTTGGGATAAGATCGAAGCTGCCAAGGAGAACGACGAGGTCGTTTCAGGTACAGTTACAGACGTTGTCAAGGGCGGCGTTATCGTAATCGTAAACGGCGTAAGAGTATTTGTTCCCGCATCTCTTGCTACCGCTTCAAGAGGAGATTCTCTTGACGATCTTCTCAAGACTAAGGTTGACCTCAAGATCATCGAGGTTAAGTCTGAGCGCGGCCGCAAGAAGGCTATCGGTTCAATCAAGGCTGTTATCAGAGAGGCTCGCAAGGCCGCTGAGGAAGCTTTCTGGGCACAGGCAGAAGAGGGACAGGTTTACCACGGCGTGGTTAAGTCACTCACAAACTACGGCGCATTCGTTGATATCGGCGGCGTAGACGGAATGGTACATATCTCCGAGATGTCTTGGAAGAGAATCAAGCATCCTTCAGAGGTTCTTTCCGTTGGTCAGGAGATCGAGGTTTATATCAAGAGCCTTGACAAGGAGAACAAGAAGATTTCTCTCGGCTACAAGAAGGCTGAGGACAATCCTTGGGAGATTCTTCGCCGTGACTATCCGGTTGACACTGTTATTGATTCCGAGATCGTCGGTCTCACAACATTCGGCGCATTCGCAACAGTTATCCCGGGTATCGACGGACTTATCCATATTTCTCAGATCGCAGACCAGAGAATCGGCAAGCCGTCCGATGTTCTCAAGATCGGTGAGAAGGTTAAGTGCAAGATCACAGCTATCGACTTCGATAAGAGCCGTGTAAGCCTTTCAATCCGTGCACTTCTTCCGAAGGCTGATGAGGCTACAGAGGATGCAGCTGAAGAAGCAGTAGAAGAAGCTCCGGCAGAGGAAGCAGCAGAAGCTCCTGTTGAGGAATAATTCAATCACAATTAACACTCCGAAAAGCTCAATGCCTTTCGGGGTGTTTTTTGTATATGTCTTAGTGCAGCGAGAGTCAAGAAACGCATAATCCGTAGGGGTCGATGCCCGCATCGACCCATGACAAGAAGAAGTTTACCAAGGCTTCCCCTTGAGGGGAAGCTGTCGCATAGCGACTGATGAGGTGGAAAAGGTCGAGTCTTGTGATATTAAAATAAAAAGAAAAAAACTCCGCCACCTCATCCGTCACGACACGAGGTCGTGCCACCTTCCCCTCAAGGGGAAGGCTGAT
>CAVGRW010000084.1:604-10258 GCA_963631735.1 Bacteroidaceae bacterium | reverse complement strand
GCCCTGCACATTTCGGGCAATAAGCCGAGAATAAACTACATGATAGCCAGAGTTCTTCACCTGACGCTGATTTTTTCGATCGGTACGGCAGGAATAATGTATTTTAACGCAAAAAGGCTGTCACTTGCGGTTTATGGCAATGACAGCGCTTTCTTCTATATTCAAATTCTTTCGCCCCTAATTCCTGTTATGTACTGTGACATGTCGGTTGACGGAATGTTGAAAGGGCTCGACCAGCAGGTCAGCTATATGAGATACAACATTATTGACGCTTCGATATGCGTCATTCTTGTTTACCTGCTTGTTCCGATTTTCTCCGTAAAGGGTTACGTCATCGTCGTTTTCGTCAGTGAGATAATCAATTTTATTCTCAGCTTCAGACGGCTGACAAAGGTCAGCGACGTTAACATCTCTTTTTTCAAAGATATTTTCATCCCGATTTTTTGCGTTATCGGTGCAAATCTTTTAAAAAATTTCATTTTCTACTCTTTCAATATTACGAACTTCAAACTCGCCGCTTCCCTTGAAATCATTGCGGCTGTTATCCTATACACGGGAATGATAGTTCTTTTTCATTCTATAGACAGGGAAGAACTTGATTGGATCAAATCTCTTGTTAAATAAAACGTTTTTCAATATTCATTTTTATATTTTCCATCTTATACCCAAGTTTTTCACAAAGTTTGTTTATTCCTATCAGGTGAAAAATTTTTCTCTGCACTATTCCGACCGCCGAGCATCCGAGGGTTATCGCAAGCGAGATCCCGATAACAGCAAGTACGGATACCGGAGCCGAATACTTGCCGATCCAGGAGAAATTGCCGACTATCCATTTATAAAAAATAACCTCATGAGTATGGATAAGATAAACGGCAAGAGACGCCGAAGAAAAAGCGGCAATTACCTTTCCAATCTTCGGCTTTACATTTATCTCAGCGCCGAGAATCAGGACAAAAATTGCCGTTGAGGCAACAACAACTGTAACCGAGCTATAGTCTCCAAGTGTAAAATTCTTGTCGCCGTAGGATCTGAACTGTTCCGGGATATATGTAAATATAACATTGCATATAATCGACAATGCTGCCGCAGCAAAAAGGATTCCGCGCTTTATGCTCAGCCCGTATTTTCTGATATACGCTCCCAGAAAATACATTGTTGTTATCCAAACAAAGGACTGACCTACGGACACACCGCCGATAAGGAACGTATCCTCTCCGGCAACCGTCGAAATGACCGAAAAAGCCGTAAGCGCACAAATCAGCATCCATGAAAACTGTTTTTTATCAAGTGAAGCGATCAGCCTGTTAAAAAACGGTGAGAAAAGATAAACGGCAAAATATACGCTCATGTACCAATATTTCGAGAAACAGATAGGGAACAAAAATCCGAGTGACGGAATACCTATAAGGCTCGTATCCTTGCTTATAACAAGTCCCAGCACAAAGCATACCACCGAATAGAAAAAAACATCAAACCATAAGGAGAACAATCTTTTCACCTTCATGGTTTTCATACAGAGAAGATATCCGGTGCAAAGCGAAAATAAATTGATGCAGCAGCCTGCAATAGCGTTCAGGATATTCTGAGATATCTCCGTCGCCAAGCCCGAGCTGCCCTCTATCGCTCCGCCCATTCCGGTTATATGTAAGACCACAACCAGAAACATTGCAAAAATCTTCAATAAATCTATATTATAATTCCTTGAATTCAAGATCTGAGCTTCGTTTTCCATTCCATTCACCTGCCATGTTTAACAATCGAATTGTAACACAGAGATTTTAAAATGTCAACAAAGCATAAACGTTTAAATACCAAGCTTATGACGCCTTGAGTCTTAATCTCAGCTTATCGGCGATCATTGCAATAAATTCCGAATTTGTCGGCTTGCCCCTTGATGACTGGATCGTATAACCGAAATATGAGCTCAAAACATCAACGTCACCTCTGTCCCACGCGACTTCGATAGCGTGGCGAATTGCCCTTTCAACTCTCGACGATGTTGTTTTAAATGTCTTGGCGACCGTCGGATAAAGAAGCTTTGTTACCGAACCCATCATTTCGGTATTGTTGATTGAAAGAATGATTGCTTCTCTCAAATACTGATATCCCTTGATATGTGCGGGCACCCCTATCTGGTGCATGATCTCGGAAACGACAACCTCAAGATCATTTTCCGTTCTCTCATGTGTGCCGGTGGTTTTCCAACCCGCAAGCTGTGTGATACGCTGAGCGATTATGTTTGCATCGACAGGTTTGAGGAAGTAATAATCCGCACCGTTGTTGAGAATTTCGCTTTCAAAGCGCATATTGTCCACGCTTGAAAGCACGATCAGCATCGGCTTTCTTCCGTCCTTCATCTCCCGTATCTGCTTGATAACGCCGAGCGCATCAATGTGAAGCATGAAGGCATCCATGATTATTACATCAGGCTTTTCAAACTTCATTTTGGACAGAACCTGTGCCCCGTCCTTGTCCGAAAGCACCACATTGTAGCCGTAGGACGAGAACTCTCTGACGCAGTTCTGACCGAACTCGTTGTTTTCCGCAATTAGTATTTTGACCTTATTTTCCATAAAACGCACCTCCGTGATTTCGTTTCACCGATATATTACCATTTTATGGCATTTATGTCAATAGGAATTTACCATTTTTTACCAAAAATTTTTATATTACGATTACGCCTTGTGAAAAAGCGATAAAAATGTTGTTGAAGAATGGAAAACGAGTAAAAATAAACGCCCTCCATTGTGCTTTTACACGAAAGAGAGCGCTTTTTGTTCAACCGATTTTTGCCCTATATTTGCCTTTTGCGTCCGGAAAAATCGGAGTTTGATGTTATTTGAAGTATTTTTAATACTTAATTATATAAACCGAGATGAATTACGAAGCCTTGAGATACTCCTCAACTCCCTCGGCAGTATCTGTCATATTCTGTGCAAAAATCCCGTAGCCCTCGGTCGGATCATCGACAAAAACATGAGTGACCGCTCCGACCAACATTCCGTTCTGAATAATCGGACTGCCGCTCATTCCCTGAACTATGCCGCCCGTTTTTTCGAGCAGCTTTGGGTCGGTAACACGAAGAACGAGATTTCGCTGATTATCCTTGCTGTCAAAAATCTTTTCGATCTCGATATCGTAATAAGCCGAACCGTTGTCGTCCACGGTGCAAATGATCTGAGCAGCGCCGGTTTTCACCTCCTGACGCAGAGCAACGGGAACAACCCTGCTGCTTTCGTCAAAGGAATCCATGATTCCGTAAACGCCTGTTTCGCCGTTGATATAAAGGCTTCCTATAGTGCCTGCCGAGAAAACTCCGCACAGCTCACCGGCGCTGCCGCTTGTGCCCTTATAGCACCCCTTTATCTGAGCTTCGACCGCATCTCCGCCCGAAAGAGGCATTATCTCTCCCGTGTCCGCATCGCACACGGCATGACCGAGACCTGCAAAAATTCCGTTCGTCCTGTCATACCAAGTAACCGTACCTATCCCCGCTGTGCTGTCTCTTATCCAAAGACCGCCCTTGTAGGTTGAATCCTCCGAGCAAAGGACGGGAGTGAATTCGATCTCCCTCGTCTTTGCTTCCCGTTCGATTTTCAGCTTCAGAGTTTTGCCGTTACTCGATGCAAACATTGCCGAAAGCTCCCGGTTTCGATAGACTTCAACGCCGTCAACGGAGATTATCATGTCTCCCTCTTTAAGCCCTGCCGACTTGCCCGGGCTGACGTTACCCGACGCAGTTGTTACTGCGTCAATACGGATAACCATTACGCCTTTTGTATACAGGCGAATTCCGAAAGCGTTTCCTCCGGGGACAACGTATTTTCGGCGTGAGACCTTAACCTTTGCGGATTTAATGGGAAAAACATTAAAGAGCTTAACGGAGGTCATGTATTCGGTTTCGACGGGAGAAGCATCCTCTGCTTCGTGGTTCACAAGAGCCTGGCAGATGTATGTTTTTCCGACGTTCATTTCATCATATTCGCCGATCGTCATTTCGTCGGGGATACGGACATATCCCACAATAACGAGCATCATAATAACGCCCGAAACGAAAAAGCAAATCATACTGATTATCCGAACACACTGCTTCAATTGAAAAGCACCTCCGGTTTTAATTTATCCCGAAGGTGCTTTCTTATTCAAATTATTAAAAAATTTATCAATCTGTGATCGGCTGATTTTCAATCATAGTAATCATGCCCATATAATAGTCAAGCAGTGATTGCTCGTCGATTCCTATTCCTATGGCATTGCCGTGGTCACCCGTACTCAGCGGCATAACATTCCAGATTCCGGTCTCGATATTATTCGGGTCGTAATCCTTGTGTGCGTCACCGAACGGATACTGAGCGGCAACAACATTAACAAGTCCGTCATTCGGTTTCCACGATTCGTCAATCGTATACGGTGCGTCGGGGTTGGTTGTATATGCTCCCATCATCTCCGAGAACGGGCGGAGAATAAACAGTGTGCTCGGCAGAGCTACCTGCAATTTTCCTGTCACGGGGCTGTCCGCAGTTGTCCTAAAGGCATATGAATAATAATAAACATTATCGTCCAAAGAAATTCTGTCATTGAGTTCCTTTGCACCGTCGCATGAAAGGTCATAAGCAACGCTGTCATATTTCTGTTTCATGATCGTGCTTATCGCCTTATAAACATGCTCGACCGTTGTCGGCTCACCGGGAACAAAGGTCAATCCGAACTGTTCAAGGTGAAAATCAACATATCCGTTAAGAGGCGAACGTCCCATGACCGCCGCATAGAGGTATAATACAATCTCAAGAAAATCCACAAGATTAAGATCGTCGGCAATATAGGCGAGCGTCGTTCCGTTGTTCGGCGAGCAAATCGTCGTAACAGAGTTTACCCAATTAGCTTTTCCTCCGGTAAAGAGCGGTGAAATATCATCGGGATCGGTCGCAGCTATTTCGGCGGGATCGCCCTTTGAGAGGAGTCCCTGCAAAAGTCTGATAGTGTTTCCGCCGAAGGAATGACCGATGAGATTGACCTTATTCATAAGACCGTTTTCGTCTTTTTTGCCCCAATCCTTTACGATAGGCTCGGCATAGGTTCTGCCGTAGCGAAGGTGGTCATGCTCCTTGGAATGGGCGGCGCCGTAGTCAACGCGAGTGCCCATCAGCTGAGCATAAAGCTCGCACGCTCTGTCCCAGTTGCTCGAGAAAGGACCTACCGAAGCGTCTCGGCATTCAACACCGTTTTCTCTGAGCTTCTGCATAAGGTGACATGAGGTCGCTCCCCAATATGAAAGGTCCTGGTTTATGCCCTCGTCCTCGCCCCAGCCGAGAAAGCCGTGAACGAAAATATAGGGATAGCTTTTGTCCGTCTGACCGGATTTGTCTTCCGGCACAACAAAGCCGGGAACAAAGCTCACAAATGCCATGACTAAAGCAACCCAAACCGCAACTAAAGACTGAAACATAAACACACCACGCCCTCTTTTATTTTCAATTTAATAATATGATATTTTTGTCGTTTTGTCAAGAAATACCACGAAAAACTGCTTAAAATGTCTTAAATGTCGAACACGTTAATGCCCGTAACGGGATGAACACGGCGATTCATTTCACCGTCGATAATATTGACAAAAATCTCCGCCGTAACGCCGATAATCGCTTCATTCAGATGTCCGCCGACAACGTTGCAGTCCGCGCCCGAGAAAGAGGCATGAAGATGCAGATACGGCTTGCCATCCTTTCTCGTCATGTTTCCGAGCAAAGAAACTATCTCCATCGGCTCATCAAATGTTTTCGGCATATATTCGCCCTTTTCAAGATTATAGAAGCCGACAGTCGCACGGCTGACCGCCCCGATGCCGTTGACCTGAGCAAATTTTATATCTTCCTTTTCGCAAAGCTCAAGCAAGGAAGCTATGATATCCTCGCCTATGCTCAGCCTTACGCTTATAGTATCACCGTTTTTTCTGTAATGCATAACAGCCGTCCTTTCCCGACAAATTTCGTCGTTTGAAAATTGACAATATCTTAAATAAATAATAATATATACTTAAATAAAATTCAAGATTTTTTTGAAAGGAAGTCTTATATGACAAAAATAATTTCTGTTTTTATTTCAATTATAATGTTTGTTTTTCCGATGCTTAATATTCCTCATGCCGAGGTCAGCAAGGAGAATTTCAAAACCGAATATACAAATGTTTTTGTCCACGGCTTTTCCGGCTGGGGTGAATACGATGATGTTTATAAGCTTTTTCCGTATTGGGGCGTCCGAAACGGCGATTTAATGAAATATCTCAATGCCCGCGGCTTTGACTGCCACGCCGCAACGGTTTCTCCTGCCGGCAGTGCGTGGGACAGAGCATGCGAGCTTTATGCCCAGCTCATGGGCACCGTCACCGATTACGGCGAGGCTCACAGCAAAAAATGCGGTCATGACCGTTTCGGCAAGGATTATTCCGGCTGCCGTCTCATCAACGATTGGAGCGCAGAGAAAAAGGTAAATCTTTTCGGTCACTCATTTGGCGGAGCCACCGTCAGAATGTTGGCTGAGCTTATGGCAAACGGCGATGAAAGCGAAAAGGCAGCAGCCGACGTCTCGCCGCTTTTTACCGGCGGCAAATCGAGCTGGATATACAGCATCGTCACGCTTTCCTCCCCTCATAACGGAACAACGGCTTACTGCGTCAGTCACAATGCGGCAACGGCAATTGTAAACGGCTTCAACTCCGCCGCTTCGATTATTCCTAAATTTTCCGATAATGCGCTTTATGATATGATGATCGATAACGCATTGGCTCTCAACGAGAGAATTACAACCGTTTCCGATATCTACTATTTCTCATACGCCTGCGACGGAACGTACCGTGACGAGAACGGAAACTGTCAGCCCGACAACAAGCTCATTGCCTCTCAATACATTCAGACCTCAAAAATTCTTTGCTCCTATACAGGCAAAACTCCCGGCGGATATGTCATTGATGAAAGATGGCAGGCAAACGACGGTCTTGTCAATACATATTCGGCTCTTGCCCCGATCGGTGCGCCATCCGTACAATACGACAGTTCAAATGTTAAACCCGGCGTTTGGAATGTCATGGAGGTTGTCAGAGGCGATCACACAACACTTCAGGGCGCACAGAGAGAAAACTTTAACGGCAGACTGTTCTGGGTCGAGCTTCTTTCGATGATCAATTCGCTTTAATATCAAGGGGATTGACAAAAGAGTAAAATAATTATATTATTAAATTACCAAATTACAGGAGGGTACTACCATGAGCAATGAAACCGGCAAACAGCTTATCAAATCGGCAACGGCGGTTCTCTGCGTTGCAGGCATTTGTATATCGGCAGTAATTTCAACCAATAAAGTCGCTGACACAATTAAAGCGACAGCATCCTCGTCACAGGTTCAGCAGGGCGGCGCTTCTTACGGCGGCGACAGCGTACCGACAGACAATCCTATAATCGACAACAACACAAGCGGTGACGCTGTAACCGATGCGGCAGGCACGGATCAGACCGGCGCTGCTCAGTCCGACAGCACTCAGGCAAGCGACACAGGCTCCGGCTCATCACAGACGGGTTCGAGCACATCTAACAATCAGACAGCCACCAAGCCGAGCGGAAACAAGGAAATGAGCAAGGCTGAGATCATCAACTATTGCAATACCGCTCTCAACAAGGCAAAGGCCGCCAAGGTCGGCTATAACAAAAAAATGGTAAGAGAAGTCAAGGGTAGCACCGACGGTATTTCCCCGAGTCTTATCAAGCTCGTTGCCGCAAACAAGAGCACAACGATGAAAAAGGGCAGTGAGGATATTAAGGACGATTTCCCTGCGGCAGGCTTTGACTGGTCGAGCAAGCTCAGAGAACAGGACGTTGCAAATGCAACGATCAAGACAAGCGGTCAGTATTATGAAATCCGACTTACTCTCGGCAAGGAGCAGAACCCTGCCAAGGGCGAAAAAAGCAGCTACGGCAGAGTAATGTCCGTTATCGACGCCGCAGAAGCAGGCAACATGGTTCCGGGCATCAAGTCAATCAACATGAGCTACCACGACGGCTATGTTTACGCAAAGGTTGACTCAAAGACAGGCAAGCTCGTTGCCGCCGAGTTCTCCGCCGCCGCAGATATTCAGGCAGATATCAAAATTTTCGGCAACGTTTCCGTCAAGGATATCGTCAGCACCGAGACCTTCACAAACATCGTTTGGTAAAGAATAAATAAACGCAATATAAAATTAACGCTCTCTTGCAAATGTAAGGGAGCGTTTGGTTTTATATCACATAATGTTGACTGTAAGAAATGTAAATGTTATACTTTGATAAAGCAAGTAGGAAAGGAATATAAATATGAGAAAGATAAAAATAAAAAGTCCAAAATTAAAACATACCGCTTTGTGTAATTTTGTCCTGTTTCTCCCTATAATACTTTGCTTTCTTCCTATGCTTTTGACTTTTGAAAACGACGTTGAACTTTCTATCCTGTTCTTGTTCTCAGCATTTATCCTGATTCTTATATATCTTTTTAAAAATTTTGCATTTCTTATGTTAACAGACATAACATTAAAAATGATAAAATCCAAAAAGAAGGATGCCGAAGAATTCCGCACCGATAAAAACGGAAAAAACCGTTCGGAAATAGAGCAAAGACTAATTATGCGATGTAATGCTTTCGGCAAAAAAGAATTTATATCCGAAAAGGAATATATGCCGATATGCCTTGTTCACAAAACGTGCTCATCTGCACAAATTTTTTATTCTTCTATCAACAAAAATATTGCTGTTTTTTCATTTGAGTCGCTGACAAAAAACGATTTTGACAAAGCGCTAAAGGAAGCACGGTTTTATTTAAAATCTATAGCTATCACAAAAGACAAGCTTCAAATATTTAAAACAAAAAGTGAACGGAATGCCCCGGTCTGCCGTGCTGATGTTGCAATATTTATCGCCGATTATATTGATGATTCGATAAAAAAAGATGTCAGAAAGAAATCCGTTTCAAATGATACCGAGTGTTTTTTGCCATGCGTGGTTGACTGTAAAAACGGAGCATATTATTTTGACGCCGAAAATGATATCTACGAATTAGGATTGATGGGAAAGCCGCCAAAGAACTATGCAATTTCAGCTTCAAAAAAAATTCTCTTCAACGGCAAACCGCCGTATAAAACGTCAACCCCCGTTAGGCTAAATCGCTCTGAAGATATCGAATTGTGGAATATGTCACTTTGGGATTTCTATAAAGATTTCAATGATACAGACAAAAAAGAAAAATCGGATAACCTGAAAGAAATCCGAAAAAGACTTAAATCTCTTAAAGAAGGAAATTATGAGATAAAGGACGAAATTATTTATTTGAAGCAGAACGGAAAAATCATAACTTTTTCAATTCTTCCCGAATGTGATGATGAAAAAAATGTGCTTCTGACAGTTGATGATATAGGTTTTGTCCAAGGAAAGGACAAATATCCACGAAAGAAGTTATTAAAAAAAATTGAAAAAAATGCTGCTCTGCACTACATCGCAAACAATCTCGAAAAACAAGGTTATACGGTTGAATTTACAGAGGAGTAAAAGTTTAGAAGAAATTTACCAAGGGGAAGGCTGACAAATGTCAGCAGAAACTTCTCTCGGCTCCCCTGTAGGGGAGCTGTCGGCGCGGTAGTGA
>CAVGRW010000084.1:0-594 GCA_963631735.1 Bacteroidaceae bacterium | reverse complement strand
ATGTCCTTTCCGTAAGACCCTTCGGCGGAATTAAGTTGTTTTAAATAGTTTTTAGCAGGTAAAAGAGAATAATTATTTCGTTTTGAGGTTAGTAGAATTTTATCAAGGCTTCCCCTTGAGGAGAAGCTGGCGCGTAAGCGACTGATGAGGTGGAAAAGTTCGAGTCTGATTTCATGAAAATCAATATGATGAATTTTTGCCACCTTATCCGAGCGGCGCAATCCGCCGCCCACCTTCCCCTCAAGGGGAAGGCTGCAAAATTTTAGCAGAAACTTATCTCGGCGCCCCTGTAGGGGAGCTGTCGGCGCGGTAGTGAATGACAGTCCGGTGGACTGTCAGAGCCGTAGCGTGCCCGAACCGCAGCGAGGCTGACCGAGGGAGTAAGGTCTTATCAAACTTTAATCTTTATCCCCTCCGACTCTCCGAGCCACCTTCCCTTAAATCATTTAAGGGAAAGCTGAATAAGACGTAAAATTCGTCATTTTATAATAAATCAGCAGAAACTTCTCTTGGCTCCCTTTTAGGGGAGCTGTCGGCGCAGCCGACTGAGGGGTTTGGTTCAAGAGAAAAGATAAAAGTGAAGAGTGAAAAGAA
>CAVGRW010000083.1:0-10521 GCA_963631735.1 Bacteroidaceae bacterium | reverse complement strand
GTTCCGAGAACAAGAGCACGGGGAAGATTCTTCTTCGCATCCTTAAGCTCGGAGTTGATAGCGGTTGCAATTATCCAGCCTTCATAAGCGAAAACGGATGTGCAAACGCCCGAAAGAATAAGATGAGCGGAAATGCCTTCTCTTGCAACCTGTGTGCTTGAAACGATGTTGCCCTCAGCATCCTTAACAAGCTCAACAACGGAATTCATATTGTCGATAAGAACGCCGTTCTTGATGCCGAAAATCGTTCCGACTATAGCCATAAGAACAAGCGGAATAAGCTTGATCACGGTTGTCGAAACCTGAAAATGACCTGCAAGTTTCGGAGAAAGCGTGTTGAGCGCAAAGCTCAGGATAAGGTAAACAAAGGCGAGAACCATTGTTTCCGCATCCGCTGCGCCGTAGCCGAAAAGGGCCATTGTATATCTTGCCGAAAGCCATGCAAGAGCCGATGTCATTGCCGGATAATAGATAGAAGCAATGAACCAGCCGACATAGTAAGCATACTTGCTGCCTACAAGAGCTTCTGAATAGTCAACTATACCGTTGATCTTCTCAAATTTCGTACCCATAACGGCGAAGGTATAGGCGCTGATAACCATAACGATACCGCCGATAAGCCATGAGATCAAGGCAACGGGAAGGTCACCGTTTGTGATGTTGAGCATCGACTCTGCCTTGAAGAAAACTCCGGAACCGACAACGATTCCGACAACCATGCAGATAGCGGTGATCAAACCGTATTTCTTTTTCAATTCTGCCATGTGGATTAAATCCCCTCTCTTTTTTGAAAAATCCAAAAAACTGTAAAAACTGTAAAAAAATTATACAATAAAACTTGAAAAAAGTAAACCGACATATTATAATATATCTATTACAAAATGTTATTACGTTAGGAATGATAACTATATGGACTCAGAAAAATTTCATGCCCTTTTAAAAGCAATAGAATGCGGCAGCCTTACGGGAGCCGCCGAGGAGCTCGGCTATACGCAGGCAGGTCTCACCCACATGATGAACCGACTTGAAAAAGAAATCGGTGTTTCGCTTCTTCAGCGCACAAAGCTCGGCGTAAGGCTCTCCCCCGACGGTCAGGAGCTTTTGCCATATATCAAGAGCTTCACCAATGCCGCATCGGCGCTCGACACGGCAATCAAAAACATCAAAGCGGACGACAACAAGGTTATAAGAATTGCCGCCTATTCGAGCATTGCAAACCATTGGCTCCCTGTTATTATAAGCAGCTTCCGCAAGGAAAATCCAAACGCAAAGTTCGAGCTTCACGTCGGCTTGCCGGAGGAAATTTCACGTCTTGTTGCGAACAGTGAGGTTGACCTCGGATTTATGAGCCTTATCAAAAACAACAAATTCGATTGGATTCACCTGCTTGACGACCGCATTTTCGCAGTTCTTCCGCCGAACGACACCAACTCGGACGATTATATCACGATGGACTTCTTCCAGGATAAATCTTTCTTTATCCCGACCTACGGCGCAGACGGCGACATTCTGAGAATTATTCAGGACAGCGGAATTGAGCCGAACATAAATTCTACGACTGTTGACGACGCAACGGTTGTTTCAATCGTCAGCCACGGGCTCGGATACAGCATATTGCCGAAGCTCATTCTTGACGGAATGAAAGGCAATGTTATCACAAAGCCGCTCTACCCCGACGAGCACCGTGACCTCGGCATTATCGTGAAATCCAAAAACACAATGCCGCTTATAGTTCAGAAATTTGTTGCATGCAGTAAAAAGGTTATTAAAGAATTGGAAGAATAAACATCAGGTGTTGCCGCATTAGGCGCAGAAAATTATCAAATTTTTCATTTCACAAAAATAAGGCTATAATTCACATTTTGTCATCACATTTAAGTGACTTCCATGAATTATAGCCTTTTATATTTGCTCTTTGATCTGCGCTAAATGCGACAGCACCTTTTGAAGTTATCTGTCGTTTAGCATAACTGACGCATAAAACATTTTTTCGTCAAATTCAAATTTGCAAATTCCGTTGTATCTCTCGGCAATGCTTTTCACCGATTCAATTCCCAAGCCACGACCCTTGTGCTTTGTCGAAAGGAAGGCACCGTCGCGGTCTTTTTTTGCCTTGCCGTCGAAGCTGTTGTCAACGGCGAAGCAGAGCGAATGCGCCTTATACGACGCTCGGATTATGATTTTTCCGCCGCCGTTTTGTATACAAGCGTCCATTGCATTTTCAATCAGGTTGCCCAAAAGCACGGAGAGCTCGGTGTTTTCAATTTTTATTTCTTCGGGAATGTCGGTTTTAACTATGTACTCTATGCCGTTATTCTTTGCCAGCTGTGCAAAATATGCGATAACGGCGTTCGCCGCCGAATTTTCGCAGAACGCGATCGGCGTATCGTCGGGCACGCTCAAGCTGTATTCCTGCAAGTATTTTTCCAGCTCGCCGTATTCCTCTTTCCGCAGAAGCTCCTGCATGAGAGCGATATGGTGGCGCACGTCATGCTTCGCTCTGCGAGCCTCGGCAATTCTTTCACGAAGGCTGTCGTATTGAAGCTCGCTCATCGCAAGACGGTGATTTTTTTCACTCAGCTCCATGTTTTTGTCCTGCTCAAAGATGAGTCTTGTTACAACGTAATAAACAAGAAATGCACCGACGTTTATCAGGAAAAGGAATGCCGTGTTTCTCGGCTGTAAGGCAACGTTCAGGCTCGACTGAGTTGTATTTCCGTAAATCTCGTAGTACCAGATAATATAAAACGTCGCAGGAATGAGCCATAGATATTTCCATTCAAAGCCCGACGGCTCTCGCTCGACGGCAGGGGTATAGACTTTTTTCATGTATTGCCTCAAAGGAAACCAAAGCACAAGCTCGACGGCAAACATACAAAGAGAAAACGACCAGCGGTATGCCTGCGTCGCAAGCTCGGAAAAAAGCTGACCCTCAAGGCATTTCGATGCCATGACGATAAGATTGGCGTTGTTCGACGTCATCAGAAGCGTAAAAAGAATTTTCGCAAACGAGGTCTTGACGGCGAGAATGTAGAAGGCGGCATAAAGCACGGTGCTGACTGCGCTGACAATGCCTGCCCTGCCGTTTGAAAAGAACGCCGCCCAAGTACCCAAGCCGAGCTGAACCAACGTCATCAAGCCTATAAGAATACCCGTGACGGGGCGTGAAAAACGGAGCCTGTTCCCAAACGGATAAAGAGCCAAAACGAGGAAAGGCAAAAAGTTGAGCAGTGAATAAACCCAAACCTCAATCAGTCTGTAAACGGGAGGCATTATCTTTCACCTCCGCTTCTCAGCTGTTCAAATCGGAATTCGGCGTAAGCCTCGGTAACTTCCTTAGCCTTGCGGCGGCTTATCGGAATTCTCGAATCATCGCTCATGACGAAAACATTGTCGTTTTGAGCAATAACCTCATAGAAATTGACTATGACGCCCTTTGACGGACTGCAAAAATACGAATTGGCGCACAAAAGCGGCTCAACATCGGCAAACGAAACTCTCGAAACAATATTTTCGCCGAGCTTGTTGTGAAAAGTTACGCAATGCGAAGCGAAATCGGCATATATCACGTTGCGAAGCACCACCGATTGATTATCAGGCAGCTTAACAGAGCGTGAAAGCTCCAGTTTTTCAAGATCAAGGCGGTCAAGCATCGCCGAAAAGCTCTCCTCGGTGTATGGCTTACGCAGATAATAGCAGGCGTTGACCTCGTAGCTTTCGCAGGCGAATTCATTGCTCGAGGTGCAGAAAACAAGCTTAACGTTTTTATCCTTTTCACGGATTTTGCGAGCTGTCTCGATTCCGGTGAGCTTGTCCATGAAAATATCGGTAATTATCAGGTCATAAACGCCCTCTTTGAAGCCGTCCATGAACTCCTCACCGCTCGTGAAGCGGTCGATTGAAATGTCGGAGCCGACATGCTCGTTTATCAGTCCGCAAAGACGGTCAAGCGAGCTATTTTCGTCATCTATCAGCGCTATTTTCATGCTTATCACCTGCCTTTTCTATACTTTTATAATATATCACAAAAAAACGATAAAAACAAGAGCCGATTTTGTTCATCGAAAACCGCTTGTGCCAAAAAATGACCGCTTGTGCCAAAACTATTGCAATATTTATTGATTTCTTTTAGTATTATGTATAAGGAAAATAGCGCATTCCTGCGCTTACACCGAAAAATCAGCATAATTCAGCAAAAAGGAGACGTTGCAATGAACCAAAAGAACAGCTTGCGTGTTCTGTCCGTGATATTGGCGGTCATCATGATTTTCACTATGATCCCGTTCACCGTATCTGCGGCAGACGGCAACTGCACCCACCCCTCGATTACCGAGGACAACAAATGTACGGAATGTAATGCCGACATTGTAGCTAAAATCGTAAAATATAATGAGACGGAAGCTACATATTTTTCGGACTTTGATGAAGCACTTGCGCTTGCAAGCACTGAGGATTATCAGGTTTGCACCCTTTCCCTGCTCACGGATTGGCATGAGCCGATAGAGCTTGATCAGGGTAATTTCTACTTTGATGCAAACTATCACACTATCTACGGTTCGATTACTTTGCGTAAGCACGCCATACTCAGAATTAAGGACGGACACGGAACCTTCCTTGCTCCGCTTTACGGCTACGATTATTCGTACTATTATGTATCGGGCGGCATTTACGGCGATGTAACCAGAGATGACGAATATCTCATGGTTGAGATGAACGGCCATGCACAATTCGTTGCCGAGTCCACCATCGTATGTCTCGGAACAATTCAGGCAAACGAGTCCTCTGTGGTCGATCTTAAATACGGCCGCTATACGGGAAAGCTTATATCCAATACAGGCTATGACGGATTCCTTCTGAGAGACGTTAATATTTACAGCGAAATGATTGCAAACGGCGTAGATATGTACGGCGATCCGTGCGGCTTCAGATTGCTCGGCGGTACATATTACGACGGTTGTACCATGACGATCTCCGACGGCGGAAGGATTGAGGCTTCGGGCTATATCAACATTCAGGAGCCTGTTAAGCTCAATGTCTATGACAATAACAACAGCGGTTCGACCTTATACGTTACCGTGGCAACAGTCAACTGCCCCGTTAACGTTTACGGCGGCACGCTTGAAGCCGACTACAGAGCTGCCAAATTCACCAATACGGTTACTATTGCCGACGGTGCTTCTGCAGAGCTTACAGGCGGCTCATTCGCCAAGCTGACATTTGAGGGCGACAAGACCTGCGCAGACGCTCTTGCTAAGCGTTATATTTATCGCAACACTTCGGACAAAAGCCTTGTAGAGAATGCCAAGGTCAAAACACTTGAGAATGTTTATGTTGAGGAATGCTCCGAGCACACATTCGATGAAAATTATATTTGCACGATCTGCGGCGCGATCGCCGATACACTCGTTATTGATGCCGACGGCAATGCTACGGCATTTGACACATTCGGCGAGGCTATGGAAAACGCTCAGACCCTCACGGGTGTTGTAACGGTTAAGCTCCTTGATAACTTTGTTATCGATTCAAGCACATCGATCATGGCAGGCGACGGAATCATTCTTGACATGAACGGTAAGAGAATTGACCGTAATTTGGAGGACACATCGGGAAATATGCCCGGCGTTATTACCGCAAAGAAGCTCACCGTTACGGGCAACGGCTCCTCAAGCATATTCTTCGGCGTTATGGCTTACGGCGATGACGTCGGCGAGCTGATTATCGAAAACGGTACTTACGACTCTTTCATTGCGGCAATGGGTCCCGCCAAGCTGACAATAAACGACGCAACGGTAAACGGACACGTTGCTTTGGATGACTATAACGGCTTCCCAATCGTAGAATTGAACGGCGGAAGCTACAAAAAGCTTGCAGCCGCAGTTCCTTCCGACGGCAGTTTTGATTGGTACTCCGCTCTCGGAGAGGGCAAGGGCTACTATTCAACGGCAGGAGTAAAATTCGGAGATATAAGACTCAACGATGTCGATGCTTACGGCTTCGACGGAACGGAAAGCGGCTCAATGATCACGGTCGTTGACCACCACTATCACTCGGCAATCAACGATAACCATAAGTGTCTCGAGTGCGGCGCAAACATCGTTGCTTCCGCAATGCAGACAAATGGCGGCAGACCGTATTTTTATGAGACCTTTGAGGAAGCTGTTGAAGCAGCTAAGTCGATCTCGGGAGAAAGCATTCTCACCCTCTTCGACGATATCAGCCTTACTTCAGAGGTTGATTTCAGCGCAGTCGATAGAGACATAACGTTCAACCTCAACGGACACACGATCAACGATGCGACCGAGGACGGCTCCGCAATGATCAAGTATAATATGGGTGCCCTCACAATAAAGGGCAACGGAATCATAAATGTTTCCATTGATGCAATGACATATTGGGACAAAACGGCAGGAAAGCTTGTAATTGAGAACGGTACCTTCAATAAATCAATAAGAACCATTTTCAGCACGGAAATAAACGGCGGTACATTCAACGACGAGCTCCTGATAATGTATGCCGACATGAGCGACACCCGCACGATCGTTATAAACGACGGTTATTTCAAGGACGTTGCAAGCGATTGTGCCGTAATGGATATCAACGGCGGTACCTTTGAAAAGATTTATTCCTTCAGCTTTAATGATATCTTTATGTTCCTCGGCGAGGGCAAGGGCTACTACGCCGATGTTGAGGGCAATATGTTCGCTCGCTTTACGTATGACAAGAGCCAATATTCAAACAGTGTTTACGGCTACAACGGAACAGCCGACAAGCCGTTAAAGGTTCTTGACCACCCGAGCCATAACAAGGACGAAAACGGCAAGTGCTACAACTGCGGCGCACAGGGCGTTGCTTCCGTTACAAGCAAGGACGTATTAACAAAGTATTACGACACCCTTGAGGAAGCTGTAAAAGCCGCTAAAGCACAGACAGGCGCTTGCAAGATCAAGCTCTATGAAAATACTACTATCTATTATGAGGTTGATTTCAGCACAAGCGGTTCAAGCATAACGCTCGACCTCAACGGACACACCATTGACACTGACGATTACGAAGATATATTTATGATTCATCAGTCGGGCACGCTTACCATAACGGGCAACGGAACGATAAACGCAATGGTTTTGTCTTACAGCGAAGACACTACGCCTGAGGCAGCTCCGGGAAAGATTGTAATCGAAAACGGTAATTTCAAGCATGTTGAAATCGCAGGTCTTTATTCCGAAATCTACGGCGGTACATTTACAGAAGCCGTCATCGACTGGATGAACGACGATACCAAAAACTACGTCTACGACGGCTATTTCAAATTCTTAACCGTTGAAACACCGACAGCGGTTATCTATGGCGGCACATTTGAAATATTCGGTACGACTCAACTCGGCAAAAGTGATCTTTTCGATGTTCTCGGAAGCGGAAAGGGCTATTACGCCGACGTTGAAGGTCAGATATTCGGCAATACGTTTGAAATTGACGGTTACGCATATGACGGCTATAACGGAACAGCCGACAAGCCGTTAAAGGTTCTTGACCACCCGAGCCACAATGCAGATGAAGACGGAATATGCATCAACTGCGGCGCTAAGGCAAGCTTCAATCTTACAGTATCGGGCGGAACGGTTGTAAGTAAGGAAATAAGAAAGGATCTTAATTCCGAATATCTTCTTGCAACGATTACCGCTCCCGTAAAGAAGCCCGGAACAAACAATCTCTACTTCGTTTATTGGAGAGACGCCGATTCGGGCGATATCGTCAGCACATACACGACCTACAAGTTCTTCCTTGTAAGAGACATCAATCTTGAAGCTGTTTATGCAACTCAGGAGAATTACACTACAGAGAGAAACAAGGGCGTTATGACAACAAGAATTGCAGGCAGCAAGTATGTTTCCACAGATTCAACGATATCAGGCTACAGTGATTTTAAGCTTTACGTTGAGCACAGCGTTGCAAAATCCGAAGGAAGCATAACAGGTCACGGCGTTATTTACACGCTGCAAGAAACCTCGGTCGATTCGCTTGTGCTCAACAGCGATAACCCCTATGTTAACGTAAAGGCTGCAAAATTGTCCCAGAATGCTCTCACAGGTATGCTTGAGATTTCTGTTAAGCTCAGCACAACGAACGGACCGGGTACGGTTTGGGTAAGACCTTACATCGTTGACAAGGACGGTAACGTAATCTACGGCAATACGTCGGAGGTTAAGCTGACAGATCCGACAAGACCTTCGGGTCAGGAATCGGACGGCAAGCTCATCACTCTCGGCACAGAGGTCTATGACCTTACCGCACTGAACAGCGACGGCGAAGCAGAAGTTACTTTCGACGAGCCGACAGAGAAATCTCCGTTTGACTATATCATCGCTCTGTTCACAAAGCTTGTTGAGATGCTTAAAACATTCTTTTCTTACATCATAAATTCGGGGGCAAGAATATGAAGTATATAAAACCTGAAATCAAAATCGAAAAATTCTCGATCCTTGAAGATATAATGGATGAAGGAACAAGTGCACCTGTTTTTAATCCTATAGACGAAACAAATGATGATCCGTTCTGGGAGACAATGGGTCAGGCAATCGGAGACGTTTTCGATATATAACAGTTAAATAACTGCAAATGCCGTGGCAAAACATACGTTTCGCCACGGCATTGTTTTTTATCCGGCCATAAAAATGTATTATTATATTTCCTTATTTTCAAGCATTTCTTTAACGTCAAGCAACGACGGAAGCACAAACTTTGCCATTTTTATTGACTCATCGGACGGCTGCTTCAAGTCGGGAATACAGATAACGGGAATTTTTGCGGCATATGCGGCGTGTATTCCTGCGTCGCTGTCCTCCAATACAAGACATTCCTCCGCTTTCGCTCCCGCCTTTTCCTTTGCTTTAAGGAAAACATCGGGCGCAGGCTTGCTGTGCTCTATCTCATCGCCGAAAACTCCGCCGTCAAAATATCCGTCTATGCCGTTTCCGGAAAGAATCGTATGTGCTCGTTCTTTTCCGCTCGACGAGGCAAGATAAATTCCGTAGCCGTTGGTTTTGAGGAAATCAAGAAGCTCCTTAGCACCCTTTTTGAGAGGAACGCCTTTGGTTTTCAGATATTCCCTCTCCGCCTCATGGGTAAGCTCCATGCCCTTTTCAACGTCAAACGGCAGGTTATAATTTTCAATCAGCTCGGTCATGTTTCGCACGGCGGTACGTCCGCAATAAACATCGGTATATGTTTTAAGAGAAAAGTCCTCTCCCCTTTCGGCAATCAGCCTTTTATAAAATTCATAAGTCATCAATTCGCTGTCAACAAGCAGACCGTCAAGGTCAAAAATCACTGTTTTTATCATAGCTTCACCGCCTTTAATTTATTGTATCATAAGCTTAGCAAAAAATAAAGTGCAGTTTTTGCATAGGTGTATTTCTATTTTGCGAACGGATTTTCTTGACTTTTTTATTCAATATGATATCATAAAATAAACCAATAAAGGAGTTTTAAAATGGACAGAATCGTAAAAATAGGAATAATCGGATGCGGCGGCATTGCCAACGGAAAGCACATGCCCTCGCTCAAGAAAATAAAGAACGCACAGATGGTTGCTTTTTGCGATATTATCGAAGAAAGAGCCGTCAAGGCTGCCAAAGAATACGGCGTTGAGGGTGCAAAGGTCTACACGGACTACAAAGAGCTGCTCAAGGACAAGGACATTGAGGTCGTTCACGTCTGCACACCAAACCGTTCGCACGCATTTATTTCGATCGACGCCATGGAGGCAGGCAAGCATGTAATGTGCGAAAAGCCGATGGCAAAGACATATAAAGAGGCTAAGGAGATGCTTGAAACCTCAGAGAGAACGGGCATGAAGCTCACTATCGGCTACCAGTCACGCTGGAGAGCCGATTCGCTCTATCTCAAAAAGATGTGTGAGGACGGCGAGCTCGGCGAGATATACTACGGCAAGGCTATCGCACTTCGCCGCCGTGCGGTTCCGACATGGGGCGTTTTCCTCAACGAGTACGAACAGGGCGGCGGTCCGCTCATCGACATCGGCACTCATGCGCTCGACCTCACCCTTTGGATGATGGATAACTACAAGCCGAAGATGGTAGTCGGCACGACCTTTGAAAAGCTCAAAAATCAGAAGGACTGCGGCAACGCTTGGGGCGATTGGGATCCCGAAAAGTTCACGGTTGAGGATGCGGCTTTCGGATTCATCGTTATGGAGAACGGCGCAACGATAATGCTTGAATCCAGCTGGGCTTTGAACATCAGAAATCCGAAAGAGGCTATCACAATGGTTTGCGGCACCGAGGGCGGCGCAGATATGTTTGACGGGCTCAATATCAACTTCATCAAAAACGGCAGACAGTGCGTTCTCAAGCCCGATCTTGACGCAGGCGGAGTTGCATTCTATGACGGTGACGGCGATGAGGACCCGTCCGTGCTTGAAGCAAGAGCATGGCTCGATGCCGTTATCAATGATCATGAGCCTCGCACAAAGGCAAGTCAGGCACTCGTTGTAACGCAGATCCT
>CAVGRW010000082.1:7058-10823 GCA_963631735.1 Bacteroidaceae bacterium | reverse complement strand
TCTGACTATACCTATGCGTAACATTACTTTTCTGCACCTATCGTAGGGTGCGATGCCCACATCGCACCTTTGAAAGTCAGATGTAAGTTGTTTCCGACGCAGAAAAAATTCTTGCCTCCCCTACAGGGGAGGTGGCGTGACGTAGGAACGATGGAGGGGTTAACACAAAAATTCATCTAATTCTTTACAAACCCCTCAGTCACGGACAAGCCGTGACAGCTCCCCTAAAATGGAGCCGAGAATAGATTTCTGCTAACTTTCACTCCCCCTCCCCCCACACAAAAAGCCATGAACCGGGGAAAAATTTCCTGCAATTCATGGCTTATATTACAATATTTTATTTATGCTCGTATTCCTTGATCCATGCGACCATATCGTCAACGGACTGCTGAACACTCATCGGGTCGTAGCCAAGCTCTTTTCTTGCCTTCTCAATCGAGAAATTGCAGTTTGACATGAGCTTTCTGATCGAATAACGAGTGAAAAGCGGCGTTGTCTTGGTGATGGAATAATACTTCTCCATAAGCGGAGCGAACGGTCTTACCATGCCGTAGGACATCTTAATCGACGGTGCTTTCTTTCCGCAAGCCTTTGCGACTGCCTTGATAAATCCGTCGGTCGAGATCATCTCGCCGCAGAGGATATAACAGTCGCCCTTATTGCCCTTCTGAGCGGCGGCGTGCATGCCCTTTGCAACGTCACGAACATCAACAAAATTGTATGCACCGAAGCTCAATGAACACGGGAAATTGCCGTTGATGAACATACGAACCATTTCGCCGACGTTGGATACCTTGAAGTCATACGGACCGATACATGCGCCCGGGTGAACAACAACAGCGTCGATATTGCCCTCGTGAACATTGTCAAGAACGAACTGAGTTGCAATAGCCTTTGTCTTTGCATATGTACCGTCAAGATTCTTCGGGCTGAAATGATCAAGTTCCGTCATGACCTGATTATCGGGAAGCGGCGGGAATGCATCAACGCTCGAAGCGTAAACAAGTCTGCGGACATTGCATCTTTGGCAGGCTCTTACGACATTCTTTGTGCCGTTAACGTTAACTCTCCATGTGAGATCCTCCATACCGGGGTTAATATCAATAACGCCGGCAAGGTGATAAACCACGTCAACACCCTCAAATGCCTTGTCAAGCGACTCGGAATCGGTTACGTCGCCATATACCTTTTCGCAGTCAATGCCGTCAAATACGGGAACATCCTTACGGATGAGAATTCTTACTTTTTCGCCGCTGTCAACAAGCTCCTTCAAAAGCGCATAGCCGATGTGACCCGTTGCGCCCGTGATAAGACTTATCTTTTCCATGGCTTATTCTCCCTTCATTTCGAGAAGCTTCTGCTTGCCCGTGAACGAGTCAACGGAAAGCTTAACGGAATCAAAGATAGCGGACTCGATATCGTCCTCCTCAACGCCGAGAGAAACGCTCCACTTCTTGTTGATGAATGTGTTCATGCACATGATATCTGCAAGATAAATTGCATTGATACCGGACTCAACATTGCGCTTCTTGTACTCGTTCATCATATAAACGCCGAAAGCCTTGAACATCCAGTTTGCAATGTGGATGATCTTTCTGTTCGGCTGACCCATTGCCTTGTGAACAATATGAAGGAACTCGTCCCATGTAAGATTGTAGTAGCCGATAGGATAAGCGTTGCCTCCGACATTCTTCTCAGCCGCACCGACGATAGCCTCGCCGACCTGACGAACAGTAACCATAGCTGTGCCGCCCTTCGGATAGAAGGTTGTCTTACCCATGTTGGTGAGCTGCTCGATAAGGATTACCCAAACAGGCTTTCTGCCCGGCTGAGTACCGAAGATATACGGAAGCTCAAGCACAGCAACGTCCATCTCGCCGTCCTTTGCGAATGAAAGAGCAACCTCTTCCTGCTCGATACGGCTTCTGATGTAGTGATGCTTCTTTGTAAGCTCCATCTCCGGGAATTCCTTTGCGAAATAAGCAAAGTAAGAACCGAGGATAACGCTCTTCTTGATGCCGACCTGCTTTGCGATGGTAAGAAGATGTCTTACAGGCTCGATATTATACTTTCTGTATGCCTCATAAACAGGTGCCGGGAATTCAACTCTCTCGTCAACACCTGCTGCGAATACGAAGCAGTCACAGCCTGTCATCATTTCAACAAGAGCATCATCGGAAAGCTCAAGATAGTTGCCGAAAACAAGCTCCATCTCCTCAGGAATCGGTGCTCCTTCGGGAAGCGGAGGAAGAGCAACGGACTTTACGGAATGACCTCTTTTAATGAACTCTGCGGCAGCTGCCGAACCGAGCAGACCCGTGCCGCCAATCATAAATACTTTCATAATATTCACCCATAGGGCACCGTTTCCGATGCCCTAATATCCTTTCTAAAATTACCAATTGATGTTAAAATCGGACTCGATGCCGAACGGTGCGTTAACATTGTTGCCCGCAACAGTTACGTCAAGCTCCCAAACATAGTAATAGTTGATATGTGTAACATTACCTGTCTTGGGGTCGATCGTAGCAACGATCTTACCGTTACGGTATGCGATCTTAACGTTGCCGTCAAGCATTGACTTAAGCGGACCTGCGTTGTCAAGAATCGTCGAAACCTGAACAATGCTGAATGCCTTACCGTGGTTGCCTGCGCCGTGAGTCGGATTATTTGAAGCTGCGTCCGGCTTAACGTGAATTGTAACTACATACTTGCCGTTCTTCTCAGCAAGAGTTGCACTTGAAATATTAGCGGTTGTGAGCTTAGACGACCAGTTTTCGTTCTCAACAGGGAACAATGCCTTCATGTCAGCCTTTGTAAGCTTACGGTTTGTGTCGCCCTTCTTCTCGCCCATGTTCTTCTCAACGAGTGAGTTGATAACGCCCGAGAAGCTCTTGAGTGTGCCCTTAAGGGTAAATGTGCCTGCCTGAGAATTCTTCTCGTAGTTCTTCACGCCGCCCTTTGAGCTTGTCTTAACCTTATTAACCGATGTGTTAAAATAGTTAAGAATCTCAGCCTGTGTTGAGGGCTTTGAAGATGCGGGCTTGTTTGCGGAAGCAGAGCCGCCGCTCGTATTTCCGCCTGCGCTCGGTGTTGCTGTGTTACCGTTGTTTGCGTCTGCGGCTGTGCTGTCGGGCTCGCCTGTTGCGGGGTCAGTCGGTGTCTCCTCCGGTGTAGCCGAAGGATCAGCCGGGGTAACGTCGCCCGAACCGTTGTCTACAGCCGAACCGCCGTTTCCGCTTGATGATGAAGCGGGAGCATACTTTGCCGCCTCAACCTTAGCATCGGCAAGCTTGTTTGTTCCGAGTACAGATGAAACGCAGACTGCAACTACGCAAAGAAAAGCCGTAATGCAGGTAACTACTGTTTTTTTCATATATATCCCTCCGAAATTTTACTTCTTTGTAATTATTTCTCACCGAAATCCTTGAAGATTTCCATGCCGTAAACGTTGTGCTCGTCCTTGGTGTGGTTCGGATACCAAACCTGTGCGAAGAACGGATTCTTCTTTGCGATCTCGTCGTAGTTCCACGGAATAGGATCGCACTCGGGGCACCAGTGACCGCCGTTGAGTACAAGGTTCGGAGTCATCTCGAATGTATGACCGAATGCGCACTGCCACTTGAGCGGAGTGTAAAGGTCGCCCTTTGTCATGCTTTCGCTCAGGCACTTGCCGCCTCTGAACTCTGCTGCCTTCTTCATGTCGTCAAGGTCAAGCTCGGACTGCGGCTTGCTCTCGTCATAGCCGTGGTCAAGATATGTCGG
>CAVGRW010000082.1:0-6448 GCA_963631735.1 Bacteroidaceae bacterium | reverse complement strand
AGCGATACCCAATACTTGAGTCCCGACTCAGCGATGATGTGCTCGGCTCTTACCTTACTTACAGCATAGTGGTCGTAGATGCTGATTTTGATCGGGTCGCCCGTTCTGCCCCAATGGATGGGCGGGTTACGGTCGCCTGTCTCGGCAACTGTGCCTATGTAAACAACCTTGATTGCGTCGGGATTCGGCTGAGCCTTAACGGCGTCAACGATGTACTGCATAGCGGTCGTGTTGGTCTTGATCGTTCTCTTCGGGAAATAGTCGGCAGCCGGAGAAACCATTCCGCCGACGTGAAGAACGATATCCGAGCCTGTTACGCACTTGCGAACATCGTCATAATTTGTGAGGTCACCCCAAACGATTTTAACGGCAGGGTCGTTCTCATAGTCCTTAAACTTGATACGGTTCTTTTCGCTTCCTCTGAGGAGAAGAACAAGGTTGTACTTATCCTTTCTCTTATAAATCTCCTTAAAGCCGGCATATCCCATGTTGCCCGATGCGCCGGTCAAAAATACGGTTTTTTTGCTCATCATAATCCTCCCAATTTATAAATAAATAACTCTTTAAGCAACCGCCGATCAAATCATAACGTACAGTGCTTCGATTTAAACATCGGTTACTCAGTGTCCATTTTATTATAGGTCATTTTAAGCTTCGTTGTCAAGCATTTTAACGGCAAAATCGACAAAAATTTAACATATTGCGCATTTAAACAGGATATAATTACTATTCGGAATTCTTTACACAGTTCATAACAAAAGCCGCCTGCCGAAAAGCAAGCGACCTATTGTTTCATCAAATAAATATGTTCGATATTGCATTAAACTATTTTTGCGATAATCTGACCTTCGTACTCGCTGTCGTGAAGCTCGCCGAGATCGGCGTTATATGCCTCGTGAACCATCTTGTTTCTGACAGGAACCTTTTTCTTCGCCTTCATGCGGTACCACTCATATTCAACGTCAACATGACCGATATCGACCGCCTGATAGCCGAGCTTATGCAAATCATAGGCAAGGCAGGTTGCCGCAGGACCGAGAGCCAAAAGAATAAGCACGTCCTTATCTAGCTTCTTCGCTTCGTCAAGAATTTCATCATACTTTGAAAAAGCCTGCTTGGACGGGCCGAGAATACGCTTAATCGACTTAGCGTTGTCGAGCAGATCGTTGCCGACACCGAGGCGGCTCATTTCGCCCTCAATTATAACAACGTCCCTGCCGTCCCATATCTTCTTGATATGCTCAAAGATATCGCCGCTCTCCTCCTTATGGCGCAGTCCGATATATTGGCGAGTCATGGAAGCGTTATAATACTTCTTGCCCTTGATGAGGTACTTGTACCAAACTCCTCTGAACCGAGCGAGGTGCTTTTTCCAATGGCTGTTTGTCACATCGTCGTACCTTTCCTTATTCTCGAAGATATCGGCAATACCTATCATGAGTCCGTCAACGTCGCTTGAGAGAACCTCACGCATTTTGTCTCTGATTTTCTTTGAATTAACCTGAAACGAAATGTCCTTGCCTGCCGCAAGCTTTATCTCTCCGTCGCCGAAGCGCGCGATCGACCTTTTGTTATTTACAATTTCTTCAATCGTGTCGTCAACCGAAGCAACATGCGGAGTTTTGGTTATCTTCCTGTAAAAAAAGTCCTTTACACGCCAGAAAGTATCCTTGATTTTGAGCCATGTTTTAACAAGAATATCAATTATTTTGATGATAAGCTGTTTCAAGCCGTTCACTCTCCGATAGCTTACTTTTCTTCCTCATCATGATTGGTTGCGTCGGTATCAATCATTCCGTTATCCTCGGGAATGATGATTGCGAGCATGATATAAACTATAACTCCCGGGAAGCCGCCCGTGAAGAACGACACGAGAGCATAAATTACTCTTACGATCGTCGGGTCAATTCCGATAAAATCGGCAAAGCCGGCGCATACGCCGCTGAGCATTTTGTTGTTTGTGCTTCTGTAGAGCTTCTTGTTTTTCATATTGATCATCCTTTCTGAATTTTAGCCGCAGTTATTGTGTTTTGCATGAGCGTTGCTATTGTCATCGGACCTACTCCGCCCGGAACAGGCGTAATATAGCTCGCCTTCTCCTTGCATGCTTCAAAGTCAACGTCGCCGCAAAGCTTGCCGTCCTCGTTTCGGTTTATGCCGACATCAATAATGATTGCGCCGTCCTTTATCATGTCCGCCGTGACGAACTTCGCCCTGCCGACAGCGGCTACAACAACATCCGCCTGAGAGACGATTTCTTTAAGATTTTTCGTGTGAGAATGGCAGACCGTTACGGTTGCGTTCTCTTTAAGCATGAGCATTGCCATCGGCTTGCCTACGATATTGCTTCTGCCGATTATGACGCAGTGCTTTCCGTCAAGGCTGATGTTTTCATACTTGAGCATCTCCATAATTCCCGCAGGTGTGCAAGGCAGGAAGCTGTAGTCGCCAATCATGATGTGACCCACGTTCTCGGGGTGAAAAGCGTCAACGTCCTTTTCGGGCTTGATGAGATTGAGTACCTCTTTTTCGTTGAGGTGCTTCGGCAGCGGAAGCTGGCAGAGTATGCCGTTCACGCTTTTGTCATCGTTAAGCTTTTCAACGAGTGAATTCAGCTCCTCCTGCGTTGCGTCGGCAGGAAGAAGATATTCGAGCGAGCGTATTCCGCAGAATTCGCAAGCCTTTTTCTTGTTGTTGACATAAACTCTCGAAGCCGGATCGTCGCCGACAAGTATAACGGCGAGGCAGGGCTCAATGCCGTCCTTTTTCATTTCGCTCACCTGTGCGGCAACTCTCTCTTTAACCGCCTGTGAGATTTCTTTACCGCTGATTATCTTGTACATCGCTGACCTCCGCTTCTTTCTCTTCCTCTTTGTTTTCCTTTTCCTCAGCCTGCTTTTTCAGCTCGTCCTCAAGGAAATAATCTATTCCGTCAATAGGCTTCGGGTGCTTCTTGTACTTGACAAGCAGGCAAATGAGAATAACAAGGCAAACGACAGCAAGCACTGCCGAAAGCACCTGCGAAACTCGTATCGTTGTGCCTGCGATATAAAGGCTGTCCGTTCTGAAGCCCTCAACGACCGCTCTTTCCGCACCGTACCAAACGCCGTAGGTAAGAAAAATCTGACCGCTGAATTTTCTCGCTTTTCTCGTGATGATATAGAGCACGACGAAGCCGAGCAGGCACCAAATCGACTCGTAAAGAAACGTCGGGTGAACCGCCTTTTCGGGATCCATCGTGATTCCGTTTGCGCTGAGCTTGTAAGAATACTCCGTTATGTAACGGGCGGTCTTTTCGCTCCACATGCCCCATGGCATGTCCGTATTTGTGCCGAACGCCTCCTGGTTGGCAAAGTTGCCCCAGCGGCCTATTCCCTGCCCTATCAAAAGACTCATGGAGGCAATATCCATAAGATTCCAGAAATTCATCTTACGCACTCGGCAGACTATAAACGCTGCGATTATTCCGCCGATTATTCCGCCGTAAATCGCAAGTCCGCCGTTCCAAATGTACAGAATTTCGATAGGATTATCCTTGTATCTGTCCCATTCAAAAATGCAATAATAAAGCCTTGCACCGAGAATTCCGAAAATTGTCGAATAGATAAGTACATCGAGCATTTTATCAATGCTCATTTTCCATTTATATGCCATTCTGCCGCCGAAAAGTACGGCAAGCAGAAAGCCGAAGGCAATTATCGCTCCGTACCAGCGAATCGTTATATCGTGGCCGAAAACGGAGAACTGAGCAAGGATCGAGGAGACCTTGAAGCCATGCTCAATGCAGTTAAAATACACCGTTGTGGTGTCCATAGTATCAACTCCGATCAGTTGGGTTTAATTACGGAAAGGACGCTGTAGTTTTCATCAAGCGTCTTGCCGAAAAGCTCATTTACATCGTCAAGAGTAATTGTCTTGTAAATCTCAAAATCGGTAAAAATATCCTCACCGGCAAAGTATGAAACAGCCATGTTATTGGCAATGCCGTCAACATCGTTCATGCCCATAATCATTCTGCCGTAAAGCTTCTTCTTCGTTCTGTCAAATGCAGTCTTGTCGAAGCCCGTTTCTCTGAACTTCTTAATTTCCTTGACTATCTCCTCGGCAACCTTTTTCGGGTCGTTGCTTTCGCCCGCAAAGAGCACGCACGAATATCCGAAGCCCGTGAAATATTCAAAGCCGAAGCTGTTGTTGATAAGCTTGTCGTTAAAAAGTCTCTTATAAAGCTCCGAGGACTGACCCGAAATCATGTCAAGAAGAATTTCCATTGTGACCTCCTCCTTGGCGGTGCGCTCGGGAGTGTCCCAGCTCTCCTTGAAGCCGAACATGAACTGAGGCGTTGCAACCGAGAGCTTTTCCTCAATATAATTATCAATGACCTCTTTCGGCTCGTCGATAACCTTACGCTGAGCCATCTTGCCCTCAACAGGCTTGAGCACCTTGTCGGCAACCTCGATTATCTCGTCAACATCGGCATTTCCTGCAATCGCAAGAACCATGTTGTGAAGATTGTAGAAATTATCATAGCAGCCGTAAAGCGTTTTCGCCGTGATCTGAGCTATTGACTCCTGCGTGCCTGCGATATCAATTCTGACGGGCAGGTTGTGATACATCGTTCTCAGGCAGTTGAACATAACCTCCCAATCGGGGGCGTCCTTGTACATGTCGATCTCCTGACCGATAATCCCCTGCTCCTTCTCGACCGTTGCCTGTGTAAAATACGGATTCTGAACAAAATCAAGAAGAATTTCAAGATTCTTTTTGAAGTTTGCCGAACAGGAGAAAAGATATCCCGTTCTGTCAAAGCTCGTGTAAGCGTTTGCAGAAGCGCCCGTCTTTGCAAAGCGCTCAAATGCGTCGAGATCCTCGCTTTCAAAGAGCTTGTGCTCAAGGAAATGAGCCGTACCCTCGGGAATTTCCTTAAATGAGCCGTCGTCCATCTGGATCATTGTGTCGATCGAGCCGTACTTGGTCGCAAAAATTGCATAAGTGCTCGAATAATTTTCCTTGGGCATTACGAGAATTTTCAATCCAGACGGATGGTCTATATCGTAATATTTTTCGTTGAGGAGCTCGTTTCTGACTTCTTTAATATTCATCATTCTGCCTCCCCGCTTGATTTAAGCATAAATATTGTGTCGAGCATGATTGTTTTTGCCGCTCTGACAACCTCCGATTTATCAACGCTTCTTATCTCCTCGGCATAGGTCTCGGGAGCCTTGAGCTCCTTGCGGAGAATTTGCGAAGCGTACCATGCCGTTATCTCCTCGGGCGTGTCGGAATTGCCGAGAATGGAGTCTGTCAGGCTCTTGATTGAAGATGAGAAATCCTCGTCGGTAAACTCGCCCTCGGCGGTCAATCTAAGCTGATTGACTATCTCACTCTTTGCCTTTTCCTCGTTTGCGTCCTCGATTCCGCTCTGAACCATAACGATTCCCTTTGAATTAAAGAGCGCCGCCGAGCAATAATAGCAAAGGCTCATCTTCTCACGAACGACGGAGAAAAGCTTTGAATAGGTTCCGCCGCCGAATATATCAACGGCAACCTTCATCGCAGGCATCATATCGTCCTCGCTTCTCATGCCTGTTCTGAAGCCCATAACGAGCTTGCCCTGCTTGAGGGGCATTGTTTCGCAAACATATTCTGGCTTCGGGAGACCCGAAACAAACTGAGTTTTTATTTCAACGGGGTTTCTTTCGACCTTAGAGAATTTATCCTTAATAAGATCGGCAACAGGCTGAGGATCCATGCTCGAAACCATTGTTATCTGAACGGCTGCTTTCTCGAGCACGTCACGCCAAGCGGCATAAACATCGCTCGGGGTGAGAGCCTTAACGTCCTCGACCGAGCCGAGACGGTTGATTCCGTAAGCTTCATCGGCGAACATGAGCTGCTCGCATCTGAGCATGGCATAACGGCGCTTGTCATTCTGCTCATTTTCGATGGCTTCAGCAAGCAGGCGCTTTTCCTGCTCGATAATATCCTCTGGGAAACTTCCTCCGTCCGTCAGCGGATCAAAAATCATTTCGGCAAGAAGCTGAGCGCACTCAAAAGCAACCTTGTCGCCGTCGAGAGCGAAACGGTCGTCAATTGCAGTCATGCTGAAGGAAAGCACCTGAGCCTCTCCCCTTTTAAGAACGCCTGCCGAAATTGCGGCGCCGTAAAGCCCGTCAAGCACACGGTTGAGAGAGGTAAAATTGGGATATTTTGCACATCTGCGTGAGAACATAAAAGGCAAAATCGCCCTTGCCGAAGCGCTCTTGTCAAGCGGCATCGCCAAGCTGATGTTCACACGGCAGGTCTTGAATTTATCGGTTTTGACCGAGCAAAAGCGGATACCCTCCGCAATATTTTGCGTTGTCATAAGTTCACTACCCTTTTCAATATAAAAATTCAGTATTTAGTATAACACATTATCAACGAAAATAAAAGTGTTTTTTAGTATAAT
>CAVGRW010000081.1:0-10853 GCA_963631735.1 Bacteroidaceae bacterium | reverse complement strand
GATTTTGTGTGGCTCGTTGTTGACGACGGCTCGACCGACAACACCGCCGAGCTTATAAAGCAATGGCAGGCGGTACCCGATAACGGATTTGAAATAAAATATGTCTATAAAGAAAACGGCGGCATGCACACGGCGCACAACACCGCCTACGAAAATATCGACACAGAGCTGAACACCTGTATCGACTCCGACGATTACATGACCGATGATGCCGTTGAAAAAATTGTAAACTGCTGGAAAAAATACGGCAGTGACAAATATGCGGGAATTCTTGCACTTGACATTTTTGACAACGGAAAGGTCATCGGCAAGGAGCTTGAAACCGACCGCTTTGACACGACGTTTTATTCCTACTATCAGCGAGGCGGACGGGGCGACAAAAAAATAATCTACCGCACCGACATAATGAAAAACTATCCCCCCTACCCCACCTTCCCGGGCGAAAAATACGTTCCGCTTTCGTACAAATACACGCTCGCCGACCTTGATTACACTCTGATAATCATGAACGAGCCCGTTTGCGTGGTCGAATATATGGCAGACGGTTCGAGCACGAACATGTACCGTCAATATCTCAGGAATCCTCAGGGCTTTGCTTTTTTGAGAAAATTCGATATGACGGCTTTCCCTCAGCCTAAGGACATTGTAAGAAACTGTATTCACTATGTTTCAAGCTCGATCTTGATGAAAAACAAGCATTTTATTTCAGAGTCACCTAAGAAATTTTTAACCGTGCTTGCCATTCCGTTCGGGGCGGCGCTGACCGTTTTCATCAAATATAAGTCCAAGGACTACATGAAGGTTGAAGGATTTAATAAATAATTTAATTAACGATTGCAAAGCTATTGACAAACTTAATATAAGGTATATAATAGCACTGTTCAGAGTAGACAGATGAGCGTTAAGTGCTGACGGAACGGGGAGTTGTCCGTCGGACGAAAAGATTTCTTGCGGTTCTTCTGTCGCATCCCGCTGAGTAATAATGCGACTTCTTGCCTCCTTATTATTCAAAACGGGTAATAAGGAGGTTTTATTTTATGAACACAAAAAAGAAAAATGTAACAAAACAAATTTGCGTTCTCGCCCTGCTGACAGCGGCAGGAGTGGTTCTCGGCAGGCTGGTTCCCGTGGTCAATCTTTGGAACACGAAGATTGAATTTGCGTTTGTTGCCGTCATGCTCGCCGCCTGTATCTCGGGACCTATCGGCGGAGCGGTCGTCGGTGCGCTCGTTGACTTCATCGGAGCCATACTCATGCCCACAGGCGCATATTTCCCGGGCTTCACCGTCACAGCGGCAATAACGGGACTTGTTTTCGGTCTGCTTCTTTACAAAAAGTGCAATTTCCCGAGAATAGTCATCGCCGTTCTTTCAACTCAGCTTGTTTGCGGACTGCTTCTCAACACGCTGTTTATCTCAATTCTTTACACCAAGGCGTTCACCGCCCTGCTTGCAACAAGAGCGATACAGTTCGTCGTGATGAGCGTTATCGAGATAATCTTTGCCGAACTCGCACTTGACAGAGCGAAGCTGCTGCAAAAGGTCAAGCTTGCCTAATCGGTCGGCTCCTGCGGCGTTTCCTCCGTTTCAAACGCAACTCGCTTTCCGATGTTTTCAAAGGCGCTGTATTCGCCTTTCACCGTGCCGTTTTTCATTTCAACCTTTTGTGAAATAATCTGTGCATGAAGCGTTTCATTATAGCTTTTCAGCGCATAATCGTTGAGCGCCGAAAGCTCGGAAAAAACTTTGTCCGCCGATTTGTTTTCTTCTTCAAAATCGGTGTACTGAGTATAAAAAATTCCGAATGGCATTCTTACCCCGTGAATGTAAAGCCATGATTTGTGGCGATAAACCGTGTCGGCTTCACGCTTTTTTGAAAGTGAAAGCTCTCTGCCGAGAAAATACAGAGAATATACCTTTCTCGTTTTCGGCTTCAATACAACAAAATTATTTTCAATCGGAACGCCGACGTTTATTTTTGTCCTTGCGACAATGTAACCGTCGGCGTCGTTGAATACGGACATTCCGCTTCTGACGTGACTTATTCCGCTGACGAGCAGACTGCCCTCCATGACAGTCTGACCGCCCTTGACTGCGGCGGCTCCCTTATACGGCTCGATGATCTCAACCTGACCGTCCTTGCGTGCGACAATATTTGACGTACCGTAATATTTCTCAAGGCTCGGTCTGTGCATGGCTTCTCTGACCTCGATTTCGGCAACCGAACCGTCAATATTTATCGACGCCCACGAAAGCTCTCCGATGCTCAGCACGGCATCGGAATTGATGTCGCTTGCGTCAAATTTATTTTTTCTGACACCGATGCTCAAGCCTGCGTCGGAGAAAACCTCGGCGATTTTCTCACTGTCAACGGTCGTGTTTCCGTGAATATTGACGACCCAAATATGATTGGACATTATCGAAAGAATTAAAAGCACGACAAAAAAGCCGACAAAGAGCCCCGTGTGGCTTTCATATTTGCGGAGGAAGAATGGAAGTCCGACCTTCTTTTTTATCCGCACTCTCATGCCGCTCGCACGGGCGGCATTTATTATTTTTTTATAGCCCTCAATTGTCGTGCACGCCGTCAGTCCGTATGATTTTTTTCTTATTCCCCAAAGCTGGATACCCTGAGCGGTGCACACATTGATAAACCTTTCGGCAAAGCCGCCGCTTGCCGTGAAATAAACACAGCCGAATATTAAATGAAAAAGACTGAAAATCATAGCAAGCCCTCATTCGCCGAATTCCAATGAAATAATTTTTCCTTCGATCATCGCCTGCTCGAGTGAAAGCGATTTTATTGTCAGGTCATAGCCCGTGAATTTCACACTGCTTTTCCCAAGGCTGAGCTTTATAACCGTATCGTCGTATTCCATAACGCTTTTGCACCCGTCCACCATTGCACAGCAGTTTGAAACAAGCTCAATATGACTGCAATTGCGAAAAACGTCCTCGGGGAGCTCCAACCTTTCACAAATTCTGTGTGCAAACGGAGTGTTAAATTGTCTGCGGTCTCTCGGCGTCATCATAATCACCCTATCATAAACTAAAGATTTTCCCTCATATATATTTACGGGTGATTGCCTTGAATAATTACAGAAAACTGATTTTTTCGCTGACTGCTTCGGTCGGCTTTATTATTCTTTTTTTCTCAGACCCGTCCTCGATGGGCAGAGGTGTGCGAAACGGACTTTTTCTTTGCGGCGAAACGGTTATCCCCTCGCTTTTTCCTTTCATGATTCTTTCGGATTTCATTGTTCGCTCCAAGCTCGGCAATGCCGTCGGCAGATTTTTCTCTCCTTTGACAGAAAAATTTTTCAGGCTCCCAGGCTGTTCGGCATGTGCGATAATAATGAGTCTTATCGGCGGCTTTCCCGTCGGTGCAAAGATGATTTCTCAGCTTTGCGAGAACAATTCTCTTTCCGCCTCACAGGCAAAAAGAATGTTGTGGTTCTGCGTCAACTCGGGTCCTGCCTTTGTCGTCGGAGCAGTCGGAGCAACAATGCTCTCAAACAAAAAATGCGGAATAATTCTGTTCGCTTCTCAAACCCTTGCGGCGCTGATTATAGGATTTTTCTCAAGATTTTTTGCGGAGAAAAATAGAAATGAAAAAGTAATTAAAAAGCATGAACTTGATACTGCCGTACTCACTGACTCCGTTTCCTGTGCAACGGGAGCAATGCTGAATATCTGTGCATGGATTTTACTTTTTTCGGCGTTCAATCCTTTTTTGATAAAGCTTGCCGAACGAAATCCGCTGTTCAATACCGCCGTTGTCATGTCCGAGGTAACGGGCGGCTGTGCCTTTGCCGCCGAGCATCTGCCCGTTTATCTCATCGCTCCCGTTCTTTGCTGGTCGGGCTTTGCCGTCCACATGCAGCTCCTGCCCTACATCAAAAAAATCGGCATAACTCTCCCCGAATTCTGGCTTTCAAGAGCTGTTAACTGCCTTGTTGCCATGCCGATTGCATATTTGCTTTTCAAGCTTTTCCCGTGCGAAGCGCAGGTGTTTTCAAGCTTCTCCGACGTAATCATAAAGCCTTATTCGGTCTCTGTTCCCGCATCGGTTGCCATGCTCGTTCTCGGTGCTTTTACCATAATCGACATTAACCTTGCAACCAACAGAAAAATATGATAAAATACTTTTCGGATAATTCATTCCGAAAGGACTGATAAAATGAGAAAGAAACTCGTGAACACCGAAGATATCACCCCGGCGTGCAGACTTTGCTCACACGGCATGATTGCGGCGGACGGTGACTGTGTTCTCTGCGTCAAAACAGGAATCAGACAGCTTGATTCATCGTGCCGCAGCTTTAAATATGATCCGCTCAAAAGAGTGCCGAAGAAGAACATCGGCATCGGCAGCTTTACCGAAGAAGACTTCAGACTGTAAACGGAGGTTTGTTTATGATAGTTATTGCTCCCGACTCATACAAAGGAACAATGTCGGCAACCGAGGTTTGCAATATAATTAAAGCTGAATTTTTGAAAATCAAGCCTTCGGAGGAGATAAAATGCTTTCCTATTGCCGACGGCGGCGAAGGCACGGTTGACGCCATGCTTTTTAACGGCGGCAAAAAAGTTTTTGTTAAGATCAAGGGACCGCTTTTTGACGAAGCGGAGACTTTTTACGGAATTCTTCCCGACAATACCGCTATAATCGAAATGGCGGCGGCAAGCGGCTTACCGATGGTCGGCGACAGAAAAAATCCGATGCTGACTACGACATACGGCACGGGTCAGCTGATCAAGGATGCGCTGGACAAGGGTTGTAAAAAAATACTCATCGGTCTCGGCGGCAGTGCCACGAACGACGGCGGAATAGGCTGTGCGGCGGCGCTCGGTGCAGAATTTTTTGACGGTGACGGCAATTCCGTTTCGCTCAACGGCTCGGGTCTTGCAAAAATTGCCGATATTAACCTCAAAAATCTTGACAAACGCCTCGCCGACGTTGAAATCAAAGCTCTTTGCGATGTTGTCAGCCCTCTTTACGGCGAAAAAGGTGCGGCTTATATTTTCGCTCCCCAAAAGGGTGCGGATAGCGATACAGTAAAAATACTTGACAGCGGGCTGAAAAATCTTGCCGAAGTCAGTAAAATGGTTATCGGCAAAGACAATTCGCAGGTTGACGGCGCAGGTGCGGCAGGCGGACTCGGCTTCGGGCTGATAAGCTTTCTCGGTGCAAAGCTTGTTAAGGGTGCACCGACGGTGCTTAAAGCGACCGGCTTTGAAAATGCCGCAAAAGACGCCGACCTTGTAATCACGGGCGAGGGATGTATGGATAACCAATCGTTACTCGGAAAAGCCCCTGCCGAGGTTGCGTCGCTTTCGGGCGATACTCCCGTTGTTGCCATCGTCGGAATGAGCAGAGTTACCGACATGAGTGGTTCAAATATCCGCAGAATTTATGTCACCGATCACGGAAAAAGAACCTTTGAACAGGTTTTAATGGAGTGCCGTGATGACCTTGCGGCGGCTGCAAACAGGGTCGCAGAGGATTTTTACAACAGTAAAATTTGAAAGTTTTCAACAGTTTCCACAGAATTTTCCACACTTTTTGTTAAAAATCCCGTTTTATGATGTTTATTCGGAATAATAGGCATATTTTAACTGATTTAATCATAGTTTTCCACACCCCCTGCTACTTCGAAAAATATATTTTATTTTCCGAAAAACACTTGACAACACATGCTATATAATGTATAATACATGCCTGTAAAGAAAAAAACTTTACAGGCATTTTTATGAGAGGACGAGTGAGATGAGTAAAAATCTTGACATAACACTGTTGCTTGATTTTTACGGCGACCTGCTGACCGAAAAGCAGCGCACATTTATCAGCTATTACTACAATGACGATCTCTCACTTGCCGAAATTGCAGCCAACGAGGGCATAACCCGTCAGGGAGTGCGTGACGCCATAAAGCGAGCCGAAAGTCAGCTTGTTAATATGGAAAACCGTCTCGGACTTGTTGCCCGATTTGAAAATATGAAAAGCGGTCTGAGCGAGATCATCGAGGTTTCCGACGAAATCGCCTCATACAACCGCAAAAACACTCTTTCCAAGGAGATAAACGACGCAACGGCGAAAATCAAAGCCGTGGCAGGTATGCTCCTCGCGGAGGATTATTCTTAAAACAAGGTGGTGTGCCGAATGGCATTTGACGGTCTTTCAGAAAGACTTGAAGCCGCTTTTCAGCGATTGAAAAGCAAGGGCTCGCTGACCGAAGCGGACGTCCGCAGCGCAATGCGTGAGGTTCGTCTGGCTCTGCTTGAGGCGGACGTTAACTACAAGGTTGCCAAGGACTTTACCGAAAAGGTCACAAAGAGAGCCGTCGGAGAGCAGGTTATGGAAAGCCTTACTCCGGCTCAGATGGTTATTAAAATCGTCAATGAAGAGCTGACCGAGCTCATGGGCGGAACAAAAGCCCGTCTTGCGGTCGCCAATCATCCCCCGACAGTCGTTATGATGTGCGGTCTTCAGGGTTCCGGTAAAACAACTCACAGCGCAAAGATTGCTTTGATGCTCAAAAATGAGGGTCACAGACCGCTCCTTGCCGCCTGCGATATCTACCGTCCCGCCGCTATCAAGCAGTTACAGGTTGTCGGCGAAAGCATCGGTGTTCCCGTTTTTGAAATGGGTCAGACGAACCCCGTTGAAATTGCCAAGGAGGCTATCAAGCTCGCCAAGGATCACGGATACGACTACGTTTTCCTCGACACGGCAGGCCGTCTGCACATTGACGAGGAGCTTATGACCGAGCTGAAGAACATCAAGGCTGAGGTCAAGCCGCATGAAATATTACTTGTTGTTGACGCAATGACAGGTCAGGACGCAGTCAACGTTGCGACATCGTTTAACGATGCACTCGGCATTGACGGTATCGTGCTTACAAAGCTCGACGGCGATACACGAGGCGGTGCGGCGCTCTCCACAAGAGCCGTTACGGGCAAGCCGATCAAGTTTGTCGGCGTAGGTGAAAAGCTCACCGATCTTGACACCTTCCATCCCGACCGAATGGCTTCGAGAATTCTCGGCATGGGCGATATGCTTTCCCTCATTGAAAAGGCTGAAATGGCTCTCGACGAGAAGAAGGCGATGGAGCTTGAAAAGAGACTCAAGCAAAACAAGTTCGATATGAACGATCTGCTTGACCAGTTGGCACAGATTCGCCGCATGGGTTCTATCAAGGACACTCTTTCACTTATCCCCGGCGTTGAGAAGCAGATCAAGGACGTTGATATTGACGAGCGTCAGTTTGACCGAGTTCGAGCAATAATCGAGTCCATGACGCCGCAGGAGCGTGAGAAACCCGAAATAATCAATCCCTCTCGCAAAAAGAGAATTGCCGCAGGCTCGGGTCAGGACGTTGAAGCGGTCAACAGACTTCTCACCCAGCACAAGCAGATGCAAAAGATGTTCAAGCAAATGAACGGCAAGGGCAAGAAGCGAAGAAGAGGACGCCCCGATCTTTCACAGCTCAAGGGCTTTAATATTTAAGGCAATACCGCAAAAATGGCGGTACACACCAAGCTTTAAGCTTTCAAACACGCACTCATCACTTGCGTGATTGATATATTATTTAATATTTTTATTTTTGGAGGAATTTTACAATGGTTAAAATCAGACTTCGCCGTATGGGCGCAAAGAAAGCACCTTTCTACCGTGTTGTTGTTGCGGATTCAAAGTATCCCCGTGACGGCAGATTCATCGAGGAGATTGGCACATACGATCCGATGAAGAATCCTGCTGAGATCAAGATCGACGCAGAGGCAGCTGCAAAGTGGCTTGCAAACGGCGCTCAGCCGACAGATACCGTTAAGGATCTTCTCAAGAAGAGCGGCATCGTTAAATAATCAAACGAGGTAACAATGATGAACGAATTATTGGTACAGATCGCAAAGGGTCTCGTAAGCGATCCCGATGCGGTAAACGTAACCGTTGACGATATTGACGAAGACGGCGTTACTGTTTACCATCTTCATGTTGCGGCTGACGATATGGGTCGTGTTATCGGCAAGCAGGGCAGAATTGCCAAAGCTATCCGTACGGTCATGCGTTCGGCAGCTAACAGAAACGATCAGAAAATCTCCGTCGAGATCGACTGATGAAGTAAAGACAACAAAAGAGCACTCCGAGAATTGTTTTTCGGAGTGCTTTTTATTTATTCTGCAACATAAAAGACCGCTCTCTATTGCAGAAAGCGGTCAAATTTTTATCTTATTCTGTTTTGAGCTTGATTCCGAGCTCGTCAAGCTGAAGGTCGTCGACCTCTGCCGGACAGCCGGTCATCGGCTCGCTTGCGTTCTGAACCTTCGGGTATGCGACAACATCTCTCAGGCTGTCGCAGCCGAGCATCTGCATAACGAGACGGTCAAGACCGATGCCCATTCCGCCGTGCGGCGGTGCACCGTATCTGAATGCGTCAAGCAGGTAGCCGAACTTTGCATAAGCCTCCTCCTGAGTGAGGTTGAGGAGAGTGAAAATTCTGCTCTGAAGCTCGGGGTTCGTAATTCTGATTGAGCCCGACGAAAGCTCAATTCCGTTAAGAACAAGGTCGTACGCCTTTGCCCTTACCTTAGCCTTGTCCGTTTCAAGATATTCAAGGCACTCGTCCATCGGAGCAGTGAACGGGTGGTGCATTGCGACCCAAGTCTTGCTGTCCTCGTCCCAATCAAAGAACGGGAACTCTGTGATCCAAAGGAGATTGTACTGACCCTCGGGAATGATGTCAAGTCTCTTTGCAACCTCCTGACGGAGTGCGCCGAGAGCGTTGAAAACGATTGAATTCTTAACGTCGCCGATGATGAGAACAACGTCACCTGCTTCTGCGCCTGCCTTGTCAAGAATAGCCTTGAGCTCGTCCTCGGTAATAAATTTTGCAAAAGATGAGGAAACAGTTCCGTCCTCTGCAATTCTTGCCCATGCAAGACCCTTTGCGCCGTTGCCCTTAACCGAATCGGTGAGTTTGTCTATCTCTTTTCTCGAGAGCGACTTGAATGCGTTCTTAGCCGTGATACCGCGGACTGAACCGCCTTCCTTAACTGTATTGGAGAACACGCCGAAGCCGCAGTCCTTAACGATATCGCTCAGGTCATAAAGCTCCATGCCGTAACGTGTATCGGGCTTATCTGAACCGAAGCGCTCCATAGCCTCTTTATATGTAATTCTCGGGAGCGGAAGCTGAATGTCAACGCCGAGAGCCTCTTTGAATACTCGCTTCATGTAGCCCTCACCGATACTGAGGACGTCCTCCATGTCAACAAATGACATTTCAAGGTCGATCTGTGTGAATTCGGGCTGACGGTCGGCACGAAGATCCTCGTCACGGAAACAGCGTGCGATCTGCATATATCTGTCAAAGCCTGCAACCATTGAAAGCTGCTTGTAGAGCTGAGGTGACTGCGGAAGTGCATAGAACGAACCGTTGTGAATACGGCTGGGAACGAGGAAGTCTCTTGCTCCTTCGGGAGTGGAACGGATAAGAATCGGGGTTTCAATCTCGATGAAGCCGTTCTCGTCGAAATAGTCACGTGTAATCTTGCAAATCTTATGACGCATGATTATGTTGCGCTGAAGGTCGGGACGGCGAAGGTCGAGATAACGGTATTTAAGTCTTGTCAGCTCTGAGGTCTGGCAATTCTCAACAATTTCAAACGGCGGAGTCTCGCTCTTGCCGAGAACTCGAAGGTCTGTAACGTCAACCTCAATCTCACCTGTCGGGATTTCCATATTCTTCGAGGAACGCTCACGGACAACTCCCTTTGCCATAAGCACAAATTCGCTTCTTGCCGAAAATGCCTTGTCAAAGATTTCCTTGTCTGTGCTTTCGCCGAATGCGAGCTGAACAATACCTGTTCTGTCACGCAAGTCAATAAAAATAAGTGCGCCGAGGTCACGCTGACGCTGTACCCAGCCTGCAACGACAACCTCTCTGCCGACATCGCCGATTCTGAGATCGCCGCAATAGTCGGTACGCTTTAAGCCTGTCATAAAGTCCATTATATTAAGCCTCCTAAAATTTTGCTTAAATCTATATTATCCATATCCTCGGCGGCTGTGCTCTGGAGCTTCATTGCCGCCGACTGAAGTGAATATTCCATAAAATCATCCGAAAAGCTTTCAAGGGAAATCTCCTGAGTTTCGCCGCTTTCCATGTTCTTGACCTTGGCAACACCTGCCGTAAGGTCGTCGTCGCCGATAATCATTGTGAACCTTGCACCGATCTTGTCGGCGAACTTCATCTGAGCCTTGACCGAACGGCCGACAACATCAAACTGTGCACTGATACCCGACTGACGAAGCTCAAGCGCAAGAGCCGCCGCCTTGGTGAGCGCCGCATCTCCGATACTGCCGATATAAATGTCGGGAACATCTGCCGCCGGAAGTGCTATACCCTGCGCCTCGAGGAGAAGAAGAATTCTTTCAAGTCCGAGCGCAAAGCCGAGCGCCGGAACATGAGGACCGCCGATTTCTTCAACAAGTCCGTCATAGCGTCCGCCTGCACAAACTGCGCTCTGTGCGCCGAGTGCGTCGGTCACGAACTCAAATACCGTGCGTGTATAATAATCAAGACCTCTTACGATGTGCGGATTGACCGTGTACGAAATGTTCATCGCTTCAAGGTACATTTTTACTTTTTCAAAGTGGTCGTGACAGTCATCACAGAGATAGTCGAGGATTATCGGTGCGCCCTGTCCGATTTCATGACAAATCGGGCTCTTGCAGTCAAGAATTCTCATCGGATTTCTTTCAAGTCTTTCACGGCATGTGTCGCAAAGCTCGTCCCTACGTGACTCAAAGTATGCTTTCAGTGCTTCCTGATACTTCTTGCGGCAGGTCGGACA
>CAVGRW010000080.1:6657-10950 GCA_963631735.1 Bacteroidaceae bacterium | reverse complement strand
CAATTATAAGGTTTGCACAAAAAAAAGTCAACATTTTTTGCTTTAAATATTTTAATTATTATGATATAATTGTACAAAACAAAAGGCACAAACGGAGGTGCATGAACTTGAATATTACAAAAAGGATCTTAGCTGTTCTCCTCTCGCTGACAATGATTTTAACGCTGTTTACGTTTTCAACAGGAGCGATCGAGTCGCAGCAGGAATGGCTTGAGAAAAACTGGTCTCAGCTTTTGGAGTCAAAGGGCTCACTGCTTATGACGCCGGGCGAGGACAACTCGAAGATGAATTTCTCGTGGCAGTCGTCATTCAAGAGCGGTAAGGCTGAAATCGAGGTCGGCACAAAGCAGGATATGAGCGACGCTCAGAAGCTTGATGTTGAAAGCAAATTTAATATCTTCTGCTTTGAATATACCCATGAAGCTACGGCTTCCGAGCTCAAAGCGGACACAACGTACTACTACAAGTATTATGCCGACAAGGCTTGGAGCGACGTTTACTCGTTCACGACGGCTTCTTCCGAGAGCACAAAGGTTCTCTTTGTTTCGGACTGTCAGATAGGCCGTTTCCGTCAGGGCACGGACGAGGAAATACTTCAGCACGATACATACGGCTGGTACAAGACAATGGAGCTTGCAACAGAGAGCCACAAGGGTATCAGCTTTATTGTTTCAACGGGCGATCAGGTTGAGGACTCATATTCCGAGAAGCAGTATTCACTCATGGAGTCGGTTCCTCAGCTGAGAAATTATCCTATCGCCGCCGCAGTCGGAAATCATGAATTCTACACGACGAACTATTCGAGCCACTATAATAATCCTAACAGAGATACGGACGTTCCGTTCAAGGATCCTGCCGGCAACGGATATTATTTCCTTTATAACGATGTTCTTTTCATCGTACTTGACTCTAATGTTGTTGTCCCCTCCACGCACAGAAAGATCATTAAGGCGGCTTGCGAGGCTTATCCGAACGCAAAGTGGAAGGTCGTTGCCATGCACCACAGCCCGTACGATGCGAATGCGGCAAAATATTTCACAAGCAAGATAACGAGAGCGACAATCACGCCGTTCTTTGATGAGTTCGGAATCGACCTTTGTCTGAGCGGTCATGACCACTACTACAGCCGTTCTTATATCGTCAAGAACAATAAAGTAACGGACGATGTGCTCAAAGACGGCACATACACAAACCCCAAGGGCACGCTTTACGTCAGCGCAAACTCGTCCTCGGGCAGTAACTATAACGGAATCGACACCGAAAACGTCGGACCGGAATGTGATTATTGGTTCCAGTCGGATACGCCATGCTACTCTATCATGGACGCTTCGGGCGATAAGCTCACCGTAACGACATATGAAACGGAAGGTAACAGCGTAGTCGATACGATCTCAATTGTAAAAAAATAAGCAAAAAAAGGACTGCCAATGGCAGTCCTTAATTTTTTTGAAATTATTCTGTTGCTTCGGCGATTTTCTTTGCACAGTCTTTGCAAATCTTCTGACCGTTGAATTGAATCAAATCGTCTGTTTCATGGCAGAAAATACAAGAGGGAGCATATTTTTTCATTATGATTTCATTTCCTCTTGCCAGTATCTCGACTCTGCTGTCGTCGCCCATTATATCGAGCTCTTTTCTGATCTCGATAGGGAGAACGATTCTTCCTGCGCCGTCAACGCTTCTGACAATTCCCACGCTTTTCATAAAAACGACTCCTTTCTAAAAAATCCGACCGCATAGGCGGCTTTTCTTTATTTGACTACATAATACCACTTTTTACCATATTAGTCAACACATATTTTAAAAAAAAATAAACAGCCGCAAAAAGCAGCTGCTTATTTCTGATTTCAGGTAATTATTTAACCAAACCGGCAATGAAATCAATAATCTTCTGAAGGATTGCCTGGAAGTCGATCTGTGCAAGGATCTCTGTAATCTTTGCAAGGATAGCATCAACGTCAATCTTATCAAGAATTGCACTAATGTCCATAACTCATTACTCCTTTCGCAGATTAGGCAGCAAAAAAATCTACTACCCATGTATTAGACTATCACATTTCGGTTTAAAAGTCAAGAGAAGGCCGTTCGTTTTGTGATATGTCAGCATAAATGTATAAAAAAGCAGTGACAACCTTTGCTGCCACTGCCTGTTTTGGTTATAAACAAAATAACAAATTATAATCGAATTAGCCTTTGTTAATGATGCCCATAACAAGATCGACAATTTTATTAAGAACATCCGATACGTCAATCTGTGTGATGAGATCAACAAGCTTGTTCATAACTGTGTCAAGAATTGCACTGAAATCCATAACTTGTTACTCCTTTCATTTAAAGAATGTGTAGTGGATAGATCTTCTATCTGCATTTATAATATCATATTCTTTTATGCTATGTCAAGGAAAATACCTTTATATTTTTACAATTATTGTTGATTTTGGATTATTACGGCTGGTAAGGCGTCGGGTCAAACTCGCTTTCAATTTCAAAAGAAAGAATATTGTTGCGCTCGAAAAATTCACATCTCATGCCGAATGCCCTGCAAATTCCCTCGGCGGGAACGTAGAGCTGCTCGCGGTGAAGTCGCTTTACCTCGGCAGGCATGGTGAAGCCGCCGCTTTCGGTTATGACCTTTCGGCTGTTCTCCGTGAATGTTGCTTTATGCCCGTAAGCTTCGATCGTTACAGTGCCCTTGCCCATTTCAACGTCGAAGCCGATATATCGGAAAAGAGCCGCCGCAGGAACGAACCAAACGCCGTCAATTTTTTCACACGGGAGCGCTCTGGTGCAGATTCCGAGGTCGGCGCCCTTGAACATGAGTCTTGTTGCGCTGAAAACAGGGGCGAGGGCGATGGGCGAAATGCTGTCGGTCTCTTTATCAATAACACAGCGGTCAACGGTTTTATCTCCCTCAAGGTAAGAGGTCAGCGTGAGCTTTTTGCCGTCAACCTTTACGATAGTGTACATTGACTCCTGCTCCTCATGAGGATAATAAGCCGAGTTCCAGAGCTTCGGCGTTGCGAGAAGTTTGCAGGGATTTCTGTGTCCGCTGCCCATGTTATAGAAAACAGTGCCCTCGGACGGCTTGTCGCAGAGATTGTCACCCCGTCTCGGGTAGCTTCGGGAGAAGCAGTGCTCATGTCCGCTGAAAATGACGTCGAATTTCTCCATACCCTCACGCATCATCGGATACGAGTCCTCGCAGGAAAGGTCGGAGCCCTGATAGCAGATAGGGAAGTGGTGCGAGCCGAATTTCCATGTTTTGCCGCTCGTGGTTGCCTGCTCGATGAGCCACTCATTGACAAATTCCGGACCGCTTGTGCCGATTATGCAGAAGTGCGAATTTCCGTAATCAAAGGCGTAGTTGGCGGTTTTCCAATCCTCGGGACCGTTATACGGATAAGAGCCCTTGAACTGTTTGCTAAAATATTCGGCTTTTTCGGAATAATACTTGTTGCTGTATTCAAAGTAATTTTCAAAGCCCATGTCGTCATGGTTGCCGAGAGCCATCATAAAGGGAATATGCTCGATAATGCCCCTCAAGCCGTCAAACAAGCCCGTCCATTGAATGTCCGTCTGACCGCAGTTTGTGTTGTCGCCTGCGGTGAGGATAAAACGAACCTTGGGGTGCCTTTTGAGAATATCCTTGATAATGACGTTAAGCTCGGAATAATCGGCAGGCGGTTCCGCCGCTCCGTGCTGAATATCCGTAAGGCAAAGAAATTCAAAGCTGTCAAGCTCCTTTTCGGCTGTTTTAAAGCCGTAAATCTCGCTTCTGTGCTCATCACTGCCGCAGGTGTATTCGTATTCCGTGTCGGGTTCAAGCGTATTCATATGCGCCCAATGAATATTGCTGCTGTCCATGTCGGTGTCGAAGCGTCCTGTTTCGGCATCCGCTCTCTGCCAACCGTTATCGCCCTTTTTCCTGAAAAGAGCATATCCGTTCTCGATTTCCGAGCATGTGCGCCATGTGACAGTCATTGTCTCGGCGGCGTTGCCGTTGATTGAAAGCATTATGTGATCGGGCGTTTTCTGCGATCCTCTGATATTTTTCCATTCTGCCTTGGTTATCATAAATGCACCTCATTTCCCGAAAATTATAGCATATTTTGCGTTTCTGTTCAAGAAAACTATTGTCAAATCAATCCAAATGTCTTATAATCTAAATTAAGAGAAAGATAAGGACGTGTTATAATTGAAAAAAACAATTACAATTTGCATTACAGTGATTATTTGTGTCGCCATGATGTGCGGCTCGTTTGTCTATGTCGGCAAGGATTTCAACGAGAGCAT
>CAVGRW010000080.1:0-5867 GCA_963631735.1 Bacteroidaceae bacterium | reverse complement strand
GTCAAGTGCGTCGCAGTCGTCAACGCTTCAAACGGCAGACTCGAAAGCCTTACGGTTTCGTTTGATTTCGCCGTTACGCTCACCAACACAAAGTATGTTGTAACGATAAAGAATGCAGGCGGCAGCGCCTCAACGACCGTAAAGTATTCGGGCTTCAAGTTCTGATTAAAATATAAAAATCGACCGCTCTCAAAACGAGGGCGGTCTTGTTATTTATGATAGATTATACGTTCGTGTTGATAACGGCATTGCATATTTCGGGCGTTATGAAATCGAATACGGCAATGCCGAGGTGAGCCTTTTTATCCTTGATATTCTTCAGAAATTCCGCATTGACGTGCTTTGCAACCCTCAGAACATGGGGATAGCCGAGAACACCGCTGTGGAAATTTATGCTGAGATTTTTCTTGCCGTCATTTTCCTTGAGAATTCTGTGGAAATGCTCCGTAACAAGCTTCCATGCTTCCTCAACGTTTTCAAGCTTGAATTTGTCCTGAATGTGCAGGCGAAAATCGCCGTGCTCGATTATTGATGTGCCGTTGTGAACCCAATTTTCAGAAGCGTCAATTCCGATGCCGAGATTTTTCACGCGGTTGATCAGAACCATTTTTCCTCTGACCTCCGATAGCCTCGGCAGGCGGTTTTCAGTGAACCACATATCGCTGTGCGCCTCAATTCTTTTCATGAAAAGCGAATTGAACTCATTCTTTTTGTCCCTTGAAACAAGCTCATGCTTGAGCGAAACAATTATAGTCTCGCTCGGGTTTTTACGAAGAAAATCAATGCACTGCCCGATCACCTTATCAAAGCTTATTCCCTGAAAAATCGGTCCGTGGGAGATCGCAAGGCCGCCCTTGACGACATTCACTCGGATATCGAGATAGCGGACGCCCATGTTCAGCTGATCCGTGACGGTGTACATCTGGCACTTGGCAAGCTCGCTGAGCGGCTCGTACAAAGCACAGGTGTCGTGCGAGCCGGGGAGGGAAATCTCGTTTATAAAATTTTCTCCGTCAAGCCGAGCCATCCAGCTGTTTTTATCAAAATTGCCGATATCCTTATGAGCATAGTGGCCGTGAAGCGCCCTTATCCATGTTATAAGGGGAAATTTAAAAGCCGAATTCTTTGACATTTTTATGTCTCCCTTCATTCTCTGCTTATTTTCACAACATGCTTTAAAATTTCTTCTTGCCATTTCATTATTTTGCTTCTGTCGTATGTAACGGGTGCGTTTTTAAGCAATTTGGACGAAACCGTTCCTTGCATAATTCCTTCAAGAATTGTAAAGAAATACGGCGGCTTTTTCATTCCTCGGGCAAACTTGCCGAGAAGATTGGCTATGTCGGTGTTCTTTCCCGCTCCCGAGAGATCCGACGCCTGTATAACTGCGCTTTCAAAAAGAAAATCAACGCCTTCGCCGGGCAGATTGAGGAGCGCATTTTTTAAGCCCTCGTTCTTTGCCGTTTCACCGCCGTAAAGAAAATGAAAATCACGGTTATATTTCCAGAGTGTTTCAACCGATGCGTCGCCGCTTTTGATAACCGTATCGGCAAGGAGCTTGCCTGCATTAAGCGAAAGGTCAATTCCCATTCCGTTCATGGGTGTTGTCATAAAGGCACTGTCGCCGACAGCGGCATATCCGTCTGCGACCATCAAGGCAAGCGGACGGCGAACAGGTATAATGCCGTAATTGCCGCCGTGAAGAATTTCATTTCCGATATAAGGGTGTGTCTTGCGGAAATTATCAATGTGGCGCTGAAGCATGGCTTCGTTAAGCGGATCAATTCTTCCGATAAGAATATCAACGCTGTCGTCATTTGTACAGCACCATGAGAGACCCTGTTCTCTTGCATGGCATAGGTATACCTCAAAGGGTACTTCCGGCATTTCATCATTTGTTTTATTGAAATAGGCTCTGTAGGCATAGAATACGTCGCCTCGCTTCGGCTTCTTTTCGATTCCGAAGCTCTCGGGAAGCCGTGAGCGGACAGGGGAGAATACGCCTGCCGAATCAATGATGAGGTCACCGAAAATATCGCCGTCCGAGGTTTTCAGTCCTGCAACACGTCCGCCTTTTATTATCGGAGCTTTGATATCAATGCCGAAATTTAATTTTGCTCCGCTTTTTTCGGCGTTATCCAAAAGCATATTTATAAGCGGCTTGCGCCACATTATTTTTTGCCTGTTTTCGTCGGTGTAGTTAATTACAATGTTTGTTTTATAATCGGGAGAAACAAAGGCGCAATCGCCTCTGTACCGCCATGTATCGTCGGGCAGCTTATAAAGGCCGACGGTATTCAGAAGCAAATCAAAGGTAAAGCGATCCTCCCAATCGTGACCGAGCCCGCTGCGCTGCTTCGTTTCATATATGCTGACGTCGAAGCCCGCTTTTGCCAATTCGGCTGCCGCAGCGAGACCGCCGTGACCTGCTCCTGCTACAATAACTTTCATAAAAATTATCCTTTCGGGTTTGCTTAAACTATATATAATTATAAGCTTTACGACGTCAAAAGTCAAATGTAAATAAAAATTGAATTTTTTCTTTTTTGCTTGCATAATTTTTGAAAAAAATGTAATATATATGTAAATAATTACATATTGAAATAAAAAAGAAGGTGAGGCTTTTGAAGAAGGATTTCATACTCAAAAACCGAACCGCTGTCACGGAGAAGATCAAGGAATCGGCTCGCTCTGTTCTCCCGATAGTTATTATCGTTACATTGTTATGCTTCAGCATTGCGCCTATTAACACAGACCTGATGCTGAATTTTTTTATAGGTACGGTGATGGTGGTTATCGGTATCGGTCTTTTCTCGCTCGGTGCGGATACCTCGATGATTAAAATAGGCAATAAAATAGGCACGGCGCTGACAAAGACAAAGAAGCTGCCGCTGATAGTGCTCGTCAGCTTTGCCTTCGGCTTTGCCGTTACGATTGCCGAGCCCGATTTGCAGGTACTTGCCGAAACCGTTCCGCATATAAATAACACTGTGCTGTTGATAACGGTCGGCGTGGGCGTCGGATTTTTTCTCGCTGTCTGTATGGTGAGAATTCTGACGGGCATAAAGCTGAGGTGGCTTTTGATTGCCTTTTATGCCGTTGTGTTCATTTTGGCGGCGTTCACGGACGATAAATTTTTGAGCATAGCCTTTGACTCGGGAGGAGTTACGACGGGACCAATGACAGTTCCGTTCATTCTTGCGCTCGGCGTCGGCGTTTCAAATATACGAAGCGACGATAAGGCGGAGGCTGACAGCTTCGGCTTGGTTGCGCTCAGCTCGATAGGACCCATTCTTGCGGTTCTTGTGCTCGGATTTTTCTATCCCGGCGGAGATGCCGTTGCCGATGTCGGTGTGCTTTCCTTCGGCAGTACGGGCGAGATAGGCAAAATTTATTTGACCGAAATTCCGAAATATATGGGCGAGGTCGCAATTTCACTTTTACCGATCGTCGGAATTTTTCTGCTTTTGCAGCTTTTGATTTTGAAAATTTCAAGGCGCAGTCTTGCGAAAATCTGCGTCGGTCTTGTTTATACATATGTCGGCCTGGTGCTCTTTCTTACGGGCGTCAATGTCGGATTTTCCTCACTCGGCTCGGTTCTCGGAGCCGCCCTGGCAGAGGGCTGGACGAAGTATATTATGATACCTCTTGCTATGGTTTTCGGCTGGTTTATAATTTCCGCCGAGCCTGCCGTAACGGTGCTTGAGGGGCAGATCGAGGAGGTCAGCGCAGGAGCTATCCCGGGCAAGGCTATAAAGCTCAGCCTTTCGGCGGCAATAGCCGCTGCGATGGGAATTGCCATGCTCAGAGTCATGACGGGAATTTCTATTCTATGGTTTCTCGTGCCCGGCTATGCCATAGCGCTGATTCTTTCGTTTTTCGTGCCCGATATTTACACTGCTATCGCGTTCGACTCGGGCGGTGTAGCTTCGGGTCCCATGACTGCAACATTTATGCTTCAGTTCTTTATCGGAGCGAGCATTGCCCTCGGCGGCGACGTGCTCAAGGACGCTTTCGGCGCAGTTGCGATGGTTGCGATGATGCCGCTGATAACCATTCAGACGGTCGGTCTTTTCTATACGATAAGAGACAGGAAAGAGGAAAAGCAGTCGGCTGCCGAATTCGGCGATTACGATATTGTTGAGCTTTGGGAGGAGAGTGCCGTATGAATTTTGTGATTTCAATTTGTAATCCCGATAACGTGAATGTATTAAAAGAGATTTGTCATGAGCTCAGTCTCCCGATAAACGTCATACTCAGGGGCAGGGGAACGGCGGTCAGAAGTATGCTTGACCTGCTCGGACTCGAGAGCAACGAAAAGCGTGTTCTTCTCTCGGTTGCAGATAACGAAAAGCTGAAAAAATTTATCAAAGAACAGAAGAAAAAAATGTTTATCGGCGTGCCGGGTCACGGAATAGTTGTGTCGGTGCCGATAAAAAGCATAGGAGGAAAAAGAACGATGGAGAAGCTTAACGCAGACGCTCAATTGATCGGTACAAAGCCCGAATTCAACCCTTCATATGAGCTGATCGTCGCCATTGCGAACGAGGGCAGAATGGATATGGTCATGAATGCCGCAAGAGCCGCAGGAGCAACGGGCGGAACGGTTCTGCACGGTAAAGGCGAGGGCGGAAAAAACGAGGATAAATTTTATAACGTTTCGATTGCGAGCGAGAAGGAGGTCATTCTCATCGTTGCAAAAAAGGAGCAGAAGTCAAATATAATGCGCTCTGTTCTCGAAAAGGCAGGACCCAATACCGAGGCGGAAGCAATAGTTTTTTCACTGCCGACGAGTGAGGTCGCAGGCTTCGGAATGTTTGACGATTTAAGCGAATAAAAAACAAAACGCTGTAAGTTTTATCTTACGGCGTTTTAAAAATATTATTATATATACTTGATTTTTTGTTTCGATTTGATATAATTGAACTGTAGTCCAAACAAAAGGAGCAGGAAACAGCAAATGCCCAGAAGATATGATAAGGAAGGTTCAAAGAGAAGAATTCTTTCCGTATGCGTAAAGCTTTTTATCGAAAAAGGCTTCAAAAGAACGACGAATGCGGAAATTCTTGAGCTTGCGGACGTTACAAGCAGTACATTTTATAATATTTTCAAGACGAAGGACGGCGTGCTTCTTGAGCTGACGGAGTTCATGTTTGAAAATCAGTTCAGTATTGCCGAAAGCCTTGCAGGGGAGGGTGCATCTGCCGTCATGGTATATGCCGCCGAGACCGCTCTGCAAATCACGCTCACCGAGCTTAACGAAAATCTCAGAGAAATATATGTTGAAGCATATTCACAGCCGCACATTGCGGAGTATATATACCAGAACACGACAAATCAGCTTTATAAAATCTTCGGCTCATATATGCCCGGCTATTCCTTAAGCGATTTTTATGAGCTTGAGATCGGCTCGGCAGGAATCATGCGAGGCTATATGTCACGCCCGTGCGATAAATATTTTACAATTGAAAAGAAGCTTGAACGCTTTTTGAGAATGAGCCTGAGTGCCTATAATGTTCCTAAGGAGGAGCAGGAAAAGGCGGTGGCTTATGTGCTGAATTCCGATATAATTTCAACCGCCAACGCCGTTATGCAAAAGCTTTTTGAAGCGCTTTCAATGAAATTCGATTTCACCCTTTCGCAGAAGGGCTGATGAAAATAAACTTCATTAGACTTCCGTATTGAGCTAAGATTAAAAATTTTTGCCAAGGCTTCCCCTTGAGGGGAAGCATAGCGACTGATGAGGTAGGAAAATTTAAGTAAAATAGCCTTGAATAATTACTATAAACATTCGCCACCTCATCCGAGCGGCGCAATCCGCCGCCCACCTTCCCCTCAAGGGGAAGGCTGATAAAATGTCAGCAGAA
>CAVGRW010000079.1:0-11002 GCA_963631735.1 Bacteroidaceae bacterium | reverse complement strand
GAATTGCCAAGAACTTTTTCATACGAATTCATCCTTTCATAATATTTATTAGCATGAGTATTGTAACCCATAATAATACAAAAGTCAAGCAGTTTAAGGAAAAATAAGCAAAAGTTTATACAATAAGGCTGTTTTATGCATGAGCCTTGCTGTAATCGTAATTTTTCCAACAAATCGTAACGGTTTTGCCGCTGACCGAGTATCTTTCAACATTGTGATAACTGTTTATTGAGCCTTCCGTAAAGCCCTCTTCCTCAAGTCCGTCAATGAAAAGATTCATCATTTTATCTGTTGGGAAGTCAATAGTCGCAACCATTACGAGCGTTGTCTGGTCACGGTGCTTTTCAAGCACACCGGTCTCAAAGTCCGCTGCCCACCAGCAAAGACGTTTTGAATAATCGATTTTCTGAACAGGAGTCGAATCCGCCGCCTTTTCATACTGCCAAAGCTTCATTGAAACAGGCATTGCGTCCTGATCCTCAACGCTCTTATAAAGAAGATTATTCGGACCGAATGTATCGAGTGCGGTCTGGTTGTGGTCTCTGTAATAAAAACCTACCTCGCAGCCGACCGTAGCCATGGCATATTCGCCCTTCCAAAGCTCAATGAGCCAATCCTTATCATTATAAGTGAAATAAATTCTGATAGTTGAAAGATAGAAATTGACAAACTTCGAGCCCCAGTCGTAAGCTCCGTTAAATCCGAACTTTCTCTGGGGAGCAAGGGCATTGTAAACATTGCTCGGAGTAGCCGTTGTCGCTTCGGTTGTTGTTCTCTTAGTCGTTGTTTTCTTGGTTGTCGTCTGCCTGTTCGTTGAGGCACTCGGAGTTGTATTGCTCGGAGTTATGTTGCTTGCCGTGTACTTGTTGCCAGACTGATTCGGATTGTAAACTACCGAATGACCGTTGTTGTCAACAATGAACGACTGACCGTTCTCTCCGACAACGATCTGAGTAGGACCTTCAAGCACGTCGGTATTCGCACCGATCTGGATTTCGTCCGAACCGTTGGCAGACTTCTTCTGAGTGATTTTCTTAACAGAGCCGCAGCCCGTCAGCACAACGCTGAATACTATGATGAATGAACAAAGCAAAGCTATGTAACGTGTTTTTGAGTTTTCTTTCTTCATTTTACACAATCTCCATTATATTTTTTTACATTGTATCACAGATTCAAAAAAAATACAATACCTAAAAAATTCCTCACTTATACAAATCCGTCACATGTAAAAAAACTGCCGTATTCAGCGACAGTCTTTTTGTTTATATGTTTATAAATTGCCTGCATTTCTGAGCATTTCTCTTGCGCTCTCAAGCTGGAGCTTTGTTATCTCCATTCCGCCCATAATTCGTGCGATTTCCGCAACACGTTCTTCTTCGATTAGCGACTTAATATTTGTATAAGTTTTTCCGTCCGAAACGGACTTACTGATGTAAAGGTGAACGTCGCCCTGAGCTGCGATCTGTGCAAGATGGGTAACGCAGATAACCTGCCTGCCCTTTGATGCGCTTCTGAGCTTCATTGCAATCTTCTGCGCCGCTCTGCCGCTGACACCCGTATCAATTTCATCAAAAATCATCGTGTCAACGCCGTCGGTCTCGGCGAGAACATTTTTGATCGCAAGCATGATTCTGGAAAGCTCACCGCCCGAAGCAATTTTAGCAAGCGGCTTCGGCTCCTCGCCGACATTGGCTGAAATCAAAAATTCAATCTCATCTTTTCCGTTTTCCGTCAAGCCAATATCGCCGCATTTCACGACAAAGCGCACATTCGGCATGTCGAGAAATTCAAGTTCCGAGCATATCGCATTGCTGAGCTTTTCGCCTGCCGTTTTTCTTGACTCGGTCAGCCTTTGCGCCGCCGCTTCGGTCTCGGCAAGGGCTTCCTTTTCCTGCTTTTGAAGCTCTTTGACCTTTTCCTCCGAGAATGCTATGTTATCAAGCTCGGCTTTCGCCTTTTCAAGATATTCGAGCATTTCCTCCTCGGTGTCGCCGTATTTCTTTGAAAGGCGGTAGAGCAGGTCAAGCCTTTCGTCTATATCCTCAAGCTCGGACGGGTCAAAATCGACCTCCGACATTGCGTCACGCACCGTTTCAGCAATGTCCTCAAGCTCGTATCTTATATCCGTTATCTTCTCAGACGCCTCGCCGAGTGCTTCCATATAAGCGCTTGCGTCCGATATCTCCGATTCCGCATCGGTTATCATGTCAATTCCTGCACCGTCGGCTTTTAAGGCTTCATAAGCGATATTCAGACTTTCGATAAGCTTCTGCGAATTATTGATAAGCGATTTTCTCACCTTCAGCTCGTCACGCTCGCCAAGGGTTATATCCGCTTTTTCAAGCTCGTCGATTTGGTATGTCAAAAAATCAATTCTCTGCGATTTTGAGCTTTCGTCCGTAGTCAGCTTTTTAAGCTTACTTCTTATCTCGCAAAGCCTGCTGTATTTTTCACGGTAATCCGCAATTATATCCGCATTGCCTGCGAAACTGTCAACAAAGCCGCAATGCTTTTCGGGCGAGAGAAGCGACTGATTGTCATGCTGACCGTGAATGTCAATAAGCTCGCCGCCTATCTCACGAAGCATTGAGACCGTGACGGGTGCGCCGTTGAGACGGCATACATTTTTGCCCTCACGGCTGAGAGTCCTGTTGATTATCAGCACTCCGTCCTCGCAGTCTATTCCATTCTCATCAAGGAAATCCCGCACCTTTGCGTTGACGTCCTCAAAGACAGCATAAACCTTTGCACTCTGTGCTCCCGTTCTGATAATATCACGGGAGGTTCGCTCGCCGAGAATAGCATTTATCGAGTCAATGACAATTGATTTACCTGCGCCAGTTTCGCCCGTCAGTACATTAAGTCCGCAGCCGAATTCAATAGCGGCACTTTCGATTATCGCAACATTTTCAATTTTCAGACTTGTAAGCATATGATCACATCCTCAAATTGTGCGGTCGGTTTATTTAACTATTCTGTCGATAGACTCTTTCAGCTCGTGGGCTGTAGCTTCTGTTCTGCAAAGGGCAAAAATCGTATCGTCGCCTGCAATCGTGCCGACAAGGCCTTCCCACTCCATGTTGTCAAAGGCTGCACATGCCGCATTAGCCATGCCTACATGGCACTTGATAACGACCATGTTGCCTGCATAGTCCGAGGAAACGACCGAATGAGAAAAAATCGTGGTAAACTTTGAAAGATATTCGTCTGTCTCGCTCTTTCCCTCGACATAGCGGTAAACACCGTTCTTATCCATCTGCTTAACGAGTCTCAGCTCCTTGATATCACGGGAAACGGTCGCCTGAGTCGAGCTGAAGCCGTTTTCTTCAAGCTTTTCGAGCATCTCCTCCTGAGTGCCGATCGCATACATCTCAATAAGCTTGAGAATCATACTGTGTCTTTTCTTTTTCATGACATTTTTATCTCCTTTTACAGCCGCCTCTGCTCCAGCTTGCTGTTAAGTATTTCAAGAAACGTTTCGTTCTTTATTCTTATAAATTCGCCGAACATATCGGCTTTGGAAATTCTGACCGAGCATCCTCTCTCAATCGGGATTGAGTCCTCACCGTCGCATGAAAGACCGATTTCAACATCGCCCTTGCCTCGAAGAACGAATTCCGAATCGGGCTTAAAAATCAGCGCACGGGAGAAAAGAGAATGTGTGCATATCGGCGTAAGCAATATGCTTTCGATCTGCGGATCGACTACAGGACCGCCCGCCGAAAGATTATACGCCGTGGAGCCCGTCGGCGTGGAAAAAATAATTCCGTCCGCCGTGTATTTATTGAGAAACTTTCCGTTATGCTCCACAACAAAATCGTCCATTTTTATCTGAAAGCCTCTTGCTATTACGGCATCATTGACGCAATAGTGAACGCCGATCACTTTGTTTTCCGGAGAAATGATTTCCGCTTTCAGCATCATGCGGCGGTCAAGCTCGTATTTTCCACTCTTGAGATTTGAGAGCATATTAAGCTCCGAGGGTTCAAGACCTGCCATAAATGCAATACGCCCTGCGTTTATGCCGAGTGTCGGCTTGCCGAATTTTGCGGCATGAATTATAGTTCCGTCACCGCCGACAGCTATCACGATATCGCAGGTTTTAATCATACCGTCAACCGTGCTGAACTCGGCTTTCGTGTCCTTGAATTCTTCTTTATGATCACGCTTTATGCAATAGCTCATACCGTGCTTTTCAAGCTCGGCGCAGACGTCAAGCGACACCTGCAAAGCGTTTTTTCTTGTCAAATTGGGAAGTAATGCGATTTTCATGCTGTTTCCCTGCCTTATTTATCAAGCTCGCCGTGCGAAAGCTTCACAAGCTCCTCGGGCGTTATTTCGCACAATTTCCGGGCATTTTCGCTCTTTTGAATGTGCATGAGGTATTCAATGTTTCCCTCCGGTCCTTTGATTGGTGAGAAATCGAGATTTTTTACGTCAAATCCGTTTTCGAGCGCAAAGTTAACTATATTTTCAACAACCTCAACATGAACCTGCGGATCACGGACAACGCCCTTTTTGCCGATTTTTTCTCTGCCTGCTTCAAACTGCGGCTTAATAAGACACACAGCCTGTCCGTCGCTTTTGAGAAGCTCACGCAGAACGGGAAGAATGATTTTCAGCGATATAAAAGAAACATCAACGCTTGCAAAGTCGATATCCTCCGGAATCTGCTCATGCGTAACATATCTGAAATTTGTGCGCTCCATATTGACCACACGCTCGTCCGTTCTCAGCTTCCAAGCGAGCTGGCCGTAACCGACGTCGATTGAATAAACCTTGCTTGCACCGTGGGTGAGCATGCAGTCCGTAAAGCCGCCCGTCGATGCGCCTATATCCATACATATGCAGCCGCCGAGGTCAATATCAAATTTTTCCGCCGCCTTTTGCAGCTTGAGTCCTCCCCTACTGACAAAAGGATTGCGGCTGCCCCTGACTTCGATTTCATCATCGGGCTTCACCGAAGCGCCTGCTTTCAGCTCCTTCTGACCGTTGAGATAAACCTGCCCTGCCATAATCAGCGCCTTTGCTTTCTCCCTCGATTCGGCGAGTCCTCGCTGAGTGAGCGCTATATCAAGTCTTATTTTATCCGACAATATTTTACACCTCGGTCGTCTTTTCGACGATTTTATTTACCATGCTTTCACTGTCAAATTTGTATTGCTTAATAAGCTCGGGCACCTTTGCCTGCTTAACAAAACAATCCTCGACAGCGGTTATATCATAACTGCCCTTGTAACCGTGCTGAAGAAGCTCGGCGGCAAATTTTTCGCCTATTCCGCCGCTTCTGACTCCCTCCTCATAGAAGAAAATATGCTTTGCGTTCATAACTTCCTTGAGAGCCTCGGGGTCAATCGGCTTTATTCTGTTGAGCTTCAAAACCTTTGCGTCAATATTATGCTTCGACAGCTCCTTGATTGCCTTTGCCGCCTCAAAGAACAGCCTGCCATAGGTCACAATAACCGTATCGGCGGAAGCATTTCCGTAGATGTCATAGGTTCCGAATGACGGCGTGTAATCCTCGGGAATTTCCGGTTCACCGCCCCTCGGATAGCGAACCGCAACAACGTCCTTGTCACGGTAAAATGCGTTGCCAAAATCGACCTTCATCTCATCGTAGGTTGCCGGCGAATAGACCGTTACCTTGGGAATACTTTGCAAAAACGCAACGTCATAAAGCCCGTTATGTGTCTCGCCGTCGTCACCTACAAAGCCTGCACGGTCGATTGCAAGCACCATCTTCTGATCCTGCAGTGCGCCGTCGTGCACTATCTCGTCATAGCAGCGCTGTAAAAACGTTGAATAAACCGCAAAAACAGGCAGCATACCGCCCTTTGAAAGTCCCGATGCAAAGGTCACGGCGTGCTCCTCGGCGATGCCGACATCGAAAAATCTTTCCGAATATTTGTCGCTGAACTCGGTCAGCCCCGTTCCGAGCGACATCGCAGCGGTAATGAGCGTAATACGCTTGTCTTTTTCCGCCATTTTACACATCAGCTTGCCGAATTCATTGCAGAACGTGTCTCCCGATGAATGGGGCTCGCCCGTGTTTATATCGAAATCCGAAATGCCGTGGAAATGGCTCGGATCCTTCTCGGCATAATTATAGCCCTTGCCCTTGACCGTGTTGACATGGAGCAGAACAGGTGCACCGAGACTCTTTGCCGTCTCCAGCGCCTCGCACATAAGACCTATGTCATGTCCGTCGATGGGGCCCATATATCTGAATCCCATTTTTTCAAAAATCGTGCTTTCGTAAATGAGATTTTTAACCGCCGTTTTGAAGTTAAACAATCCGCTTGCCATGCTGTGTCCTATAAGCGGAATTCTGTCAAGGAAACGTTCCAATCTCGCCTTCATGCGAACATAACGCTTCTTTGAACGGATTTTCGTAAGATATTTTGCAACAGAGCCGACGTTCTTTGAAATCGACATCTCGTTATCGTTGAGAATAACGATAAGATTTGTCTTTGACCTGCCTGCATTGTTGAGCGCCTCATAAACGAGTCCACCCGTGAACGAACCGTCGCCGATAACGGCAACAGTGTAGTTATTGTTTTTCTTGATTTTATTCGCTTCCGCAATGCCGAAAGCCGAGGAAACCGACGTTCCGCTGTGTCCGCTGTAGAATGTGTCGTGCTCGCTCTCGTTCGGATGGCAGAAGCCCGAAATTCCGTCCTTTTGGCGAATCGTGTCAAACACATCGTACCGACCCGTCAGAAGCTTATGTGTATATGCCTGATGGCCGACGTCCCAAACGATCTTGTCCTTCGGTGAGTCGAACGTCAAATGAATTGCAATTGTCAGCTCGACCGCACCGAGGTTGGACGCAAGATGACCTCCGTTTTTTGAAACGGTTTCAATAAGGACGTCTCTGATCTCCTGTGCAAGCTCGGGATATTCCGAGCTGTCAAGCTTTTTCAGGTCAGCCGGCGAATGTATTTTATTGAGATATTTAATTTCCTTATCCAATACTCTTCACATCCGATTAAACAGGTAATTAGTTCTTTCTCTTTTCCATCTTGTCGGCAAAGTCAATGAGGAATTCGGCGTCACCGTCGAAGCTCTTCAAAGCGTCCTTTGCCTTTTCGGTAAGCTCAGAAACGATCTCCTTTGAGCGTTTGATTCCGAGAAGTGAAACATATGTACATTTTTCGTTTTCGTTGTCACTGCCTATCGGCTTTCCGAGCGTCTGCTCATCGCTTGTCACGTCGAGAATATCGTCAACTATCTGGAATGAAATTCCGATACATCTTGCATATTCCTCAGCGGCAGGGATCATATCCTTTCTTCCTGCGGCGATACAGCCCATAACGCAGGCGGCACGGATAAGCTCGCCCGTTTTGAGCGCGTCAGTCTTTTCAATATCGTCAATGCCGACCTTTTTACCCTCGTTTTGAAGATCCATAACCTGACCGCCGACCATTCCTGCCCAGCCTGCCGCCTTTGAAAGAACGGCAACCGAGTCGATTATTCTGTCGGCAGGGAGTTTCGCTTTAACCGCCGTTTCAAAAGCAAGCGTCAAAAGAGCATCACCTGCGAGAAGTGCATATTCGTAACCGAACGCAATGTGGCACGACGGCTTTCCTCTGCGGAAATCGTCGTTATCCATGCACGGCAGATCGTCATGAATCAGCGAATATGTATGTATCATCTCAAGCGCACACGCAAGCGGTAGCGCACTCTCGGCATCTCCGCCGCAAGCCTCGCAGAACGAGAGCACAAGCTCGGGTCTGATACGCTTGCCGCCGTTTTCGACACTGTAACGCATCGCACGGCTGACTATGTCCTCGCTCTCGGGCATGTAACCCTCCAGCGCCTTGTTTATCATTTCAATGTGACTCATATAATCATTCCTTTTGGGATTTGTTTTCGGATATTAGTAACAGTTTTTCCTTGTGGGGAAGCCATGGTCGATTTGAATTAGCTTTAATTGTTTATAGATACTTCAGTATTATTTGTAGGGGCGACCATCGGTCGTCCGCTTTTATTTTCTGCTAACTTTGGGTCGATGTGGTCATCGACCCCTACGAATTGGACTCTAACCGAACATCTGCGTAGCATTACTTTTCAGCACCTATCGTAGGGTGCAATGCCCACATCGCACCGAGGAAATTCAATAAAATCTACTTACCCGTCAGCCCTCCTGCTTTTCGGAAAGCTCGGTGATTTTCAGCTTTGCCTTTTCAAGGCTCGTGTTGCAGAAAGAAGCGAGCTTGGTGCTTTCCTCAAAAAGCTTTATTGATTCGTCAAGCGGCAGACTGCCGTCGTCCAGCTTCGTGACTATCTCCTCAAGCCTTGCCATCGCCTGTTCATATGTCATTTTTGCCGCCATTTAAAGCACCTCGCAGTTTCTTTCTCCGTCGGCAAATCCGACGGTTATTCTGTCACCCTTTTCAAGCTTTTTTGAGCTTGTAACGACGTCTTTATCTTTAGTGACTATCGAATAGCCCCTTGCCATGACCTTCAGTGGACTGAGCGCATCAAGCCTTGCCGTCGTTGCGGAAAATCTCGCATTTTCCGTGTCCAGCTTGCGCAGTATGCTCAAAAGTGCGCTCGTCAGATAGCTGTCAACAAGCTGCAGCTTTTGGTCGATGAGCATCATCGGGCTTCTGTATTCGAGTCTTTCTTTTATAATATCAAGCTTTCTTTTTTCGTCATTTATGCGCTGTAAAAGCGTTGCCTCGCACTCGTAAACGACCGTCTGCACAAAAGCAATATCCTCACGAATATCGGGTACGGCAAGCTCTGCCGCCGCTGACGGTGTAGGTGCCCGCAAATCGGCAACGAAATCGCAGATTGTGAAATCCGTTTCGTGTCCGACCGCTGAAATTATCGGAATTCGGCTGTTAAAAACCGCCCTTGCAACAATTTCTTCATTGAATGCCCACAGATCCTCAAGCGATCCGCCGCCGCGTCCGACGATCAGAACATCGGCATAGTCACCCGAATTAAATTGCTCTATCGCATCAACGATCTGCGGAGCCGCCGATGCGCCCTGCACCTGAACAGGTGCAAGAATAATCTCCGCCAACGGATATCGTCTTGAAATAACGTTTCTTATATCCTGGATAACTGCGCCTGTTGCCGAGGTTACAACGCCTATGCGTGTCGCACGGTGCGGAATCGGCTTTTTATAGCACTCGTCAAACAAACCCTCCTGCGCCAGCTTGTTTTTCAGCTGTTCAAACGCAAGATTGAGTGCGCCCAAGCCGTCGGGCTGCATATCGTCAATATATAGCTGATACTGTCCGTCACGCTCAAAGACCGAAACTCTGCCCCTAACAATAACCCTCATGCCGTTCTCGGGCATGAATTTCAGCCGCCTGTTTGCCGAAGCGAACATGACCGCCTTGACGGCGCAGTTCTCATCCTTGAGTGTCAGGTAAAAATGACCCGTCCTGTAGTGGTTAGTGAAATTCGATATCTCGCCCACAACGTAAAGACTTCTCAGGAGCATATCGCCGTCGATTATCGACTTTATATAGGTATTCAGTTGCGTAACGCTCAGTATTGTTGATTTCATTCAAGTGTCCTCTTGTGTGCGAGCAATGCGATTCCTGCGGCGTTGTCCGCCGAAAATTCGGGTGTCGCAAAGCCTGCGCCGAGAGCTTTTTCAAACTCTTCTCTTATAATTTTATTTGACATAACTCCGCCCGAGAAAATCATCGGCAGATCGCCGTATTTTTCTTTCGCAAAAAGTGCGATTTTATAAAGAGCTGTCATTATGTAATCCAGGCAGTAACGGCAGATATCCTCGGGCTTTTCGCCCTTTTCAAACATCGCCCTGCATTTATTTTCAACGCCCGAAAGACAGCAGTTGCCGTCCTTGAGCTTAATATTTATCTTGTATTTCTTGTCGCTTTTCTGCGCCAGCTCGTCAACATATTTCCCCGCTGGGAACGGATAGCCGAGCATTACGCCGACCCTGTCAACCGCCTGACCCGCTTTAAGATCAAGCGACGAAGCGATCAGCCTTGCGTCCAGCTCGCCGCTGACGAGCAATGCCTGCGTCGTGCCGCCCGAAACATGAAAAGCAAAGAAATCCTTGCCGTACAATTCACGTCTGCCCGACGAAAACAGAGCCGCCATGATGTGCCCTTGCTGATGCGAGAAACGGTAGAGTGGCTTGCCCGTCACCGCCGCTATGGACTCTGCGGCGCACACCCCCGTCAGGAAGCACGGCATGTATGAACCCTCCGCCCTCATCGGCGCATCGGACACTCCTATTGCGGCAATCTCGCCGTCAAAGTCGGCAAAAAGCTCCTTCATCAGCTCGGGCAGCTGCACCGTGTGGTGAAAAACCGCATCGCTTTGGCGAAGTCCGAGCTCACCTTTTTTTACAGGCAACAGCTTCTTGCGATGAACGATAGTGTCGGTGTCGCTGTTGTAAATCGCACACGAGGTCGTATAATTGCTTGTGTCAATTCCTAAAAAGTAAGGCATTTTAATCCTCTTTTTCTCTTGAAATCGAACCGAGAATTCCGTTTACAAAGCCCTTGTCCTCGTCCGAACCGTAGACCTTGCAAATCTCGACGGCTTCATTGATCGAAACGCCGACGGGAACCTTGTCAAAATATTTCATCTCGCAGACCGCCATTCTCAGAAGCGCAAGACTGACCTTTGAAATTCTCTGCTTGCTCCAGCCCTTGAGGTTGCGCTCGATAACTGCGTCGATCTCGTCGATATTTTCCTCAGCCTTTTTTACGATATCGGCAGTCATTTTGTCTTTGGAAATAACCTCCGTCTCAACGGCGATATCCATTATTTCATCGACCGAAAGCTCTGTATTAAACGACTTTTCAAAAAGAATAATGAAAGCCTGCTCTCTTGATTTACGTTTGTTCGCAGAAGGTGAACCCATTTTTACGACCAATCCTTTCGCTTAGATATAAAAAATCCTCCGTGTATAATACACAGAGGGTCAGTACGTCTGTTTTCTTTTTGCAAGGTGCACTGAATTGTATATATACACTATTCAATGCATATTATACCACGATTT
>CAVGRW010000078.1:0-11039 GCA_963631735.1 Bacteroidaceae bacterium | reverse complement strand
TAAGTTTGAGTACGCTTTAAAAGGCTTCCCCTTGAGGGGAAGCTGGCACGACCTCGTGTCGTGACTGATGAGGTGGAAAAGTTCGAGTCAAATTTCAATAAATAATGTGATATAAATTTGCCACCTCATCCGAGCGGCGCAATTCGCCGCCCACCTTCCCCTCAAGGGGAAGGCTATAAGGACAACATACTTTAGGAGCAAAACAAATGGTAAACGGAAAAATCGGCGGCGCAGTCATCGGCTGCGGCGGAATGGGCAGTTGGCACGCCGAAAAGATGTCAAAATACATGAATGACCGCATGGAGCTTGTCGGAATCTACGACATCGACCCTGCAAAAAATAAGGAAGCCGAAGAAAAGGGCTGGCATGCTTTTTCCTCTCAGGAGGAGCTCCTTGCCGACGACAGAATTGATTTCGTTGTTGTTGCAACCCCGAACGACTTCCACCACGACATTGTTATTGCCGCACTTGAAGCAGGCAAAAATGTCATGAGCGAAAAGCCTGTTACAATGTCGAGCGAATTGCTTGACGATATGATAAAGGCAAGCGAGAGAACGGGTAAATTCTTCACCGTTCATCAGAACAGAAGATACGACCCCGACTATCTCACCGTTAAGCGTCTTTATGACGAGAACACACTCGGCAAGATTTTCAGAATAGAGTCCCGTGTAAGCGGCTCAAGAGGAATTCCCGGAGATTGGCGTCAGAAGAAGGCTCAGGGCGGCGGAATGATTCTCGATTGGGGTATTCATATTCTCGACCAGGCGCTCATGATGTTTGACGATAAGGAGCTTGACTCGGTTTACTGTCAGGTGACTCACATCACAAACGATGAGGTTGACGACGGATTTATCGCAACGCTCAATTACAAGGACGATTCGGCTTATGTTATCTCCGTCGGCACGAATAACTTTATCGATTATCCACGTTGGCATGTTCAGGGCATCAACGGCTCGGCAATTTGCGAATGGGATCTCAGCGGCAAGGTCGTTATGGTTTCCGATTGGGAGAACAAGGACGCCGTTCCCGTCAGAACGGGTGTAGGTCTCACAAAAACCATGGCGCCGAGAACCGACGACTCGATCAAGACTTTCCCGCTTCCTTATGTTGAGGATAAGGGATTCAGCGGAGAGCACACGCTCTATAACAACATCTGTGATGTTATTGAGGGCAAGGCAGAGCCCATCGTAACTCATGCTCAGCAGAGGAGACTCGTCAAGGTTGTCGAAGCAATGTTTGAGTCGGCAGAAAAGAACTGTGTTGTTAAATTCTGATTAAATTGATATTGAGAGCTGTTGCTTGGTACAGAGTACCAAGGGCGACGGCTCTTAATTTTTTCTGTTTAAACGGCTTCGCTGTATGTAGTTAAAAAGGATATCGAGAAATTCCGATACGCTCGGCATATATTCAAGGGGATATCCTGCCATTTTCTCAAGATCTCCCGGGTTCATTCGCCATGCACGCTGAACCACGGTACGCAGATTTTTTTCTATTGCAGAAGTGGTTGAGCCCAAACGGTTTGCAACCTCCGTGTAGATCTCACGGGTGATGGAATTCAATCGGTTTTCGTCCTCCAAAGCAAGCGTAAGCGCAAGCACAGCCGCTTTGTAGCCCTTATATGTAGTACAAATACCGAGCCTTCTGAGAATTATTTGGATTTCCATGTTTTTAACCTCCGTTTTATTAAATCGGCATCGCACAAGCTGCATTTTGTGCATAAACTGTGCGGTGTTGCATTAAATTATATTTTTATTTGACCTTTTTTCCGAAATGTCGGCTTTTAAATATCTTTTTTTACAAAAAGACCTTAAAAATGCTAAAAATCGACAAAAAAATACCGATTAAATCGTACCCGATTATCGGAGGAAATATAGTATGCCTCCGATAAAAGCACTGCGATTTAATCAGTGGTTACTATGTTTTATGTAAAATAAGCCGATCGTTTTTTCTCTTGACAAATATTTCCGCTCTGTTATACTTAATTTATATTCAAGGTAAGCACATCGAATTGTGCGCATTGCCTTAACTTTCGGAGGACGTATTATGAAAAGAAAAAAGCTCAAAGGCTTGATTGCCGCAGTCATGGCGATACTCATCTTTATTGTTCCGATGCTTTCTGTTGCCGTAGCGGCGAAGGACGATAAGGTGCCCCGTATTTGGATTCACGGATTTATGAATTCAAAGGTTTATGAGGACGTTTCCGACCCGAACTCGGCGCTTGCATGGCCGCCCACGGAGGAGGAGATAACAACCGCAGTCGAAGAAAGCATACCTGCCTTTGCCAAGCTTGCTGTAACAAAGGATTGGGACAGCTTCGGCAAAGAGATGGGCAAAATAACAGGCAAGCTTTTTTCGAGAGCGATGAACAATCCCGACGGAACGGTCAAAGAGGGCTCGGGAATTCGTTTTGAATATCCTGCAAAGAGCAAGGTCAAAGCCGATAAGGATATTTATTTCAAATACGATTGGCGAGAGGATCCGATCAAAATCGCGGCTCAGCTCAACGATTTTATAAATTATGTGCTTGATGCGTCGGGTTGCGATCAGGTAGCTCTGACATGCCACAGCTTCGGCGGCGTTGTTGCGACAACGTATTTTTCGATCTACGGCTGCGATAAGGTTAAGACGGTCGTATTTAACTCAACGGCGATTTACGGCGAGACCTACACGGGCGAATTGATGACGGGCAGACTGACCTTCGGCGGCGATGCACTGCAAAACTATCTTTTCTATGCTTTCCAAGGCAACGAGTATGAAAATCTTATCAACGCGGCAATCAAGGCGGTTCATGATACGGGTCTGATGGATATTCTCACAAAAGGTCTGAACGGATTAAGCGCAAAAATTGAAAAAGAGGTTTGTTCACAGTCGATAGTTCCGCTTTTCGGCGGTTGGCTTGCTGTTTGGGCAATGGTTCCCGATGAATATCTCGACGATGCGACAGACTTTGTTTTCAACACGATTTACAGCGAGTCGGAAACGGATTATTCCGCATTGAGAGCAAAAATCGAAAATTACAACACTCTCGTCCGCTGCAAAAAGACCGAGACGCTTAAAGAGGTCAACGAGAAGTGCAATGTTTATGTAATTACCCGTTACGGCTATTCGTCGCTTCCGATGACTCCCTCGGCGAGCAACCTCGGCGACGGGATAATCGACGTTAAATATGCCTCGTTCGGCGCAACGGCGAGCGAATACGGAAAGACGCTTGAGAATATCACGTCGGATGCAAAATTTATTTCACCCGACAAAACAGTTGACGCTTCAACCTGCCTTTTCCCGGAGCAGACGTGGTTTATCAAGAACATGAAGCATGGCAGCGACGAAGCGGCGCTGAACGATATGATGCGAAAGTTCATGAGTTATGACGGTCAGGCAACCGTTGAAACCTTTGAGGAATACCCGAGATTTACGGTTTTTGACGGCGAGAGCATTTTGCCCGAAATGCCGATTGAAAAACAACCGACATTATTCGACAAAATTCGACTCATAATAAATGATATCATAAAGCTCGTAAAAACGATAATAAATAAGGTTAAATGAATAAAAAATTAGTACAGCGTAAGAAAAATCGTTTAGCAGAATATGACTACAGTAAACCGGGCGCATATTTTATAACCATATGCACAGATAAGCATAAGTGTTTGTTTTGGAAGAAAAACCATAATCTGCTTTTAGTGTCTGAACATGAAAAACAATTGTCAAAATACGGTGAAATTGTTGACAAAGCAATAAATGATATATCAAGTTATTATCCGTTTGTTTCTGTTGACAAATATGTAGTTATGCCAAACCATGTTCATATGTTGCTGAGAATAAACACAGATGAAAGCGGACGACCAATGGTCGCCCCTACAATATCAACAGTAGTTCAGCAAACCAAGGGAGTTGTCAGCAAAAAAATAGGTTACTCTGTTTGGCAAAAACTGTATTATGATCACGTTATACGCAACAATAACGATTATGAAGAAATATGGAATTACATAGACCAAAATCCACAGAATTGGAAAAAAGATAAATTTTATAATTTATAGAATTTTCGGCGTTATTTGTAGGGGCGAGCATTGCTCGTCCGTCAAGGTCAGAAGCAAGTAATTTGTTATTTGAATTGTTCATTACATGCATAAATCAAAAAACACAAACCCCACGGCAGATATTTCCGCCGTGGGGTTATTTGTGCTTCTTTTTGTCACATCATCGAATCCATGAAGGATTCTGCCGACTTAATAGCCTTCTTTGCCATCTTCTTGTAATTCGCCTTTTTGCTGTTCATCATCGACGAACCGATGATCGTCATTGCGCCGCCGACAAGCATGCCGACGCCGATTCCTTTGGCGATTGAAGAACCTGAGCTTTTCATAATTTTACCTCCGTTTTGTTGTTTAATAACCGCTGAATAAATCAGAGTTTCAACATTATTTTGTCTCCTTATGAATTGATTATTCCGAAGTATTATGTTATAATCTTGGAAAGAAATTTTTCGGAGCTGATTCTATTGAAAAAGCAAAAAAGAGCAGTGCTCATAAATGATATGTCCTGTCTCGGCAGATGCTCGATAACTGCGGCAATGCCGATTATTTCCGCCTGCGGAATCGAAAGCGTTCCGCTGCCGACGGGAATTTTTTCCGCACATACGGAGTTTGAGGGCTTCGTTAAAGAAGACCTCACCGATAACATTGAAAAAATCTCCAATCATTGGAAAACTTTGGGCGAAAGATTTGACTGCATCTACAGCGGCTATCTTGCAAGCCGTAAGCAGGCGGAAAGCGTAAAAAGATTTTTGCTTGATTTTAAAAAAAGCGACACGCTGTATATTGCCGATCCCGTTATGGGTGACAACGGCGTTTTTTACAAGGGAATTGACGACTCGTTCATTTCCGAAATGCGTTTTCTTTGCTCTCTTGCCGATATTATTGTTCCCAATGTGACCGAGGCATGTATGCTCACGGGCACGGAAATAACCGAGAATTACGACATGGATTTTATCAAGGAGCTGCTTATTTCTCTGCGAAATCTCACTGCCGCAAGAATAGTTATAACGGGCGTTGATTTCGGTGACGGACAGATCGGCTGTGCAGTTTATGACAGCCTCATGGGTAGAGCAAATATGTTCTTTACGCCGAAAACAGAAGGCCGTTTTCCGGGCACGGGCGACGTTTTCGCTTCGGCATTGACGGCGGCGGTTATGAACGGAAAAGCCTTTGCCGATGCCGTTCAAATCGCAATGGGCTTCACCTGTAAATGTGTTGAAGCTACGCTTGAGACCGACACGCAGAGAAAATACGGTCTTTGCTTTGAGCCCGAGATCAAGAATCTCATTAAATCCGTTGAATAATTTATATGTTAGAAGGAATTAAAAATGGCAGTTTTAAATATTGTTCTCGTTGAGCCCGAAATTCCGCAGAATACGGGCAATATTGCACGAACCTGCGCCGCAACGGGAACGAGACTTCACATAATCGAGCCGATGGGCTTCACACCAGATGACAAGAAATTAAAAAGAGCAGGGCTCGATTATTGGCACCTGCTCGATATAACTTATTATAAAAATTTGGACGATTTCTTTGAGAAAAATCCGAACGGAGAGTATAGATTTTTTACGACAAAGGCGCAGAACCGCTACGTTGACGTTGAATACAGCGACAATGTTTATCTTTTCTTCGGCAAGGAGACAAAGGGCTTGCCCGAGGAGCTTCTTTTCAAGCACCCGAACGAGTGCGTCAGAATTCCGATGATAAACGACTCTGCGGCGAGAAGCCTGAACCTTTCAAATTCGGTCGCAATCGCCGTTTATGAGGTTCTGAGACAGTGGGATTATCCAAACCTGCTCTGTGCTGGAAAGCTGACAAAATTCGATTGGAAAGATGCCGAATAAAACAAAAAAGACCGACACACTTATTATTACATAAATGTGTCGGTCTGAATTTTTATGAAATTTTATTTTGTTGTGCTTCCGAAGCCGCCGTTGCGAATTCCCGTTGCTTCGTCGTCCACCGTTATTCCGTATTCAACAAAAATACCCTGGGCAAAGCCCGTACCTTTTTTGACTTCAACGGTTTTATTCTCGTTGGAGTCATTTGTTATTTTAATAAAGATGTGGCCCTCGTTGTCGGAATAAAAATAGTCGCTGTCGATTATGCCGACGGTGTTGTTGAGCTGCAAACGAAACTTGAAGCCGAGACCGCTCCTCGGATAGATTTTCAACACCCAACCCTCATCAATTTCGCATCGGATACCTGTCGGAATTTTTATTGTTTCCGACGGCGCAAGCGAAAAACCGAACGGAGCGAAAATATCATAGCCTGCCGAGCCTGCCGTGGCACGGGAGGGAAGCTTGATATCCTCATACATTTTCTTTATCTCGCTCTCGACGAAATCCTCCTTGCAGCTTTCAAAAAACTGCTCGTAGCTTACCTTGTGAAATTTTGCGATTCTTTTCATATTTGCTCCTTTATATCAGTTTTTCAACATTGCTTTTTCCTGTTGCAAGATTGAATTCAAGCGTTTTTTCATTCTCACCCTCGGTGTAACAAAGCTGAATTTCATTTTTGTTTATAAAGCCTGCCGAGGTGATGATGCACTCATTCTTCTTAAAGAATTTTTTCAAAAGCTCAATGTCCTCATCGCTGTAATCTCCCGCATTATCGGAGACAAAAAGCACATCGCCGCAGAGATTGTTTATCTTGCCGAGCAAGAGCTTTTGCTCTTTCGTAAATGTAAGATTTTTCTCCCTCAGGAAGAAAACGTCGGGGTCGTTGCAGAAAACTCTGCCGTTGAGATGGCGACGGAAAATTGAATTTGTTATCGCATTCTGCGCCGAGGGAAGCTCGAGATTTATTCCCATTTTATTGTAATACTTCGGCGAATATTTGAGATCGACGTCACAGCTTATTCTGCAAGCGTCAACAACGCCGAAGGACGGACCGAGCGGAACGCCGCAGCCGAGTATCAGTTTATTCTCGCCGACACATTCACGCAGAAAATCCATAGCTTCGCACATGATCTGACCCCTTGATTTTCCGTTTCTCGGCTGCATTGCCTCGGAATAGAGAAAATCGAGCTTAACCATGTCGAAGCCCCAATCATTGAGAATGACATTGAAGAAATTGCGAATATATTCTCTTGCCTCGCCGTTGTAAATATCAAGCGTATATGCGCCGCCCCAGCCTACACAGCCGAGCAGGGGCTTGCCCGTGGCATTGTCTTTGATAAGCCATTCGGGGTGATCCTTGGCGATGATAGAACTCTTTTGCGCCGAGAACGGAGCGATCCATATGCCTGCAAGATAGCCCTTATCGTGAATTGCATCGGCAATCGTCTTCATGCCGTTCGGGAATTTCCTGTAATCGGGAACAAGCCAGTCACCGACCTTGCTTTCGTAGCCGTCGTCGATTTGGAATATCGAAACGCTGTCTTTTGCGCGGTCAAGTCCGTCAAGGTCACGCAGAATTATTTTTTCGTTTATCTTTTGAAAATAATTGTACCATGAAGTGTAGCCCGAAAGATGATCCACCTTCGGCTTTCTGAGGTTCATTGAACCGAAATATTTGTCAAAAGCCTCGTTGTATCCGCCGTTGAAGCAGGCAACGTCAAGAAGAATTATTTCATCGTCGGTTTCAAGTCCCTCAACGTCCTTGGCGATAGTAAATTTGTTGAATTCATAGTTGACCGAGAAAACCGTGTAGCCGTATTTCTCGTCGTATGAGCCGAAAAGCTCAACCTTATCTCCGATACGGAAATAGGTGTATGTATAGGAATGGAAAACACCCTTTTTACCGTACTGAGCGAAGCTGTAGTCGCCCGAAATTTCCGAAAGAGCCTTCGTCTTTTCCGTAACGGCGGCAAGCTTTGAAATTCCCTCAAGCGTATCGTCCTTGCCAAACTCTCTTGAGGTCGTCCATGACTGATAGCCGTTGGCAAAGAAAAGCTCGTTTTCGGTGAACTTCTTGATAGCCGAAAGGCTGAATTCGATAAGCTTCATTTTGACGTTCGGAACAAGGGTGCACTGTATGCCCTCATCGTTGACCGAAAGCTCAAGCTTGTAGTTTTCACATTCCGTTTTGCTGTTTTCGTAAATTCGTCCGTTGTATTCGTATTTTATAAAAGGTTCAAATCTGTACATATCGTAACCTCCGTTACAGCATGAATTTCCGATATTTATAATAACATATTTAGTTAAATAATACAATAAAAAAATTATTTTTCAAAAAAACTGTTGACAGGCAACAAAATTTTCTTCATAATTAAAATACAATAATTCAAGGAGGGGAATATATGGCTAAGAAAATTCTCTCGGTTTTTCTCAGCATAGTTATTGCGGCTCAGCTTTTTGTAATCGGTGCATCGGCAAAGAGCGGAAAATACATAATCACCGATCCTTATGAGGCAGTCGATTGGGACAGCTGGCAGGCGTGTAAGTTCCAGCCGCACTGTCAAACAAACGCAACCGACGGATATCTCACAATCAAGGAGTTTGTTCAGCTTCATTATGATTTGAACTATGACGCAGTTGCTCTAACGGATCACGGTACTATCAATAAGGGCTGGAATCAACAACCCGAGCTCATTCCTTTGCTTCGTCTCGTTAAATATGAGCGTACACACATGGCTCCGATCTATCCGCTGAGTGATGAGGAATACGAATCGTATCTTGACGGAACGGCGGCGTCCTCAACAAGAACTCACAAAAACGGTATGCTGGATGTTCCGAAGGGCATTGAGCTTAATATGGCGACACCGATTGCCGACTGTCACCTCACAGGTTATTTTTCGGACTACGGACAGGGCTTGGCAGGTGTTTACGGCGATTACGAGACTCCGACAAAGGGTGTCAGAGAGGCCGGCGGTATTTCAATGCTCGCTCATGTCGGAGAATATATGTATCGCATGAACAGCAAGGATTATGTCGGTCAAAAGGTTGACGATTACTATGCAAACAAGTTTGCCCGCCTTTTCCTTGATAATGCAGGTTCAAGTGTCGGTATGGGTATAAACAGCTCAAGAGATGAAAATACTCGCTGTGACCGTATTCTCTACGATCAGATTCTTCAGAAAACCATTCCGAACGGTGTTGTTCCGTGGGCATTCTCTTTTGCCGATTCACACAGTGTTCAGTCAATTAACTACGCATACACCATGCTTATGATGGACGATTTGACAAATGACAATGTTCGCAAGAGCATGGAAAACGGTTGGGCTTTTGCGGTTTCGCATTTCTCAAACGGTGTTGAACTCAACGGTATGGAGGAAATTCCGGGCTTCGTTGAGCAGAAGGTTCATGACGAACAGCTTTACCTGCTCGATAACACGCCGATGGTTACAAGAATTGACGTTGATAACGACAAGGGTACAATTAAAATTGAGGGAACTAACTTTAATCGCATAACATGGGTTTCAAACGGAAATGTTATTCTTCGAGAGGAGAATATAACAGACGGAACGGCAACGCTCGATCTTTATAATGATGAGCTGCTCAACGATCCGTATCTTTATTTGAGATTTTACATCACGGGCGACAACGGAATATGCTATTCTCAGCCGTTCGTTCTCAATGTTGAGGGCGAAGAAATTCCGCCCGTCGAGGTTCCCGAAACACATGATATTTCAACCTTCCTCAGAGGCTTTGCAACTGTTACAGACTGGCTTTTCTTCAGATTTAATCCGATTATTTGGCTGTTCAAGTATGTTGCGCTCGGCTATAACGTATTCGACAGATTTTTCCACCCGTATTAAAGAATTTTTCCCCGGCATTGTGTCGGGGAATTTTTATAAACATGTTGAAATTTAATAAAATTTACTTTATAATATAATGCAGTATGAAATGAAGGAAGTAGTATTATGAAGTTAGGTATAGTAGGCTTGCCGAATGTCGGCAAGAGCACACTTTTCAACGCAATCACAAACGCAGGCGCACAGTCCGCCAATTATCCGTTCTGCACGATTGAGCCGAATGTCGGTGTGGTTGCCGTTCCGGACAGCAGAATAGATGCGCTTGCAAAGATGTATAACCCCGTGAAGATTACCCCGGCGGTTATCGAATTTGTTGACATCGCAGGTCTCGTTAAAGGCGCATCAAAGGGTGAAGGCCTCGGAAATAAGTTTCTTTCTCATATCCGTGAGACGGACGCTATAATCCATGTCGTTCGCTGTTTTGAGAATGATGACATTATTCATGTTGAGGGCAGTGTTGACCCGGCAAGAGATATTGAAACGATTAACTTTGAGCTTATTTTCTCGGATATCGAGATGGTTGACCGCCGCCTTGACAGAACGATGAAAGCGATGAAGGGCGATAAGAGCCTTGCAAAAGAGGTTGAATTCCTGAAGAACCTCAAGGCTCACCTTGAAAGCGGCAAATGTGCAAGAAGCTACGATTGTGACGACGATGAAAGGGCAGTTCTCAATGACATGGCTTTGCTTACATCGAAGCCCGTTATCTATGCTTGCAACATGAGCGAGGACGACTTTGCAAACAATATTAAAGAAAATGAAAGATACCGTGCAGTTTGCAAGATTGCCGAGGAGGAGGGCTCACAGACTCTCCCGATTTGCGCCGAGATGGAAGCGGAAATCGCAAGCCTCAGCAAGGAAGAGAAAGAAATGTTCCTTGCCGACCTCGGAATCGAGCAGGGCGGACTTGATCTTCTCATTCAGCGCAGCTATGATTTGCTCGGACTTATCTCGTACCTGACGGCAGGTCAGCCCGAGGTTCGTGCATGGACGATCAAGAAGGGCACCAAGGCTCCGCAGGCGGCAGGAAAGATACATTCCGATTTTGAAAAGGGCTTTATCAGAGCCGAAGTCATCAGCTTTGATAATCTCATGGAGTGCGGCTCGCTTGCAGTCGCAAGAGAAAAAGGACTTATCCGTTCCGAGGGCAAGGAGTACGTCATGAAGGACGGCGATATCGTTCACTTCCTCTTTAACGTTTAATTGAATATTTACGGCAGCCGCAGAAATGCGGCTGTTTTTTTATATACAAAATCAGCCTCCCGAAATCAAGCGGGAGGCTGTGTGTATCATATTGAATTTATGATTTC
>CAVGRW010000077.1:0-11150 GCA_963631735.1 Bacteroidaceae bacterium | reverse complement strand
CCTTGAGAATATCGGCATAGTAGCGGTCGCCGAGATAGAAATTGATAAATCCCGGGCCTGCAACCTCGACACGTTCAAAATATGTGCCGTCAAGGCTTGCTTCGGCAATAATTGCATCGGCAATCTTTCTCGGAGCATTTCTCAGCTCCCTTGCCCATGCCATTGCGGCGTTGGTTGAAAAATCGCCGTTTGCTCTGTCGGCAGGGATCTCAACATTGAATGTGCCTGTCGGAACGGCGGCAAGAGTGCCCTTTTCGGCAGCCTTTGCCGAAGCGTCGGCTATTATTTTTTTCAGGTCATCCTGAACCTTGTTTACTATATATGACATTTATATCATTCCTTTCGGTTTGAGGAATTTTACAATCTGTTTTGTATGGTAATATTGGGAAAATAATTACCAAATAGATGTAATTTACCAAGGCTTCCCCTTGAGGGGAAGCTGGCGCGTTAGCGACTGATGAGGTGGAAAAGGTCGAGTCTGATTTTATTAAACCATGCGATGAAAATTTCGCCACCTCATCCGAGCGGCGCAATCCGCCGCCCACCTTCCCCTCAAGGGGAAGGCTGATAAAAACAGCACTTTTTGCAGTTAGAAAATTTTAATAAATGTAACTGTACTTATTTTCACTCCGCCGTTATGCGGATTCTGTTCTTGCTGAGAAGCGTTCCCTCTGCGTCAAGCTCATATGCAAATTCGAGTTTAATGAGCCTGCCTGCCTTGAATTCCGAGGTCACCATCGAACCCGAAATTCCCATCATAAAGTTGCCTACGGGTGTTGCATAACAGCAAATATTCCGTTTGCCCTTTTCAATCTTCATGACCGTGTTGTATGCGCCCTCACGGGTTATCTCAACACAGCAGCCGCCAGTCACGCTTATACAGGTTTTGCAGCCTTTCATCTCGTCCGACGGTTCGTTGTATTTTACTGTGTAATGTCCTGCGCTGCCCTCAATATCGGCATTGGTTATCATTTCCGAGCGCTCGGGCTTGCCGTCCGTCAGGTGCATATCGTGAATCGTAATCAAACAATTCATTTGCTCCACTTCTCCATTGCAAGGGTAAGAAGTCGGTCGATCAGCTCGCTGTAGGGAATTCCCGAAGCGGCGAACATCTTGGGATACATCGAAATTGAGGTAAAGCCCGGGATCGTGTTCGGCTCGTTGAGCATAACCTTGCCGTCGCTGTGTCTTACAAAGAAATCAACTCTTGCAAGTCCGCTGCAACCGAGCGCTTTATATGCGTTGCAAGCTGCCGCTCTGACCTCGTCGATCTTCTCCTGCGGCAGTCTTGCCGGAATGTGAAGCTCGCTCGACGGGTTGATGTACTTTGCTTCATAATCGTAGAAATCGTTGCATGGAACTATTTCGCCGCAAATCGAAGCTATCGGCTCCTCGTTGCCGAGAACCGCACATTCGACCTCCATGCCGTCAACACCTTCTTCAAGGACGATCTTGCTGTCCTCTTTGAAGGCCTTATCAATTGCTTTTTTGAGTGACTCTGCGTCAACAGCCTTGGTTACGCCGACCGATGAGCCTGCGTTTGCAGGCTTGACGAAAATCGGAAATCCGAGGTAATCCTCAGCCTTTTTATTGTACTCCTCGGGAGCTTTATCGTATTCATATTTCGTGAAGCCTAGCCACTTTGCCTGCGGAATACCTGCGGCATCGGCAAGAGTATTTGTCATTGCCTTATCCATACAGCAGGCTGATGAAAGCATATCGCAGCCGACGAAAGGAATTCCGGCAATCTGGAGAAAGCCCTGAATCGTTCCGTCCTCGCCGTTCTTGCCGTGGAGCACGGGGAAAACAACGTCGATATGTATTTTTTCGATTCCGTCCTCGTGGAAAACAAGAATTCCGTGATCCTCACGGTCGGGAGAAATAACAGCCTTTGTAAGATACTTTTCGTCCTCAAGCCATTTGTCCTCGGGGAGCTTTGAAACGTCGCCGTCATACTTGAACCAGCGGCCGTCCTTTGTTATTCCGATAAGGATAAGATCATATTTATCCCTCGGAGTGTTCTCGATTACGGAGCGTGCGGAAACGACCGAAACATCATGCTCGCTCGAAACGCCGCCGAAAAGAATAAGTGCGTTTTTCATTGGAGTCACATCCTAAAAATAATGATATATTAACAGGTATCTTTTATGTTTTTACCGAAAAAACACCGCTGAAAATCATACCGAGTTTAAATCAACGGTCACTATACCTATACACAATAGTTTATGTTAACATAATAGTCAAATCAAGTCAAGAAAAATTGCTTTTTGATGATATTTCTCCATACAAATTTGCAAAAAAATAGTGACAAAAACCTATTTATATGATATAATCTTACTTGTTATGTACAGTAGTATAACTATGCTTATTTTAAGGAGAAAAAGACATGGAACTTAACGAAGCTCTCGGTTTGATAATGAAGGGTATAGAAAGCACAATGAGCGATCACGGCTTCAGCGTGGTAATTCCCGAAGGAACCGAAAAAGGTGCCGTTCCTGTTGCCGTAAAGAACGGCAGCTCGATACTCACCTACACAGGTAAAAAAGGCTCGGTAAAGATTGAATTCCTTGAGGGAAAAATTTCTTTGCTCTGCGCTCAGTCGCAGGCGGCAGAGGCTGTTGACGATGACTATAAGAAGGTCACGATGACACTCTTTAATCCCGATAAAGCCGACAGCAAGGATATCAAGTATCTTGTCAATGATTTCTGCGACGGTATCATTGAGGTTTACGGCAGCAAAAACAAGGGCTCAAAGAAGCTTCCTCAGCCCGTTTCCAAGGCGGAGGCAAAGAGCGGTGCGGCATACTATGACCTCAACACACTCGGCAGCAGATTTGTTGTTATTTATCCCGAGCTCAAGGAGGTCTACAGAGCCAACGTTACAAAATACGGCGAATTCCTCGCCGACGATTTCTTCCTCAATTACGGTAACGCAAAGGTTCGTGAGACCGTTCAGCGCAACGACCCGACGCAGATGAGAAAACTCTTTAACATGTTTAACGAGATATACAATGACGGCACAAATCAGACTCAGAGCGTTATCGTTGTAACTATTCTCGGTTCGCTTTATGACGATGAGCAGCTGCTTGCAAACTGTGTTGACTATATGGGCGACATGACACTTTCCGTTATTGAGACAAACAAGCTTCTCAGAAAATCATCCGTAAGGGCAAAGTTGGAGCATCCGCCCCTCTATAAGCCCAAGAAGCAGAAAAAATCATTTATGAACAGACTGAACGGAGGTAATTAACCGTGGCAAACGAAGAAAAGAACGAGCCTATAATTGCCGTGGCAGAGGTGAGCGGTGAAGAACTGCTTGACGACGCTATGGATACGGTCGTCACCGAGGAATACGGCGCCGATCAGATACAGGTTCTCGAAGGTCTCGAAGCCGTTCGTAAAAGACCGGGTATGTACATCGGATCGACAGGTCCGAGAGGCTTGCATCACCTTGTTTACGAAATTGTCGATAACTCGATCGACGAGGCTCTCGCAGGCTTCTGTACCCACATTGAGGTTGAAATACTCCCGGGCAATGTAATTTCCGTCCGTGATAACGGTCGTGGTATCCCCGTCGCAATGCACGAGAAGATGGGAATTCCGACCTTGACGGTCGTTCTCACAGTCCTGCACGCAGGCGGTAAGTTCGGCGGCAGCGGCTACAAGGTTTCCGGCGGTCTGCACGGTGTCGGCTCGTCAGTTGTTAATGCCCTTTCCGAGTGGATGGAAGCTGAGGTTTCCCGTGACGGACATGTTCACTATCAGAAATTCTCACGAGGCAACGCCGTTTGCGATATGAAGATTATCGGCGATACGGACGCAACGGGTACTCTTATCCGCTTCAAGCCCGACCCCGAAATTTTTACCGAAACAACAGAGTACGATTTTGACGTTCTCGAAAGACGACTCCGTGAATCGGCATTCCTCAACGCAGGACTTTCAATCAAGCTTACGGATTCGAGAGATCCGGAAAACATTGTTGAAAAGGTTTACTGCTATGAGGGCGGTCTGTCGAGCTTTGTTGAATACATCAACACAAGCCGTGCGCTTACTCCGCTCCACACACCCCCGATTCACATTTCAACAACTGTCGGCGACAAGTACGCCGAGGTTGCAATGGCATATAACGACAGCTACAACGAAATTATTCTTTCGTTCGCAAATAATGTTCACACCATCGACGGCGGTACTCACGAAACAGGCTTCAAGACCGCTTTGACCCGTGTTTTCAATGATTACGGCAGAAAATACGGCATACTCAAGGACAGCGACAAAAAGCTCTCCGGCGAGGACGTTCGTGAGGGCCTTTCCGCAGTTATCAGCGTTAAGCTGACCGAGGCTCAGTTCGAGGGTCAGACCAAGGGCAAGCTCGGCAACACGGAAATGACGGGTATAGTTTCGTCGCTCGTTTATGAAAAGCTGATGACCTATTTTGAGGAAAATCCGTCCGTCGCAAAGGCAATTTTCTCCAAGGCTCTTGACGCTTCAAGAGCAAGAGAAGCCGCAAGAAAAGCCCGTGACCTTGCACGACGCAAGGGTGCACTTGAAAGCAACTCACTTCCCGGCAAGCTCGCCGACTGCACCGAAAAGAGTGCGGACAGCACCGAGCTTTACATCGTCGAGGGTGATTCGGCAGGCGGCTCGGCAAAGGAGGGACGTGACAGACAGTTCCAGGCTATTCTTCCTCTTTGGGGAAAGATGCTCAACGTTGAAAAGTCACGCCTTGACAAGGTTATCACAAACGAAAAGCTTATTCCGATCGTTACCGCTCTTGGTACGGGCATAGGCGAGGATTTTGACATAAACAAGCTCAGATATGACAAGGTCGTTATCATGGCGGATGCCGATGTCGACGGCGCTCATATCAGAACGCTTCTGCTTACATTCTTCTTCAGATATATGAGACCCCTGCTTGACACGGGTCACGTTTATCTCGCCCAGCCGCCTCTTTTCAAGGTCAGCAAGGGCAAAAAGCACGTTTACGCCTTCTCCGATGAGGAGCGTGACAGACTCACGGAAGAAATGGGCGGCGGCTGCGACATTCAGCGATACAAAGGTCTCGGTGAGATGGATCCCATTCAGCTTTGGGAGACAACCATGGATCCGAAAACAAGAATCATGCTCCGCGTTACTCTCGAGGACGCAATGGAGGCTGACGAAACCTTCTCCATTCTCATGGGTGACAAGGTTGAGCCTCGCCGTGATTTCATAGAAAAGAACGCCAAGTACGTTCAGAATCTTGATGTATAAAGGAGGGAAACAGACATGGCTAAGCAGGACGGTTATCATCCGGACGAAAACTTCAAAGAAAATCTGGAGAATACCACCATATATAATGTAGATATCAATAAGGAAGTCAGAAAAGCTTTCCTTGACTATTCAATGTCGGTTATTGTTTCCCGTGCATTGCCCGACGTGCGTGACGGCTTGAAGCCCGTTCACCGCCGTATCCTTTATACAATGTATGAAAACAACCTGACTCCGGACAAGGCTTACCGTAAGTGCGCCGACACAGTCGGTTCCGTTCTCGGTCGCTATCATCCCCATGGTGATGCTTCCGTTTACGACGCAATGGTTCGTCTTGCGCAGAATTTCTCAATGAGATATACTCTTGTTGACGGTCACGGTAACTTCGGTTCGATTGACGGTGACCCGCCGGCAGCTTACCGATATACCGAGTCAAGAATGAGCAAAATGGCTCTCAAAATGCTGACCGATATCGACAAGGACACAATAGATTTCACAACGAACTACGATGACAGACTCAAAGAGCCGACAGTTCTTCCCTCCCGTTTCCCGAATATTCTCGTAAACGGTTCAATGGGTATCGCCGTCGGTATGGCTACGAATATTCCGCCGCACAACCTCCGTGAGGTTATTGACGGAATGTGCTGTCTCATCGACAATCCCGATGCTTCGCTCGACGAGCTTATGGAGCACATCAAGGGACCCGATTTTCCGACCTACGGCATTATCATGGGTCGCTCGGGAATGAGAGCCGCTTATGCAACAGGCAGAGGCAAGATAGTTGTCCGTGCCCGTGCGGAGATAGTTGAGAAAAAGAACGGCCGCTTTGAAATTAAAGTTACCGAAATTCCATATAACGTTAATAAAGCGAGACTTATTGAAAGCATAGCAGACCTTGTTAAGGATAAAAAGATCGAGGGTATCTCCGATATCAACGACTATTCCTCAAAGGCAGGTATGCACATCTCGATCGACCTCAAGCGTGACGCAAATCCGCAGGTCGTTCTCAATCAGCTTTATTCTTACACCCAGCTTCAGACAACGTTCGGCGTAATTCTCCTTGCAATTGTTAACGGTGAGCCTAAGGTTCTTACTCTCAAGGAAATTCTTCAGAATTACATCGACTTCCAGAAAGAGGTTGTCACAAGAAGAACTCAGTACGACCTCAAAAAAGCTCAGGACAGAGCACATATACTTGAAGGACTTCTTACGGCTCTTGATTTTATCGACGAGGTTATCAACATTCTTCGTAATTCAAAGAGCGTCAATGAAGGTAAAGAAGCTCTCATGACTCGCTTCGGTCTTGACGATGTTCAGGCTCAGGCGATAGTTCAGATGCGTCTCGGTCAGTTAACAGGTCTTGAAAGAATCAAGATTGAGGACGAGCTTGCCGAACTCAAGGCAAAGATTGCAGAATTTCTCGAGCTTCTCGGCGACGAGCATAAGCTTCTCGGTCTTGTTAAGGCGGAGGCCATGGAAATTGCCGACAAATACGGCGATGACCGCCGCACTGAAATTATGAACGTCTCGGGCGAGGTTGATATCGAGGATCTTATCCCCGAGGAGACATGCGTGTTTACTCTGACCGATTTCGGCTATATCAAGCGTATCCCGATGTCGGAATATCAGACACAGCGCAGAGGCGGCAAGGGTATCAAGGGCCTTACAAGGCGTGAGGACGATATCGTTAAGACGATGTTCACCGCTTCGACCCATGACCATATTGCATTCTTTACCTCAAAGGGCAGAACGTTCAGACTCAAGGGCTATGAAATTCCCGAGGGTTCACGAACCAGCAAGGGCATGAATATCGTCAATCTGCTTCCGCTTGAAAACGGAGAAACAATTTCTTCGATGAATTGCGGCAGCGGCGACGATTACAAATACCTTTGCATGTTTACCCGCAACGGTATTATCAAGCGTTCGGCAGTTACCGAGTACGCTAATATCCGCCGCACAGGTGTTATCGCTATTACTCTTGATGAGGGCGACGAGCTTGCATGGGTCAAGATGACAAAGGGCAACGACGATATCATCGTTGCGACCAAGAAGGGTATGTCAATTCGTTTCAATGAGAACGATGCTCGTCCGATAGGCAGAACCGCACGAGGTGTTAAGGCAATTGAGCTTGCCGAGGGTGATGAGGTTATCGGCGTTGCAACCGTTGAGGAGGGCAAGTCCATTCTCACCGTCAGCGAAACGGGCTTCGGACGTGTCAGTGACTTTGACAATTACCGTGTTCAGTCCAGAGGCGGTAAGGGCCTTATCAACTACCATACAGAAAAGAACGGCGATGTTGCCGCAGTTACATCTGTCAGCGATGACAATGACATCATTCTCATCTCCTCCGACGGAATTATCATTCGTATTCCCGCAGACGGTATCAGCAAGTTTGCCCGTCCGTCAAAGGGTGTTCGTGTAATGAGAGTTTCCGAGGGCGAAAAGATTGTAACACTCACTCCCGTTGAAAAGGACGAGGATGAGGAGACTCCTGCCGAGGAAAACGCAGAGGGCGAGGCAACCCAAGCCGATAACTCAGCAGAGGAACAGCCGCAAGAATAATTGCATCAAAGATTGAATTATTATTGTTGAAATGAGCTGTTAAGATGAAAAAATGCGCTTGCTTTTTTAAAAATAACTATCATTACTTTATTCTTCTGCTGACATTTGCGGCAACCCTGTGCGTGACACTCAGCGCAGATCTCTTTGGCGACGACTATTTTTACATGAAACCTGCCGTTTCATCTCTTCCTGTTATTCTGCAATTTTTAAAATGGCACATATTGAAATGCAACGGCAGAACTCTTGTTCATATTTTTGTTCTGATTTTTCTAAGGAACAGCGTTACCGTTACAGTTTGGCGCATATTGTCTGCAGCAGCTATGACTGCACTTTGTTGGTTTATTCCAAGGCTTCTTTTTAATGATCAAAAGCTTTTCAGACTCGGTGTTTGTTCTGCCTCATTTGTTTTGATGACGGTTCGTCCGAATATGTACAATCAGTCGGTTTACTGGCTTACAGGTTCAATAAACTATCTGTTCCCGATTTTGCTTTTGACCGTTATAATGTTTGTTTCTTTGAAGAAAGAAAATTCAAAGTGGCTTTTTCCTCTCGCATTTCTGTGCGGCGCAACGGTTGAGCAGATCGGAATGATGTGCATAGGCTGGTTTGTTTTGCTGGTTATAAATGAAAAAATCAGCCGAAACAAATTCAATAAGCATTTTTTCGGTTGTCTTGTTTTTTCAATTGTCGGTTTTCTTACAATTGTATTTTCACCGGGAACCTTCACAAGAATGACAAATCAGGGTGAGCTTAACAATCAAAGCCTTTTTACCGTTCTGTTGGCAATGGTAAGAAAAAACTGGCTTGATAACATAAGCATTTATATTATGATTATTTTGCTTTCCGTGTCATTCTGCATATGGTCTTATCACTTTAGGAAAAAGAACAGATTTACAGGATTGATTGCCAAAATAATAATGCCGATTTTTGCAGTTCTGTTTGTATTGAATTCACTGTTGAGGGTCTATGTAACGTTTTACGGGATGTTTCTGCAAAAGGAAATTGATTTCGGCGGAAAAACGAACAGAGTTTTCTTGATTTTATGGATTATATACTTTGCGCTGTTTGTTTTTCTTTCGCTTTATTCCACTGTTCTGATTTACACGGAAAGGCATGATTTTGTTCCGATTATTGCTTTGATTCTTGCATACGGTTCGCAGTTTATGATGGTGATTACTAAAACAGTGCTGTTCCGAACCTGTTTCCCGGCTATAATCTTCTTTGCAATTTATCTGGTATTTTCATATACTGTTTTTGCAAACGGAATTTTAAAATTGAAGCTGACCGAGAAGAACGGAAAGCTTTTAAACCTCGGAAGGGCTGCCGTGTGCATTGCTTGTGCGTTTGCCTGCATATTCCAGATGTATTTCGGAGTGAACGGTGATTGCCTTTTCAAAGAGGATAAGCAAAGCATCAAACCGTATAACCATGAAGAAATGGAACAAATGCTTGATCAGATGGACATTTCCATTAAAGAATACTATTCAAGTGAAAATTCCGATCTTAAACTCAAATATGATCCGTATGATTTTTCGCTTTACAAATAATATAAACGGAGGTAATTTATGAATATTGCTATTATTGCTCATGACGCAAAAAAAGAGCTTATGACTCAGTTCTGCATTGCATATTGCGGAATTCTCAGCCGTCACAGACTCTTTGCAACAGGCACAACGGGCAAGCTCGTTGCCGATGCAACAGGTCTTGAAATAACGACCTTCCTGCGCGGCTCACAGGGCGGAGATCAGCAGATCGGCGCTCTCATTGCCTGTAACGAAATAGACATGCTTCTCATCTTTAACGATCCCCTCGATCCGAAGGAGCATGAGCCCAACGTTTCAAGTCTGCTCAGACTTTGTGACGTTCACAACGTTCCTGCGGCAACGAATATTGCCACGGCAGAGGCTCTTATCCATTCGCTTGACAGAGGCGATCTTGATTGGCGTGATATCGTCAACCCGAAGTATTGATTTGAAATAAAACTGCCATCCGTGCTGTGCGGCAAAAAATATTTGCCGTGCGGGCAGGATAGCTGTGTCTTGAAAATTATATACACGGCGGAGGAAAAACATGCGCTGTAAAAATTGCAAGAAAGAGATAAATCCCAATTTCATTAAATGTCCGCATTGCGGGAAACCGATAAAGCGCAAGAAACAGAGAGATAAAAAAGAGCTCGCTCTTTCAATCGGCTTCTTCGGCGTCGGCCTGCTTTTTGTAATTCTTGCTTTTTTTAGCCTGTTTTTTAAGTGCGCCTACTATTCCGAAATTGCAATGATGATTTCGGTTATAGTTTTCCTTATATGTGTACCGTTTATCTACGGCAACTATAAAGGTATGCCGCAAAAGACGGCGGAAATTCTCGGTGCTGTGCTGTCGCTTCCTTTTATCGGCAATTGGCTTGCCATTGTCGTTTTTGCAAAGGTGAGCGTTAACTACGGCGGCTTTGCGGATTTCTATTATATTTTTTCACTCGCCGCATTTGTTCTGGGTGATATAATTCTTTTGCTCCGGGCGGCAGGCGTGTTTAAAAAGCCGTATATTCTTTCGTGGCTGACATTGGCAATCGGAATTGCAAGCGTTATTTTTACTGTTGTATATTTTGCAATATCGGGTGTTGCCAAAAGCTTGGCGGTCGCAATTATCGCCGCTCAGGCGCTCCTGCCCGAATACATGGCTTTCCACATTTTGATGACGGATTACAGAAAAGAAAAAGATAAAATAAAATAAGTAACAGCCCCAAACGGCAGTTGCATAATATAACTCAGTGAGGAGTTTAAATATGGCACTTATAACCAAGGCGATCAAGGGAACACAGGACGTTCTTCCCTCCGAGAGCCACAAAAATCAGTTTATCGAAAGCACCTTGCTCAATATCGCAAAAGATTTCGGTTTCAGAGAGATCCGCACCCCCGTCTTTGAGCACACGGAGCTTTTCACACGTTCGGTCGGCGACACGACAGATGTTGTTCAGAAAGAGATGTACACCTTCAACGATAAGGGCGGACGCTCGATCACCCTCAGACCCGAGGGAACGGCAGGCGCAGCAAGAGCCTTCCTTGAGCACGGACTCCAAAACGAGCCGATGCCGCAGAAGGTCAGCTATGTTACCTCGTGTTACCGTTACGAGAAGCCTCAGGCAGGCAGATTGCGTGAGTTTCACCAGTTCGGTGTTGAGTGCTACGGCACGGCTTCTCCTGCCGCCGATGCAGAGGTTATCTCGCTCGGCAATGAGATTTTCGGATTCCTTGGCATTGACAGAATCAGCCTTGAGATAAATTCAATCGGTTGTCCGACCTGCCGCAAGAAGTATCAGGAAGCACTGAAAGCATACTTTGAGTCAC
>CAVGRW010000076.1:0-11253 GCA_963631735.1 Bacteroidaceae bacterium | reverse complement strand
GTCCGTGCCGACGGCTACAGATTTATCGTTATGGATACGGGCAAATACAGCTCCGACGTAACGGAAAAGGGCAAGGATTTTGCCGAGACGGCAGGCTGCCTTACGACTGAGGCTACGAATTGGGTTCTCAGCGAAATTGCCGACGCAAAGGCAAAGGGCGAGACGGTTATCGGCGTCAATCACCATAACTTCGTTCCGCATTTCACGGGCGAATATACGATCATCCGCGGCTTCGTTATCGACGGCTGGGAGGAGCTTACAGACAAGCTCGTTGACGCAGGTATGCATTTCTCCTTTACGGGTCATATTCATGACAGTGACATCGCTCAGACCGTTACGGACGACGGCGAAACGCTGACAGAAATCTGCACGGATTCGCTGACTGCTTTCCCGAACTATTTCCGTGAGGTAAGCGCAACGACCGACGTGAACGGCAAGACGACGATGAAGGTCGAGAGCAAGGACGTTGACTGCGTGCTTCCCGTTACCGTTAACGGCGAGACATACGCAACACCTTACAGAATCAAGTCTCTCGGCGATTCATTCTTCGGCGAGGGCGGATTTTCGTCAACGGCTCTCAACATGCTTGAGGGTATGCTCGGAGAATATTCCGAGAAATTTGCCGAGGACGGCGTACTCGAAACACTTAAAGGCATGGGTCTTGATATCGAGGGCATGATAAGCGGCTTCTTCGGTGACGGTCTTAAAATCGGCGATACGGAGCTTTTCACAACCAAAAATCTCATGGGCTTCATTGAGGATCTTCTCAATCAAATCTATGAAAATTATCTGACCGATCCCGACGCAACGGCTAAGTATCTTGTTAACTCAATCAACAAGCTTCTCAACGTCAAGGTTTCTGACTTGCCGAACACAAGATTTATTGACGAATACGGCTTCGGCGACAGAACCAAGCCGGGCACATTCGAGGATCTTCTTGAATGTATAGTTGTTTACAAGTATGAGGGTAAGCTCCACATGAAGGACGATGCTTTTATGATGGATGCTTTGGACCAGCTCAATAACGGCGACACCGTATTTGATATTTTCGACGCACTCATTGATATCGTTTCAAACGATCTTCTTCAGGATAAGATCCTCAAGGATCTTGACCTCAACCTCGGTGCATTCTTCCCCGAGGGAACGACGCTTGAATGTGTCGGCAAGATCCTCACCGTTACAATGATGGTTCTTTTCCTTGGCGACACAAGCTATCTCAACGTTTCAAACAAGATTCTTGAGGCGGCAAACAAGCTCGGCGTAGTTGACTTCAAGTCGCTTTGGGGCATTGCGGAATATTACATGGGCGAATATCTCACCGATACTCAGCTTGAGGGCATCGGTCAGACGCTCGCAAACGTTGCATGTGAATTCGCATATGACGACAACTATATCGAGGACGTTAACACAACTATCGTTTACGACGGCAAGGTTACGCCAACGGCGACAAGGGAGAACTACAGACTCCCGACAATCGTTTCAACAACCCTCGGCGCAGATCAGGGCTCAAGAAACGTAAGCTGGTATACAAAGACGAGCGTTAAGGGCACGGATATCGAGATCATTCCTTATTCCGAAAACCCTGTATTCACAGGCAAGTCAAATGTACCTTACGGCGTTAAGGTTAACGCTAAAACAATCAGAACCGAGAGAGAATATCCGGGTGTTGACCTCGGCGTTATCGGTTTCATGAACTACAAGTTCCCGATGAACAGACATATTATTGAGGTTTCGGGACTTGAAGCAGGCAAGAAATATCTTTACCGTGTCGGCGATGCTTCGAGAAATTGGTGGAGCGATATCGGCACATTCAAGATGGCTGACGGTTCTGACGAGACATCGTTTATTCATATCTGCGACCCGCAGTCACAGTCCGAGCAGCAGTACGAGACCTTCGCAAAGGTAATTGAAACAGCCTATGAGATGTACGACAGCGACTTCATCATCAACACGGGCGACAACGTTGACCACGGCGATAACTTCAGACAGTGGCAGTGGCTTTTCAACACGGCTTCAGAGACGCTCATGGACACAACGATGATGTCCGCTTCGGGCAACCATGAGGGCATGGGCTCATATGCAATCGAGAAGAACTATTATTATTCAAATGTTCCTGAGCAGGACACGGAATCGGGCATTTATTTCTCGTTTGACTACAACAATGTTCATGTTGCGGTTCTCAATACAAATAATCTTAATGACGACAAGAGTCTCAGCGACGCTCAGGTTGACTGGCTCATTGACGATATGCAAAATAGCGACGCAGACTGGAAATTCGTTGCATTGCATAAGGCTATCTATTCAAACGGCTCTCACTATAAGGACAAGGACGTTTGCAAGATAAGAGACGAGCTTTGCAAGCTTATGCCGCAGCTCGGTATTGATATGGTATTCCAGGGACACGACCATGTTTATCTCAGAACCGATGCAATGATAGACAACGAGGTTGAGAGCGTAACGACCTCAACAGCCGAATTCAACGGCAAGGAATACACCGTTAAGGTAAGCCCTGTCGGAACGGTTTATGAAATCAGCGGATGCTCCGGCGTTAAGATTTACAACCAGAAGGACGAGAGCCTGACGGATAAGTATTTCCCGAGAGCCGAGGTTATCAAGAATGTTACGGCTTCGATGTTCTCAGGTATAAGCATTGTCGGCGATACGCTCTATTTCGATGCATACACGGTTGACACTCAGAACGGCGGAACAGAAAATATTGATTCGTTTGCAATCAAGAAGGATCTTTCTGTCAAGAAGGGCACGGGCGTTAACCCGTCGATTGATTGGATGAAGATTTTCTCGCAGGTAATCGCAGTCGTTCTTCCGATCGTTAAATCCATCATCAGTTGGGTATTCGATTTCGTAAGCTCAAAGATGTGGTAAAAACAGCATAAAAATATCCGGGCGATCCGATCGGGTCGTCCGGTTGCTTTTTATAATAATATTTCTTTATTCGTTCCGTAGAATATGTCGCTTCGGTTTGAGATGAATTTGCAGAATTCCTCGAATTTGTTCCATTCGTCGCTGATGTCAAATTCGTAGGAATGACCCCAGATGTAGAAAATCTTTTCACTCGTCGGGCTGAGCTCAATGAACTTTTCCACAAGACTGTAGAGCCGCTCCCAATCCCTGTGAAAAACGGACGGGTGAAATTCGTAGAGGTCACGCTGAGGTGAAAAATCGTTGCTGCATATCGTAGTCCGAGCGTATTTAACGCCCGTGCTGTCCTCGATTATTTGAGCAATTCTCGAATTGTAATTCGGCTGTCCGCCGGGGTATGCCATTCCGACAACCTCAATGCCCGTAAGCTCGCTGAGATTGAGCCTGTCATGCTCAACCTGTCGAACGACCTCGTCAGCTGTCATTTCCGTCATATCGGGGTGGGTGAGGGTGTGCGCCGCAATTTCATGACCCTTGTAAATCTCGTTGATCTCGCTCGGCTGAATTTTGTTGTGCGATATTTTCTTGCCGAGAATGTCAAGGCTTCCGCTCTTGCCGAGAAGCTCCGAATTAAGGTTAAACGTCGCTTTAAGATTATATCGGTTGAGAATTTCAACCAATCGAATATCCTGCGTAACGCCGTCATCGTAGCTGAACGTGACGGCTTTCATTTTGCCGTTAAACATTATTTTGTCCTCTTGTAGGTCGTGAAGCGGAACTCGATTCCGTTGTTTTCATGAACGTCCGACCGCTCCGTGATTATCCATTCGTCGGCTTTCAGCTCGGGAAATTTTGAATCGGCTTCGCTTGCAACGGTGTCAACATGGGTTATCAGCGCCGTGTCGCAATAGGGGAGAAGCAGAGAATAGATCTGAGCTCCGCCGATAACGTAAACATCGTCGGTGTCGTATTCCTTGAGTCTGCCGAGCAGCTCGTCAACGCCCGTTACAAATTCTGCGCCCTCAACATTGTGCTTGTTCCTCGAAAGAACGATATTGACTCTGTTCTTCAACGGCTTCGAGCCGGGGAATGATTCAAGCGTTTTTCTGCCCATGACAACAATTTTGCCCGAGGTCGTCGTGCGGAAAAACTTCATATCATCGGGGAGGGAGAAGAGCAATCCGCCCTTGTTGCCGATGTTCCAATCGTTGTCAACTGCCGCAATAAGCTTCATTTTGCCACCTCATATCGCAACGGGAATGTTCTTTATCTGCTCATGTGTTTCGTAGTTATCAAGGCGAACGTCGTCGGTCGTGAACTCGTAGAAATCCTTGATTTCGGGGTTGAGCCAAAATGTCGGAGCGGGGAGAGGCTCACGGGTGATGAGCTCCTTGACGAGCGGAATGTGTCTGTCATAGATATGAGCGTCGGCTATGACGTGAACAAATTCACCGACCTCCATATCGCAGACCTGTGCGAGCATGTGGAGAAGCACGCTGTACTGAACAACGTTCCAATTGTTGGCGGTCAGAACGTCCTGACTGCGCTGATTGAGAATTCCGTTGAGCACAAGCTTTCCGTTTTCGCCCTCCGTGACGTTGAAGGTCATCGAGTAGGCGCAGGGGTAAAGACCCATCTCGCTGAGGTCATGGTGGTTGTAGATGTTTGTCATGATTCTTCGGCTGAACGGGTTGTTCTTGAGGTCATATATAACTCGATCAACCTGATCGAACATGCCTTCCTTATATTTGTGCTTGACACCGAGCTGATAGCCGTATGCCTTGCCTATCGAGCCGTTTTCGTCAGCCCATGAATCCCAAATGTGGGAGTGCAGGTCATGAATATTGTTTGATTTTTTCTGCCATATCCAAAGCATCTCATCAACGCAGGATTTAAGCGCCGTGCGGCGGAGCGTGAGGGCAGGGAATTCCTTCCTGAGGTCGTAGCGGTTTACAACGCAGAAAAGCTTCTGCGTGTAGGCAGGTGTGCCGTCCGCCCAATGAGGACGAACCTTTTCACCCTTGGTGTCGGTTCCGTTTTCAAGAATGTTGTTGCACATGTCAATGAAAAGTTTGTCGGCGTAGCTCATTTTGCAGTCTCCTTTTTTAACGTTATCATACATACCTCGGGGCGGTTGAGAAATCTCAGCGGAACAGGGTAGTTGCCGATGCCCGAGGTTACAAAAATTTGCTTATCATTAAAGGAATACAGTCCTTTATCTGTCATTCTTTCGGAATATGTCAGCTTCGGCAGAACATATCCGTTATAATAGAGAGGTCCTATAAGAGGCAGGCGAATCATTCCGCCGTGGGTGTCGCCGCTGAATATGATATCGGCTCCGAAATCCTCAAAATGCTCCGTTTCGGGAATATGGGCGAGGAGGATATTCAGCCTTTTTGAATCGGGCTCGTCAAACTCGTTGTGCAAGTCAAACGTCGGCGAGAAGTACACATTGTCGATGCCGTATATGGTGATATCCGTGCCGTTTATGCTCAAATCAGCCTTTTTATAGTTCATCAGATGAACGTTTTCGAGCGAGTCTAACTTGTCCTTGTATTTCTGATCCGTGTCGTGGTCGCCTGTGACAACATAAGTATCGGCGACTTTTGAAAGATTTTCAATAAGCGCAACGGCGGTGTCGATCTGCTCATAGTGATTTTGAGTGTACATATCGCCGAGGACGAATATCAAATTCGGCTTTTGCTCGCTTATAAGATCAATTACCTTGCTGTTGTTCTTGCCGAGACTCTCACCGTGCAGGTCTGAAATTACGGCAATTTTTATATCGTTATTGACATTCTCCGAATATATTGTTTGCTCTGTCAGCTTTAGGGAATAGTTGTTGACATACCATGTCGAAACAAGAAGCGATAAAACAAGCAGGGGTATAATGATTTTTTTCTTCTTTTTCAAGTTATCACTCCCGATTGCATATGTAAGTATTATATAACAATCGAAGCGAAAAAACAATAAAAAACTGCATTGAGGCATAAAAAATCTGCCGCCCGGGAAAGACGGCAGAGCTTTTATATTCAATTTACTGCTTTGCGCCCTCGTCAAACTTTTCAAGAACGCGAACCGTTGCGGCGAAGCAATCGGCAAGTCCGTCAAGGTTCATGTTGTCGTAGCTGTCACGTCTTGTGTGATAGTATGACTCAAGCTTGTGATTAAGACCCGTAATGCCTGCGGCTCTGAAACCGCCCTGAGCAAAGGCTGCACTGTCCGTTGCACCGCCGAGGGGAGGAACCATACCCTTTTTGCACTGAATTCCAAGCTCGTCGGCAGCCTCCATAAAGAGGTCGGAAGCGTCCGTATCAGCCTTGACCGTGCCGTTGAGGTCACGGTAGTTTACCATGAGAAATTTCGGATCGTGAATTGTATCGTAAGAGAAGATGAAGGTCGGAACATCGTCAAATTCGCCCTTGTGAGCCTCGCACCATGCCTTTGCGCCTCTGAGACCCGCTTCCTCGGAGCCTGTGAGAACAACGCCGAGCTCCGTATTTTCAAGCTCGATGCCCTCGTCCTTGAGCGCCTTGAGAAGTGCGATACCCATGTAACAGCCGCTGAGGTTGTCGTTTGCGCCGTCAACAACACGTCTGTAGTTTACCATAAAATATAGACCTGCGAGAAACGGAACGAAGATAAGACCGATAAGACCCGCCTTGCCGAGCGGCGTTGAGATGTCTGCGCCGACAGCGCTGTTCTGTGCGAGCTGAATGATTGCGAGTATAAGATAATAGAATGCGCCTGCGAAGCCGACAATAGCATGAGCCTCAAAGCCTACGCCGCCGAGCGCATAGTTAACGGGCCATTCCCATGCCGCATCGGGATGACCGTTGAAGATAATTCTTCTTTTGGTTTCGCCCTTGCACTTTTTAATTGCCGTTACATTGTGACCTGTTTTCTCGGGGAAGAACTTGTCAACCGTCTTGATATAGAGTCCGAACTGAAGCACCGCCAGAACAAGACCTACTGCGATAAGAATCACGGAAGCCACGGGTGCGAAGAAAAGGAGCACTATTGCCGCAAGAACAAAGGTTATTGTGAAGAACATCCAGCCGTAGAACGAGCCGGGATTTTCCTTAAAGGACTCAACGTCGGCACGGTCACAGCCGCAGTCCTTTTTGAGAACCTCAGCCATATATTCACATGCTTTTTTCTCGCCGATCGAGCCGGGGTCACGCTTTTCGATGTTTTTGCAGATATATGTAATTTCCTTTACCATATATTTTGCCGCATCACGTTTTTTCTCGATAATTTTTCCCAAATCCATGAAATCATCTCCTCAAATTTTTATTATATATATTACCAAAATTCGACAATTATGTCAATGAATTTAAGCAATTTTAACATAATTATTTATTTAATCTTCTTATTGTAAGAATAAATTTTTAATTTAAGTCAATTTAGCTTTTTCGTCGTAAAAGGCATTGACGAAATCGGGACGTATTTGGTATAATTATTACGTTAAGGCGTGCACCGCGATTTGTGCGGTGTTGCCTTGAGAAAGGGTGGGTGCATTTATGGACAGTAAGAAAGCACTTTTGATAGTCAATCCGTGTGCGGGACGAAATAACAAGCGTCTCGGTGCCTTGGAGATTGTCAAGAAGTTTTCACCGCCCGAGTGGGAGACAGATATAAGAACCACACGCTGTCAGGGCGACGCAACCACCATTGTCAAGGACGAGGGTGCAAAGTATGACGTTATACTTTGCTGCGGCGGCGACGGAACGCTTAACGAGGTCATCAACGGATTGATGAAGCTCGGCAAAAAAATTCCCGTCGGCTATATTCCGTCGGGCTCAACGAATGACCTCGCAAACACGCTCGGCATACCGACAGAGCTCGGAGCTTCCGCCGATTTGATACAAAGCGGAAAGAAAAACAGCTATGACCTCGGCACGCTTGACGGCAGGTATTTTACATATATCGCTTCGTTCGGAATTGCTACCGACCTTTCCTACAGCACTCCGCAGAAGCTTAAAAATATGTTCGGTCATGCCGCCTACATGATAAACGGATTTGTTATCAAATTCATTCCCATGCTTTTCGGATTTAAGCCTATACACATGAAAATCGAGTATGACGACGGAGTTGTCGAGGACGATTTTTACTTCGGCTCGATTTCAAATTCCACCTCTGTTGCAGGACTTTTTAAGTTCGACCATCAGGACGTAAAGCTCAACGACGGCTATCTTGAGCTGTTCATGGTTAAGGGCTTGAAGCGTAATATCGACGCCGTGAAGATGCTGAAAAAAGCTATAGCGCAGGACTATGACGGAGTTCAGATGATGATTGTTAAAACGAAAAAGGTCAAGATCACCTGCAATCAGGATGTTCCTTGGACGCTGGACGGCGAGTTCGGCGGACTGCACCGTGACTGCGAGCTTGAGGTCGTCCACGACGCATTTGAAATCTTTTCCGAGAACAATAAGCTGTTCTGTCAAAAAGATAAAATAATGAATTGAATGAATATGCCCCCGAAAGCTTTAATGTGAGCTTTCGGGGGCTTGTTTTTTATGAGGTTGTCTTTATGCATGAGCTTTTTATTGTAGAAACAGTGTATGCTTTATTCTGACTTTGGGTCGATGTAGGCATCGAGACAGTCTGATTAAAATTACTTTCAGGGCAGAATTCGTTCAGCCTCCCATTGAACGATTCAAGGGGAGGTGTCGCATGAGCGATGGAGGGGATAAAGATAAAATGCGGCAGCGACTTAATTCATTAAAGAAATCAGCAACTCACTTCACAATAAACTCTCCGCTCTGAATATCAATTTCATCTTCGCCGCTTGCAAATTTTGCGCCGTGGCGGAGCTTTATTTTGCCTGTTACGCCGTCGGGAACGGTGACGTTAAGCTTGATTTCATCGCCCATGCGCTCCCAGCGGACGGAGATTTTTCCCGCCGGTGCGGTGTACCAACCCTCGGCATAGCTCAGCGAGCCGACGAAGGCAGGGGAGATTATGATATAATTCGGGTCGCAAACCTCCGAATTCGGAATGATGCCTGCAAGGTTCTTAATGAACCATGCCGAAATATCGCCGAAAAAGTGGTGATTGTGTGAAAAGCCGTTCGGCGGATTATGTGTGATAATTTCAAAGAGCGTGTTGGCATTATATTCTGTTATCCAGCTTGCAAAGGACGGATAATCGGGCTTCGCTATCATGTGAAGTGCCAGCTCCTCATAGCCGAACTCGGCGAGAACGTGGAACATTGTTCTTGCGCCGATAATGCCGACGGTCATGTTGTCGTTTGCGTTATGAATAAGCTCGAGCAGGTGAGCGAACGCCCTTTCTTTTTCATTTTCGTCAAATGCGCCGTAGTAAATTGCCGCCGCCTGAGTGGTCTGATGGTTGCCGTAAACAACGAGATCGTCGTCAATCAAATGCTCACGGAAGCTTGCACGAAGCCCGTCATGGAGCTTCTGAGCGAATTCGGCACGAAGCGGCATATCGCACACTCTGAAAATTTCCGCCGCTTTCTCGCAAATACCCATTGAAACGAGCGTGTCCGTAACCTCAAGAGGGCAGGGCTTAACGTCGTCAACGGGGAGCCAATCGCCGAGACCGATATGGACAAGACCCTTCTCGTCAAGCCTTGTCGAGAGGTACGAAATATAGCGGAAGATTGCCGTTGCGTTCTCCTCAAGCACTTTTTTATCGCCCCTGTACTGCCACATTCTGTATGGCAGTTCGGTAAGAACAGCGTCCCAGGCAGGACCGTTGCCCCATTCAAAGCCCCAGCCGCCTGTCGGCACGATTCCCGGGAGCGCGCCTCTTTCGTCCTGCGATTTTCTGACGCTGTGGAGCCATTCTCGAAGCGTGTTTTCTGCGCCTATATTCATCATGAACTGCTCTGCGGAAAGATGAGCGTCACCCGTCCAGCCGTTTTTCTCACGGTGGGGGCAGTCGGTCGGGAAATAGAACATATTTGCAAGGTCGCTTCTGAGCGTTGCGTCCTGAAGCTTATTGACAAGCTCATCGGAGCACTCAAAGCCGCCGATCTGCGGAACATCGGCATGCATGACAACATAAGTCAGCAAATCCTCGGTTGCCTGATCGTCGTCGATTCCCGTAACGAAGCAGTATTGGAAGCCGTGATAGCAGAACATCGGCTCCCAGATCTCCTCGCTCTCGCCCTTGCAGATATAGACCTGAACCTGCGTCATGCCGATGGGCTGAAATTCGCAGATGTTGTGCATGTCAAGTCCGCCGTCAAAGAGACTTTCGCCGCAGGACATGACGATTTTCTGACCCTTTCTGCCCTTAATTTTCAGGCGTACAATACCCGTGATATTCTCGCCGAAATCGTATATGTAGCCGTCGTTGCAGTATTCCTCCTCGGGAAGAATATGCTTGGGGAGATTTTCCCTCGGGTGGGCAAATGCCGAAATATGGCCCTTGTAGAATTTAACAGGCTTGAGCTCACGGATTTTTTTAATAAGCGCATGACCGCCCTCGAGACATTCGCCCGACGGAGCGTCAACTGAGATAGCATTTTTCCATTCGCTGTCGTCAAAATCGGGAAGATTCCAGCCGTCGATCTCATTTCTTGCGTCGTAGCGTTCGCCGCAGCGCATGTCGTCAAAATAAATAGGCGAAGCGTGAACCTTGAAGCTCTCGTCGGCTTCAAAGCTTATTTCCTTGCCCTCACCCGAGCACTCAAAACATAAGGCAAGCTTCGGTGCGCTTCTCCAGCGTGCGAGCTGAAAATCCCAGACCTCGCCGCCGATGGGATTCTGCAAGCCGTTGCCGAGGGCAAAAGCAATGACGTTCTTGCCTTTTTTGAGCTTGTCCGTGAGGTCGTAGCGGTCGTAATAAATCAGGTCGTTCGGGTTAGAAATGTATGGCGCAAGACAGCCCCTTGTGAGGTGCTTGCCGTTGAGCCAAAACTCATAGAAACCGAGACCCGTTACAAGCATTTCTGCCTTTTCGGGAACGAAATCGAGTTCAAATGTCTTTCTGAGATACGGCGCAGGAACAAAATGCAGAAATTCGCAGTATTCCTTTGTCGCCGAAATGAATTTGGTGCTGTATTTCATTATTAATACCTCCGGTTTATGGGGATTTTTGATATTTTGTTGAATTTTAATCAGGCTTTTTGAGGGGAGGACTTTGTCGATTTCTTCTGACCTTGGGTCGATGTGGGCATCGACCCCTACGGATTGTGCTGTTTTTATAGCCAATCGTAGGGCGTGAAGCAAATGCTTTCTTGCCTCCCATGCCGGGAAGGTGGCTTCGGCGGTTTGCGCCGAAGTCGGAGGGGTTTAAATAAGGTTTTGATAAGTGTTTATTTTAAGGCAAATATCCGTGGCCTCCCTCTTGAGGGAGGTGGCACGACGAAGTCGTGACGGAAGGAGTTTAAGTCTGATA
>CAVGRW010000075.1:0-11364 GCA_963631735.1 Bacteroidaceae bacterium | reverse complement strand
TCCGCCGCTCTGATTTATGTGCTATACAAGCAGTGCAAAACGAATAAAATTATAAAATTTATTCTGACCGCAATCCTTGCCGTCTTTCCTCTGACGTGCGTTTTTGCTTTGATTTTCGCACAAAAAGCAAACGAGCTGGCAACATTATATTTGCCGCTCGAGGTAGTCTATTTGATTGCCGCTTTGATTGTTTCAATTCTTTCAAAGCAAAAGAAAATGATTGTTTCGGTTATCATGACCGTCATACTGCTCGGCAGTGCGGTCGCCCCGATGACAATAGTAAATCACAGAGGTGACAGAACTTTTTTCACCACGTTCGCTGTCCTTTTCTGCTATGCCCTGTATTTAGTCAAGGAAATCGGAGTCGGCAAAAAAATTAAACGAATTATCGGTATTGCCGCTCCCGTTGCGTTTATTGCAGGCTGTTTTGTTATGCTTGTGCTCACGGCGCAGAACTTTGATTCATATGCCTACAGAGCCGACTATCTCGCACAAAAAAGTGTGACTGACAGCAGTGCCGATGTGCCGTATCTCGCACACGGCCGCCTTGCACAGGAAACAACACTCGGTCAGATCGACCCGTGCCTTTTCGGAAGCAGTGTTCAAATGAGCTTCAACGTTTCGGACGAATGGGAAAAAGCAGACGAATACAAAAAATTAACGAGCCTGTCCCCCGTCGCCGCCGTCAAGTACGGACTTGAGCATTGGGAATTCAAGGACGCAGGCTATCCGTTGAAGCTTCATGAAAAATATTCACAAAGCAAGTAATCAATAATTTTCAATATGCTGTGAAAAACGGCTGTCAAATTCGGCAACGCTTATGCGCCGAGCTTGACAGCCGTATTTTTATTCTGTTATCGGCATCTCGGTCATGCGAAGATTCGTACAACCGTAAGGGATAAGCTCCTTTTCAATCGGTTCTCCGATTGCCTTTTTGCTCTCGGGAAGCTCCTCACATCTGCCGTCGGTCATCTTCCAATCGACCTGCGCCATTTTTGCTTTAAGCTTTATCGGCGCGCCGTTCGGTGAGAACGGAACATCGCCTACCTCACCGAATTCAACGGTGAAGTTCTTATCTGCAAAGCCGTAATTCCAATCCGTTGTCGGGAAAATTTCATAGTCGCAGTACGGGAACTTTCTTTCAACTCCGTCACGGACATACTCCTTTTTCTCCCATTTCTCGCCTATCGGGAGTGCAAAAACAAGATTACCGCGCTCGGCGCAGAAAAGTCCGCTTGGGCGCTCTGTCAGCTCAACATTGAAATCAAAGCGAACATCAATAACGCTCTCACCGAAGAAATCACGGGTAATTTTCACAAATCCACTGCCGACCTCTTCGCCGTCAATTTTTGCACCGACAGCCTTTTCGGGAATACGAACAAGTATTTCACGCTCGTCATGAGTTGTCGAATTGACCTTGATTTTATATCCGTCCTCAAAGGGGTAGTTTGTGACTATCTCAACGTCAAAGCTTGCGCCGTCAATCTCTGTTTCAACCTTACTCGGTGCAACGGCACATATCGCAACGCCCTTTTCCGTTTTCATCATCGTGCTCATTGCAAGCTTCGGGAAAGCCTGATTAAAGTTTGCGGTACAGCATCCGAAATTCGGCTCAAGACCGAAGATGTGCGACTCCTCGCCGTTCGTATCAAACGGCTGTTTCCCGTCAGGGAAGCGTGCACACTGAACCTGATTTGTCAGCTGATCGTACTGATGAGTCCACATATCGGGGCTGACGGTCGCAGGGAAAGCATTAAACGCCGTTTTTTCCAAGCGCTCCGACCAATAGCTGTCACCCGTCAGCGCAACAAGCCACTCGTAAGAATACATCGCCTCGGCAACCGAACAGCACTCCGAGCCGTGAACGGGACTTGTGCCGCTCAGACATTCATCGCCCGAGAAATGTCCGCATGCCATGCCGTGGTCACGCAGAAGAATTTTCATCGCCTGCTTTGCGAATTCGTTCGGGTCGCCGCCGATAAATTCGGTCATCAGCGCTTCACCCTTGAGCATCATTGCAATGTTGACAACGTGGTTGAGATAACTCCAATTCTCACGTCTCTCGGCATAGCGCCACGATTTGAACATCTTCTTATAATCAATGCCCTGTATGTAGAGCTTGTCAACGAGGTCAAGCTGCCAATCCTCAGGCTTCCTTTCACGAAGCCAAAGAATCGGGATAAGGCACTCGAACCAACGAGCCGCACCCCAATCAAAAAGAGTTCGGCTGTTCATGTGCGAGCTGAGATTTTGCAGCGCACGGCTGACGGCATTTTCGATTCGCTCATCGCCCGAACAATCGGCATAAACAACAAGTGCCTTGCAGATTATAAAGCATGCCCAAATATCATAGTTGACACGCTGTTCCTTTTCGCACGGGCAGATCCAGCCGTCCTCGCACTGACGCTCAAGAATGGCGTCAATATATTTCTTCGCACGGGCTTTCATATCATCGTTATCAAGAAGGTAAGCGAGCGGCACAAAGCCGTCGAGCCAATAGGGAACACGCTCCCAGCCCTCGTCGTTGCCGCCGATCCAGCTCGACTCCTTGACGCTGTTCCACATCTTGTCAAGATTGCCCGAAAGACCCTTTGCCTGAATTTCAAGCTGATTTCTGAGCCAACCCGTAGCCTTTATTTCATTGGTAGTAAATTGTTTAAAAATCATAGACTGCTCCTTAGCTTATTCCGAGCCTCTTAGCCATATCTGCCGTCTGAAGCTCGAGCATCTTTGAAACGCCCTCCTCCTGCATCGTTATGCCGTAGAGAACGTCGGCTTCTTCCATAGTGCCTCGTCTGTGGGTGATGAGAATGAACTGCGTATTCGTCGTCATGCGGCGGACATAGCGTGCATAACGGGCAACGTTGACGTCGTCAAGTGCGGCTTCGACCTCGTCGAAAATACAGAACGGGGACGGTGCAACCTTGAGAATTGAGAAAAGAAGCGCAATGGCCGCCAATCCCTTTTCGCCGCCCGAAAGCAGGTCGATATTCTGAACATTCTTGCCCGGCGGCTGAACCTTTATCTCAATGTTACATTCAAGCACATCGTTCGGATTTTCGAGAATAAGCTCCGCCTTGCCGCCGCCGAAAAGCTCGACAAACGTTTCGCCGAAATAGCTGTTTATGCGAACAAACTGAGCCTTGAACTGCTCCGCCATTTTGCTCGTCAGCTCTGTAATGAGCCTGTTCAGCTCATCTCTCGACTTCTCGATATCCTCAAGCTGAGCGCTCATGAATTCGTAACGTTCGGAAACCTCTTTGTATTCCTCGATTGCGCCGACGTTTACATTGCCGAGGGCACGAATTTTGCCCTTGATTTCCTGCAACCTTCTGTGCGCCTGCTGATAATCCTCAATCACGATTTCAAGCGCTTCCGCCTCGGATTTCGTCAGCTGATATTCGTCGAAGAGCTTGTTAATCGCATTTTCGAGCTGCTGCTCCATCTGAGCCTTGCGCTCCTCAAGACGTGCCAACTCTCCGCTGATTTTTTCACGCTCGGCTGACTTTGAACGCTCCTCCGAACGCAGTTGTGCGCTTCTCGCCTCGCACTTTGTACGCTCCGCAATGAGCGTTTCAATGTCACTCTTTGCGCTTGCGCCAAGCTCGTGAAGCTCCTGCGCCTGCTTTGAAAGCTCCTGAATTTTTATTTCAATTTCTTTGTTTGCGTTTTCAATTACCGCAATTTCATCGTTGAGGTCGTCCAGCCTGCCCTCATGGCTCGCCATACGGCGGTTAAGGAGGTCAACAGCTTCTTTCTTTGCCTCAATGTCCTTTTCGAGAGCGAGAATATCAAGATTGATTCTTGCCTCGGTCTGTGCAAGCTCCTCTTTCTTTTCCTCAAGCTTCTCTCTGCCGTGGGTCACGACGTCGAGGTCGGCCTGCAAGGAACCCATTTCCTTATTGAGCTTGTCGATCTCGGTCTGAGCTTCGTTTTTCAGCGCTTCAAGATCGCTTATTCTCAGCGATGCCGATTTTTTCTCACGGCGGAGTTCTTCAAGGGCAGCATTAGCCGTGTCAAGCTTACCCTCGATAAGTGCAAGCTCGCTTTCCTTACGAATAACGTCCTCCTGTGTGCGCTTGAGATCAGCCTGTGAAGCGTCAAGGTCAGCCTTAACTGCCGAAAGCTCAACGCTCAATTTCTTATATGCTTCGTTATCCTGCTCCTGCTCGGCAGCAAGTTTAGCAATCTGCGAATTGAGCTTGTCCTTCTCGTTGCTTCGGCTGAGAATACCTGCATTGTGTCCTCTCGAACCGCCCGTCATTGAACCGCCGGCATTGACGACCTGACCGTCAAGAGTAACTATCTTAAATCTGTATGAATATTTTTTCGCCATGGAAATTGCGCTGTCGAGATCCTCGGCAACGGCAGTTCTGCCCAAAAGTGACTGAATAATTTCGTTATACCTGCTGTCGTAATCGAGCAGCTTATCCGCCATATCGACAAATCCGTAGCAGTCGTCAAGCCCTTTTTCCGTGAACGGCTTTGACTTAACGGAGGTCAGCGGCAGGAATGTTGCACGTCCGCCCTTCTTCTCTTTAAGGAAGTTAATGGCACGCTTTGCGTCATTCTCGCTGTCGGTTACGATGTTCTGTATCGCCGCACCGAGAGCAGTTTCAACCGCCACGGCATAGCGATCCTCAACACTGATGAGCTGAGAAAGCGGACCGTGAATACCTCTGAGTGCGCCGCCCTTTGCCTCACGGACAACGGCTTTAACGGCACCCGAATAGCCCTCCATGTTTTTTTCCATATCGTCGAGCAAACGAACCTTGTCCTTCTTCTGAAGGATGTCAAGACCTCTTGCATCGATTTCCGATTTCAGCTTGTCCGCCTTTTCCTGACGGGACTGAACTCGGAGATTATATCCCGACACGGCGTTCATTATCTCGGTCGCCGTGTCGTTGAGCTTATCGAGCTGAGCCTGACAAGCGTTGCGCTTTTCTTCAAGTTCGGTTATATAGCCGTTCCTCGTTGAGAGCACGCCCTCAATATTGCTGACACGACCCTTTATCTCGTCGATTGACGAATTCGCCGTGGTTTCTTCGATTCTCTTTTCGCCGACCTTCTGAGTGAGAGCGGTTATCTTCTGCGAAAGCTCGGCAATTCGGTCTGAGAATTCGCCCGTCTCGTTCTTCGTATCGGCTATGCTTGCCGCCGCAGAGTCAAGCTCCTTGCGCTTCTTTTCAATCTCGCCCAAAAGCTCGTTGATTTCCGCTTCGGCTTCTTCGACCTCTTTTTTGAGGGAAATCTCGCTGTTTGAAGCGTCGCTCATGTCACGCTTGATACGCTCGATCGTCTGCTCGTTATGAAGAATTGTGTTCTTCTCAACGGAAATTTGACCCTCAAGCTGAACCGCTTTTTCCTCATAGCTTGTCGAATTGTTTCTTATATTGTCGATTTTGACCGTGATTTCCTGACCCTTGGCGATAATTTCCTCGGTCTCGTTTTCGATCTGAGAGAGAGAAGCCTCGATTGAATCATACTGACCCTGGGCGATGGAAAGCTTATCCTCCTGCTCTCTCAATTTGACCTTTGAGGTGTCAATCGTGTGAAGCCAAAGTCCGATTTCAAGCTCCTTTTTCTCCTTTGCGAGAACAAGGAACTTCTGTGCCTTTTCGCTCTGCGTTTTAAGGGGACCTACACGGCTTTCAAGCTCGGAGAGAATATCCCTCAAGCGAACAAGATTTTCCTCCGCCTGGTCGAGCTTCCTGTTAGCGTCGTTGCGGCGATATCTGTAATGTGAAATTCCAGCCGCTTCCTCAAGCATGTCACGGCGCTGACCAGATTTTGAAGAAATCAAATCGGCGATTCTACCCTGACTGACGAGTGAATAGCCGTCACGTCCGAGACCTGTGTCCATGAAAAGCTCATGAATATCACGCAGGCGGACTACCTGACCGTTAAGCATATATTCGCTCTCGCCCGAACGGTAATAGCGTCGTGTTACGGAAACCTCGTCCTTATCGTTGTTGAGAGTTCTGTCTGTGTTGTCAAGGCGCAGAGTGACCTCGGCAAAGCCGAGAGGCTTTCTGACCTTCGTTCCGCCGAAGATGACATCTTCCATTTTAGAGCCTCGCAGGTTCTTGGTTGATTGCTCGCCGAGAACCCAGCGCACGGCGTCGGCAATGTTACTCTTACCCGAGCCGTTGGGGCCGACAACAGCCGTCATTCCGTGATTGAAATTAAAGACCGTTTTGTCGGGGAAGGACTTGAAGCCCTGCATTTCGAGCGCTTTTAATCTCATAATTCTTCGTTCCTTATTATGTAAAGTTGATACTTGCCTGTTTTGCTGTCTGCCGTAATTTTAGCATCGTAGCCCATTTCCCTGAGCTTTAAAATATTACAGTGTTTCTGCCCCGTCATTTTTGAAATTGCATCGGGGGCAACATAAATTATAATTTTTCCCTGCGGAATTTGATTTTCTTTGATATATTCTATAGCCTTGTTGAGGTAGATTTTACCCTCGCAAAGCTCCTTAAATGCCGGATGGTATGCGCCTGCGAGATACTCTCCCTCAACGCCGCCGCCCGAATGAAGCCCCGTTCTGATAACGGTTATATCTGCTTCATCGAACATCAAAAGCAGCTTTGCACAAAGCTCTGTCGCCGAGTCAACCGTTTCGGGCTGATATTTGCCGCTTTTATAAAGCTCGGCAAGCTCGGTATTTTCGAGCACTACGGTCGGATAAATGCGAACCGTCGCAGGCTTCAAGGCAATAATTTTCTTCGCCGTTTCAATGCTGTCCTCATCCGTTGAGCCGTAGAGCCCCGTCATCATTTGCAGTCCGAGCTCAAAGCCATAGCTTTTCAGCATTTCCGACGCATTTACAACATCCTGCGAGGTGTGACCTCTGCGATTGAGCCGCAGAACCTCGTCGTTCATGCTCTGTGCGCCAAGCTCGACCGCCGTAACGCCGTATGGCTTCAAAATCCGACAAATTTCATCATCTATCGCATCGGGACGTGTTGAACAACGTATGCCCTTGAAGCTTCCGTTTTCAACGTATTTATACGCCGCTTTCAAAAGTCCGACCATAACATCACGGTCGATCGCCGTAAAGCTGCCGCCGAAGAAGGCAATTTCGCCGCCCCTGCTGTCGGGATTGTTCATTGCGATTTTGACCGCTTCATCAACATCGGCAGGCGTAACCTGCTTATTTTGACCCGAGATCGCACGCTGATTGCAGAACGTGCATTGGTGCGGACAGCCGTTGTGCGGAACAAAAAGTCCCACATTTACATGCTTCACAGTCCCATAAGCTCCAAGGCTTCCCTTGCAGCCTCCTGCTCGGCACGCTTCTTGCTTCTGCCGACTCCCCTGCCGATCACGTTTGAATTGAGATGAACCTCAACCTCAAAGCGTTTGTCGTGGTCGGGGCCGCTCTCGCCTGCAAGAACATATTCAACGATCTCTCCAGGGTTGCGCTGAACAACCTCCTGAAGCATTGTCTTGTAATCCTTGACGGAGCGGTGCTTTCTGATAGCTTCATCAATATATTTGAGCACAAATTTTCTCGCCTCGTCCATGCCGCCGTCAAGGTAGATTGCGGCAATAACAGCCTCAAATGCGTCCGCCTGAATTGAAGGACGCTCTCTGCCGCCCGTTACGACCTCGCCCTTGCCGAGCATAAGGTATTTGCCGAGCTGAATTTCACGGGCAAATGATGCAAGCGACTTTTCGCAGACCATTGCCGCACGGAGCTTTGTCAAATCTCCCTCGGGAAAATCCGTATAATTCTTGAAAAAGTTTTCCGCCGTTATAAAGCCGAGAACCGAATCGCCGAGGAATTCAAGGCGTTCGTTCGAGCCTTCGCATGTATCGTGGTTCTCATTGAAATATGAGGAATGAGAAAGCGCACGCAGTAACAGCGACTCATTTTTAAATTTATATCCGAGCTTTTGCTGAAGCTCATTTATATCAGGTTTCATCTTCACCAAACCTTTCGTTGAAAAAATCAAGACTTCTCTTTGCAAGAGCTTCGTATCTTAATTTTTTATCTCTTATCTTTTCATCGAGCGGCGGCAGAATTCCGAAGTTCGCGCCCATCGGCTGAAAATCCGCCACGCTCTCGTTGCTTATATATTTTGAAAGTGCGCCCATCATCGTGAAATCAGGAAGCTCAAGCGGAGCCTTGCCCGCAAGTCTGTTCGCCATGTTTATTCCGGCAAGAATTCCAGACGATGCGGACTCCATATAGCCCTCAACGCCCGTGATCTGACCAGCAAAGTACAAGCTGTCACGTCTTCTGAACGAAAAATCACTGTTCAGGTGTCGGGGCGAATCAATAAACGTGTTCCTGTGCATCACGCCGTAGCGGACAAATTCCGCATTTTTCAGCGCAGGAATCATGGAGAACACCCGTTTTTGCTCGCCGAATTTGAGATTGGTCTGAAATCCGACAAGGTTATACATCGTGCCGCTTGAATCCTCACGGCGAAGCTGTAAAACCGCCCACGGACGATGACCCGTTCTCGGGTCTCTCAATCCGACGGGCTTCAACGGACCGAAACGCATTGTGTCGGCACCTCTCGAAGCCATGACCTCGATCGGCATACAGCCCTCATAAACGCCCTTTTTCTTGTCAAAGGAATGAAGCTCCGCCGATTCGGCATTAACAAGCTCGTTATAAAAATTCTCGTATTCTTCCTTATTCATCGGGCAGTTTAGGTAATCGTCCTCGCCGCCACGGTCATATCTCGACTGAGTAAAGGCACAGGATTTATCAATGCTCTCGTCCGTAACTATCGGAGCCGCCGCATCAAAAAAGCTGAGCGAACCGCCGCAAAGCTCCTTGATTTTATCGGCAAGGGCATCGGAAGCGAGCGGACCTGCGGCAATGATAACGTTGCCCTCGGGAATATCCGTAACCTCTCGACATTCAAGCTCAATGAGCGGATGTGACTTTATTTTTTCCGTTATCATACGGGAAAATTCATCACGGTCAACGGCGAGCGCACCGCCTGCCGGGACACTGCATTTTTTTGCACATTCGACGCAAATCGAACCGAGCCTTTCCATTTCGGCTTTGAGCAGTCCTGCCGCCGAGCCGACACGCTGAGCCTTGAGCGAATTGGAGCAGACAAGCTCTGCGAGCATATCCGTTTTGTGGGCAGGAGAATGTTTCTTCGGCTTCATCTCGGCTATCGTGACGGGAACGTCTCTGTTTGCGAGCGCCCATGCCGCTTCAACGCCTGCCAAGCCTCCGCCTACAACAAGAACTCTGTCCATTTACTGATCTTCCTTTTTCTTGCTTTTTCTTTCTGCCTTGCGCTCGTAGCCGCAGTTTTCGTCAAGGCAAACAATCAGTCCGCCTCTGCGTTTAAAGAGCGACTTGCCGCATTTCGGGCATGTTTCGTCGGTCGGCTTATCCCATGTCATAAAATCGCACTCGGGCCAATTTGAGCAGCCAAAGAACGGGAATCCCCTCTTGGACTTTCTCTCGATGACCTCGCCGCCGCACTTGGGGCATTTTGCATTTGTCTTTGTAACAAGCGGCTTTGCGTTCTTGCACTCGGGATAGCCGGGACATGCAAGGAATTTACCGTAGCGGCCGACCTTAATAACCATCATTCTGCCGCACTTCTCGCACGGAATATCCGTAACGTCCTCATCGAGCTGGATCTTGACGTCCTTCATATCCGCTTTGACCTTTTGCAGGTTTTTATCGAATTCATCATAGAATTCATGGAGCATGGCGATGTAATCTTCCTTACCCTCGCCGACCTCGTCGAGCTTGGTTTCCATGCCTGCCGTGAATTTCGTGTTAACTATCTTTGAAAACTTCTCTTTAAGAAGCTTTGTTATCGCTTCGCCCAGCTCCGTCGGATAGAGCTGCTTCTGCTGACGCTTTACATATTCACGCTTGACTATCGTTGTGATGATAGTTGCGTATGTGCTCGGACGTCCGATTCCGTTCTCCTCAAGAGCCTTGATAAGAGAAGCTTCGGTGTATCTTGCAGGCGGCTGAGTGAAATGCTGATTGCCTTTTAAATCCTTGAGCTTGAGCTTGTCGCCCGTGTTAAGCTCAGGGAGCTTACCCTCGGCTTCGGCATCCTCGTCGTCCGTGCTCTCCTCATAGAGAACCGTAAATCCGTCAAACTTAATGCTGTAGCCTGCGGCGGTAAAGCGGCAATAACCGTCAACGCCCTCCGTTACGGCGTCTATCTCTGCCTTAACGGTATTCTGAATACAGGTTGCCATCAGACTTGCAACAAAGCGCTTCCAAATGAGCGTGTAGAGCTTATACTGATCGGAGGTGAGACTGCCTCTTACCCTGTCGGGAGTGAGCGCCGGATTAGTCGGTCTGATAGCCTCGTGACCGTCCTGAGCATTGCTTCTTGACTTGAAATATCTCGGCTTTTCAGGGAGATATTTCTCGCCGTATGTCTCGAGAATGAAGCTGTTTGTGGCGGCTCTTGCCTCCTCGGAAATTCTCAGAGAGTCGGTTCTCATGTATGTGATAAGACCCGTTGTGCCTATTCCTGCGATATCAACGCCCTCGTAAAGCTCCTGAGCGGCACGCATTGTACGCTGAGCCTGGAAGCCCATGCGGCGTGACGCCTCCTGCTGAAGGGTTGATGTGATGAACGGCGGAGCGGGATTTTTCTTTCTCGTGCCCTTCTTGACGGAGGTAACGCTGTATTTTGCATTGTCAAGTCTTGCAAGGTATGCGTCTGCCTGCTCCTTGTTCGTAATTTTGACCTTGCCTGTTTCGTCGCCGTAGAAGCTTGCGGAGAAGGTCTTTCTACTCGGAGCGGTAAACTTGGCATCGAGCGTCCAATACTCCTCGGGAACGAAAGCTCTTATCTCATTCTCACGGTCAACGATGAGCCTTACGGCAACGGACTGAACACGGCCTGCCGAAAGACCTCTGCGAATTTTCTGCGAAATAAACGGGCTGAGCTTGTAACCAACAAGACGGTCAAGAATTCTTCTCGCCTGCTGTGCATTTACAAGGTTCATATCAATTGAACGGGGATTTTTCATTCCGTTTTCGATACCCGTTTTAGTGATTTCATTAAAAGTAATTCTGTTTGCCGCGTTCATATCAAGACCGAGCAGAGTTGCAAGATGCCACGAAATAGCCTCTCCTTCACGGTCGGGGTCGGTTGCGAGATAAACGCCGTCGGACTCGGCAACCATGCTTTTAAGCTCCTTAACGAGCTTCTCTTTACCCTTGATAACGGCATATTTCGGGGCAAAATCATTCTTTACGTCAACGCTCAGCTTCGCCGCAGGCAGGTCACGGACATGACCCATTGAAGCGGTTACGTTATAGCCTTGACCGAGATATTTTTTTACTGTTTTAACCTTTGTGGGTGACTCCACTATTACCAGCTTGGACATAAATGCATCATCCTA
>CAVGRW010000074.1:0-11444 GCA_963631735.1 Bacteroidaceae bacterium | reverse complement strand
CCGAGTGTGATTTTAACTGTATCGGCAAGCTTATCAATACCTGCCTGGAGAGCCTTTCTGGCTTCTTCTCCGTAAATAATCTGTTTAGCCATGATGAATTCCTCCTGTTATTCTACTATTGCAAGAATATCGCTCTGACGAACGATGATGTACTCTTCTTTATCGAGCTTGACCTCGGTGCCTGCATATTTGCCGGTGATTACCTTATCGCCGACCTTAACATACATTTCAACCTCTTTGCCGTCAACAAGTCCTCCGGGACCTACTGCGAGAACCTCGGCGATCTGCGGCTTCTCCTTTGCGGAAGAAGCAAGAATAATTCCACTCTCTGTTTTTTCTTCAGCCTCTGTCATCTTAACAACAACACGGTCTGCAAGCGGTTTGATTTTCATTGTGAAAGCCTCCTATAAAAACTAAATATTTGTCGTTTTAGCACTCTTGTTCCCTGAGTGCTAAATATATTATAGCCCGTTTACCGTAAAAATCAAGTCTTTTTGAAAAAATTAACAATTTGATAATATTTTCTGCAAATAACAGGAAAAAAGTCTTTACCGACGGCAGATATGGTGCTAAAATATCAATGAAAAAGGCAGGTGTTGACATGGAAATCGGAGTTTCCTCCTCTTGCTTCTATCCGTCGCTGATTGAGGAGTCGCTCAAAGCGGTCGGACGTTCGGGAGCAAAAACGGCAGAGATATTTTTCAATTCACCAAGTGAGCTTGAGGGCAGCATATTAAAGCAGCTGTGCAAAATCAAGGATTATTACGGTATTCATGTCCGTTCTGTGCATCCTTTTACCTCGGGATATGAGCCTTATCTGATTTTCAGCAACTATGACCGACGCACAAATGACAGCATAGAATTCTATAAGCGTTATTTTGCAGCGGCGAACGAGCTCGGAGCCGAGCTGGTTGTTCTGCATGGCGGAAAGAACAGGAAAGGATACACACCTGAATTATATGCCGAGAATTACATTAAATTGCATAACGAAGCGAGGAAAGCAAACCTTTTCATCGCTCAGGAAAATGTCAATAACTTCTACTGCTCCGATCCTCATATTATGAAAACGCTTGCGGACGCAGTCGGTGACGAATTCAGAATGGTGCTCGATATCAAGCAGTGTCGGCGGACAAATCAAAGTGAGTTTGAATTCATTGACCTGCTTGGTGACAGAATAGCTCAGGTTCACCTCAGCGACGGCACGGCGGAGCACGACTGTCTTGCCCCCGGCGCAGGCGAATACAATTTTGCAAGGCTTTTCAAGGCGCTGAAAGCGCACGGCTATGACAACACCGCCGTAATCGAGCTTTACCGTGACAATTTCAAGGATGAAAATGACATCAAAACGTCTCTTGAATATTTACAAAACATAATGGGTAACCATGCGTAAGTTTTTACACATAAAAAGCACAGAGGATGATTGAATGAAACCTGCCTCTGTGCTTTTTTATTTAAAGAAAATTGCTTTTACGATTAGCCAAATGATTATCAGCCAAAAAAGTATGATGGGTATGGCATAATACCATTTTTTCGGCTTTCCGTCCTTCCACATGTCAGCCGAGTCGGCTCTGCACTGCTCCCAAACGGAGCTCGGAATACATTTTACCGTCAGTGTAACCAGAAGCGGAATTATGAGCAGATCGTCAAGATATCCGAGCACGGGAATAAAATCCGGTATAAGGTCGATCGGCGAGAGTGCATATGCCACCGTCAGCGCCGCAAACAGCTTTGCGTACCAAGGTGTTTCCTTTTTTCTCATGGCGAGAAACACCGCCGGCACATCTTTTTTCAGTTTTTCAAGTTTTTCTTTCATCATACCGCCGGCTTTTTATCTCTGTATTTTAAAATAATGCAAGCTTGCACCTCTCCGTATTTATTTAAAGAGAGGTGCAAGCAATTTTACTATTCAATTTCCTTGAGCGTTTCTGCCATATTTATTCTGTCTATCTTGAGCCTGATAGGCAAGGACGAAATCAGCGATATTAAGACAATAATGGCAATCGTAACGAGGTAGCTCCACCACGAAATTGAGCTGCTGTAAACGATATTGTCAACCGAAATGAAGCCGACAAGAACCTTGTGCAGGAAAATTCCCGCAATCAATCCGATTACTGCGCCGTAAACGGTCGAAAGAACACTTTCACGAATAACGTAAATCAGTACCTCATGGTCGCTCAGACCGATAACCTTGATGTTGGCAATTTCCCTTGTTCGCTCGCTGAGGTTGACGTTTGAGTTCGTATACATAACTATCAGCGCAAGCAAACATGCCGAAAGAACAAACATCATAACGACCGCAAGAATTCGGCTTATCGAAACATCAACGGAGTTTGCCATTTCCGTAGCGGTTGATGCACCTGTTACGATATCCTCCTTGAGAAAATCGGACGCAAGATTTTTGATATCCTGCTCATCGGCATACGACTTTGCCGTAACAATTATATATCGGCACTGAGGCGCCGTTCCGAAAATCTGCTCATAGCTCTCGTCGGTCATATATACATAATGATTTGTATAATTCTTGACTATTCCTCCGACCGATGCGCTGTAGGTTGAGCCGTCCGTGGAAGCGAGATAAATCTCACCGCCAACCTTTATGCCGAGGTCGTTCGCCATCTTTTCGGTTATAATGACCTTACCCTTGCTGAAATCAAGATCGCCGCTGACGGGTTTAAGATTGACATAATCCGAAATCTCATCGCTGTTCTTCATCGTGATGATGCTGACGGTTCTTTTAACCTGTGCGCCGCTGTCTGCGGAAGCAAAGGCACTCGTGTTGCTGAAAAGCGACGCATTTTCCGTTCGCTGATCGTTTTGAATTTTTTTGAGCACGCTTGCGTCCTCCTGCTGAGGAGTTCGCAGAACAAACATTATATCATACTTGAATATTCCGTTGTCGGCATACTGTGCGCCCGAGACCGCAGTCGTCGAATTTATCAATCCGAGCGAGGAAAGAATCAATGCCGTACAGCATGCAATGCCGAGTGCGCCGGCGGTAACTCTCTCACGGCTTCGGGAAATCGTTCTTGCAACAACAACCATTCCGTAGCTCATTCTTCCCCAAAGACCCGGAATCTTTTCCAATATATGTCTGCGGTTATATGCAATATTTTTCGGGCGCATAAGCGTTGCGGGATTATGTTTGATTTCATGAATTACAGCAATCAGGGTTGCAGCAACTATCATTATCAACGAAATGGCAATTCCGAAGAAAACATAATTTGCAAGGAAAACCGTACCGACATTCGGAACACTGTAGGTCATGTTGTAAATGGAGCAAATAACGAACGGAAGCACGCATGTGCCCATAACCGTTCCGATGAAAATACCTATCATCCACGCAAGCAGAGCGTAAAGAAGAAATTTGCCCGCAACCGCCGAATTCGAGTAACCGAACGCCTTGAAAACGCCGATTTCTTTTCGTTCTTCCTCAACATTTTTTATCATGATAACAAGACATGCTATCATAGCGGTGAGGAAAAATACCATCGGAAAAACCGTTGACATCGATTTTATATTTTCAAGACTTATTGCAAAGCTTCTCATGCCCGAAAAATCACTTCTCGGCGTTGCCGTCCATCTGAGGTTTGCAATATTATTGAGCGTTGACCGGAGATTTTTCAGCTCGCTGTTCAGTTTTTCCGTTTTGCTGTCAATATCATTTTTCAGCTCTGTGTATTCATCGTCAACCGTTGAATAGCGGCTTTTGGCAACCTTTAAATCATACTCTGCCTTTGAAATCTCAACCGAGCCGTTTCTTGAAGCCAGCGTATAACTGATTTGAGCCTCGGTCACACGGCGTTTGAGCGTTTCAAGCTCGGCTGCCTCACTTTCAACCTGAGCAATAAGCTTCGTCAGGCTGCTCTGTCCTCGTGTCAGCTCATTCATTGAGGACACATATTTGTCAAGCGTTGCCGAATCGGCATCATAGTTTTTCTTTGCCGAATTATAGTTCGCCAATGCGTTTGAATATTCTGTCTTGAGCACTTCAACCTGCGATTTAGCCGTTGAAAGAGCCGCTCTCTCCGAGTTGAGCACAGTTATCAGGTTTCTCTTTTCGTTTTCCTTCTTTGTCTTTTCCGCTTTTGCTGACGAAAGCTGCGACTGAGCGTTTTCAAGCTCGTTTTTTCTTGAATTCAACTCGTTTTGCGCCGTTGTCAGCTCACTGTTAAGTCTTGTTCTTTTGCTTATTGCCGCAAGCTTTTCCTCGTTCGTTGCCGACGAATCGGAAATGATATCATTCTGCTTTTTAATATCACTCTTTATTCCGTCAACAACGGAATTCTGAGCTTCAACTCTTTGATTATAAGATGTAATGCTTGAGTTGAGAGACGAAATTGTTCTTTCGAGCTCGTCTATCTCCGAAGTGAGCCTTGAAATTCTTGTTTCATAGTCCGAAATTTTACTTTCATGATTAGATATCTCGGTATTTTTTACGTCAAGCTCGCTCTTTTTGCTTTGATATGTGCTTTCAAGCGAATCCAGCTCTGTTTTGGCAGTCGTATGCTTTTGATTGAGATCATCATACAGCTTTTTCAGCTCGCTGTATCCTCTGATTTCCGAGCTTTGACTGTCTCGGGATTTGACATGTGCATTGTAATTCGCCTGAAGTGTTGTAAGCTGCTTTTCGAGACTGTTCAAGCTTGACGAAGCGGATTTCGCTCTGTTTTCATTTGTCGTTTTCAGGTCAGTGAGTATTTTATCCTCGTTATCGACATATTGCTTGAATTCTTTGATAGAATCCTCTTTTTCTTTGAGCTGTTTATCGCTCAAATCGGAAAATGTTTTAATCTCCGCCTGCTTATCCTCAATTTTTTGAGTGTACTCCTTTTTCAGCTCGCCGAGCTTTGAGTCAATTGCTTCTTTTGAAACTTCTCTGATTTTTTCCGCTATCAATTCGGCTCTATCGGAATATTGACTTGAAAAAGTATCAAGACCGTCGGAATATTTCATTCGGACAGCAAGAGTATTAACCTCATTTGAGGAAAATGCCTCGGGCAAAACATAAATATATGAATCAAGACTGCCCGAACCAAGCTTTGTCTGTCCTCTGTCAAGTGAAATATAAATCGGTGATGTGACCGTTCCGACAATAACAAATTTATCGGTACCGAGAGACACGCCGGCACTGCTGTCGGCATCCGTTATGTTCAGAGTCTTGCCGATTTCAATATCGTCATAAAGCTCTGCCGATTTCTCATCAACAACGCACTCCCCCGCCTTCTCCGGAAGTCTTCCGTCTTTAAGGTCAAGTGCATTAAGAAAAGATGGATTTCTTTCTCCGTCAAGGAACTTCTTTTCCTTTTCAACATCAAATGAGCTGATTCTCAAAATAAGCTCCGTACCGTTTTTGTTGACAAGGGTCTCCCGGCCGAGCGTAGCATAGCCGTCGATATAGCTTGACGCAACAACCTGAGTAACATTTTTTATATTTTTAATTTTCTCTATATCTTCGTTCGTAAAAGGAATTGACGATGAAACATGAACGTCCATCAGATTATTCCTGTTGAAATACTCGTTCGCCTCGTAATTCATAGCCGGGCTTGCCGAGTTTATTCCGACAAAGAAGCTCATTCCAAGCGCAATGATAATCGCAACGGAAAGGAATCTGAGCTTGTTGGCGGTAATGGAACGAAGAGCTTCCTTAATGAGGGTTTTCGTCATTACCACTCTATCCTTTCGACCGGCATCGGTGTATCGTTGATTTCTATTTTGCTGATTTTTCCGCTTTTCATCGAAATAATTCTGTCCGCTATCGGTGCAATAGCATGGTTATGGGTTATAATTACAACTGTCATTTTCATTATCTCCGAAACCTTTTTGATAAGCTTCAGGACTTGAATTCCCGTTTCATAGTCAAGAGCACCCGTCGGCTCGTCGCAAAGAAGTAGCTTCGGCTTTTTTACCAGTGCCCTCGCAATCGCAACTCGCTGCTGCTCACCGCCCGAAAGCTGTGACGGGAAAAGATTTGCTCTTTTCTCCAATCCGACCAATCTCAAAAGCGCCATGCAGTCAACCGCCTTGTCGCTGAGATTGGCAACAAGCTCAAGATTTTCGACTGCGGTAAGATTCGGCACAAGATTGTAGGACTGAAAAATAAATCCTACCTCCTGCCTGCGATAAAGCATAAGCATGCGTTTTCCGAAATCGGTTATTATCTTGTCATCGACCGCAATCTGACCTCTTGAACATCTGTCCATACCTCCCAAAACGTTGAGAAGTGTGGTTTTACCTGCGCCGCTGGGTCCTACAACAACGCATAGCTCACCCTGTTCAATGGAAAAGCTGACCCCGTCAAGAGCATTTACGGTCTCGGAGCCCGATTTATATCTTTTATATACATCAGCAAATTCAATATAACCCATAATACACCGCCTTTTTCGGCATTATAAAAATAATCCATAATAATTATACAACACCTGCGCCGTGTTTGCAAGAAATAACTTGTTTCGAAATAAAAATATTTTATACAAATACAGCCTTATGAACAAAAACACTGCCGATATTCGAATGATTACAGTACGGTTTTTAAAATTTTCCTTGATTTTCCTCGTCAAATACACTATAATGTATCTATGATTTAATAAACGTATAATTCTCTAAGGAGGACTCTTAATGAAAACGTTCAAAAAAGTCTTGGCACTTGTTCTCGTTGCCGTGCTTTGCTTCGCACTCGCTTCGTGCAGCATGGTTGACGACACCGACATCACTAAGGATAATATCAAAATCGGAGTTATTCTTCCCGGACAGCGTGACGATGCGGACGATTATGTTCCCGACCTTTCAACGCTCCAGTGTGTCTCAGCTATAAACGATCTTGTTTCCTTTGGTTCAGGTATCAATAATGACAGATTCCGTTATGTTGAGCACGTTGATCCTTCGGACGAACAGGCTGCATATGACGCTATTCATTCCCTTACAAATCAGGAGTGCTCGATAGTCTTCCTTGCAGATCCGGGCTATATGTCTGCCGTTAACAAGTATGTTTCAAGCTCTTCTGACGGAGATGCTCAAAATTCAAAGGTTCAGTACATCGTATTTAACGGTGAGGACAACGGCAAGAATATCCATTCCTACACAGCCAACATTTCGGGTGCGGTTTACCTTTCGGGTATCGCCGCAGGTCTCAAGGCTAAGGAGCTCAAGGTTCCGAAAATCGGTTATCTTCTCAATTCGGCAAATGACCTTACACTCCTCAATGCCTTTGCTCTCGGCGCAGAGTCTGTTTACTCCGAGGTTAAGATCGACGCAAGAGTATGCAAAGACGTTAAGTTGGATTGTCATACACTTGTTGCAAACGGCAACGTCGTTATCGCTTCCGACTTCTACAGTCAGGAAATCGCCGACAACCGTGAGGACGCTTTCTTCTGCGGCTTCGGTTCCGATAAGCTCGCCGATAATGAGGGCTTCATCTGCGCTCCCCGTTACGACTTCGCTCAGTATTATCTCAACACGATCAACGAAATGATCGACTACGACGACGTTGAGTACGATGAGAACGGCAAGGAAATTGACAAATCGAACGCACTTCCCGAAATCCCCGCTTATAACGGTGACTACAAGGGCGGCGCAACATACCTTTCAAGACTCGGCACAGCCGCAGCACCCGGCACACAGGAGGCTGTTGACAACGCAGAGGCAATGATCCTCAACGGCACCTTCTCTCAGAAAGTCAGCGCAACAGTTCCCGTTGCAGGAATTACACTTGCAAAATAAAATCGGATAAAAATTAAGACGGAGGTCATTGCGATCTCCGTCTTTTATTTGTTTTTATATTCTATATTCTTTTTTTACGTCACCGTCAAAATCCTTCCAAAGGAATACGCCGTTATCAAGCGTCATATATCCGTGGTGGCTGTTCTCCTTCGGAATTGAGACCGAACCGGGATTCATATAAACATAGCTTTCATGCTCAACGCATTTCGGTACATGGGTATGACCGTGGAGAAGTATGTCCCCTTTTTTCATCGGCGGCACATTGCTTTCGTTATAAACATGACCGTGAGTGAGGTATATCATTTTTTCGCCGAGGTCAAGCAAGGCATAATCGGCAAGAACGGGGAAGTTCAATACCATCTGATCTACCTCAGCCTCACAGTTACCTCTGACGCAGAGAATATCGTCTTTCATTTCATTGAGCATTGCAATAACCTGCTTTGGTGCATACTCGTCGGGCAGATCGTTTCTCGGTCCGTGGTAAAGCACATCGCCGAGCAGGATAAGTCTGTCCGCCTTTTCCTCTTTATATTTTTCAATAAGCCTGCGGCACCAATAAGCACTGCCGTGAATATCGGAAGCAATCAACCATTTCATGCTTTATATCTCCTCTCCGAAGGTTCTTCTTTTTGATTTAACAAGCTCCTCGATAAACATGTTGTCAATCTCGGAAAGAGTGTAGTCCTTGCGATGAATGAGCACGTCCTTATAAACACGTTTGTTGTCAACGCAGTAGCACTGAACAAGTCCGTAGCGATCAAGCAGGGTTTGCGGAATCGGCGACGACCACATAAAGGTTTCGTGATTTTCGGCAAGCAATTCAAACTGACTCGCTCGCTCAAAAATCAAAATCTTTCTGTCCGAATTATCGGGAAGCTCCTCCTTCTTGACCTCAGAAAACGGAAGCGACGGCACATACGGGTCGGCATGGGCAATCATAACAAGATCTCGCAAATCGTCATAGGTAACCTCATCTTTTTTTGCAAGCGGGCTGTCCTTATGAAAAAGAAGCTTGTAACGGAACTCGGTTATCAGCTCATACTCAAGACCCTTTTCATCCATCATATTTTTATAGTATTTATCAAAGCTTTCGGCATAGCGAACTATTCCAAGCTTAAACTCATCGTTGAGCAAATTTTTTATTGCACGCAAAGCATTGGTTTCCTTATAAAAAAGCTCTGCTTCACTGCCCTTTTCAATCAGCTTTGAAAACCTTGCAAACGCATCGGAAATATAGCTTGCTCTCGGAACAGAAATTGAGAACTGAGTTTTAGCGGCATGGTCACTGCTGAACATGTTTTCAATCGCATCGACCTGTTTCAGCACCGTTTTTGCATAGCGAACAAAAACCTCGCCGTCAGGCGTCGGGAACATTCCCTTTGCGCTTCTTTCAAAAAGCACCACTCCGAGACCTGCCTCCAATTCCTTTATGGCACGGCTGAGCGCCGACTGACCTACAAAAAGCTTTTCGGCAGCCTTGTTTATGGATTTTGTTTCCGCTATTTCAACGGCATATTTCATGTGTAACAGGTTCATATCCAGACCTCCGTTTGCTTTGCAATATTTATAGTATATCATAAAAAGCGCTTTTTTCAATAGAAAGAGCGGCAAAGAAATAAAAATCGCAACAAAATGCTTTAAACAAAGCGGCGCCGGCGATATAAGCCTTGACAAATCAAAATTCATATCATATAATAAAAATGCAAAGGGTGGCACTACCGATAGACGGTTACGCCCTCGTGAATGAGTTAATCAACAAAGAATAACCGCTTCATTTGGTCGTGAGGGCGGTTATTTCTTTTTTACTGTGTATATGTAACCTGTTGCAAAAAGCAAAATAATAGCCATTATAACAAGATGTTCCATATCAACACCCCCTTGCGAGGGCAAAGAGTGTAACCGCCTACCGCATTGGTAGTGCCACGAAAGCATTATATATAACATTGTTTGGATTGTCAATATTCGACTTTTTTCGATGCAATAAAAATTTTCCGAAATTATTCAAAAGATATTGCATTTTTTATTATTTTATAGTATAATATGTCCTGTCGAACATTTGTACGGATACGGAGTGTGATTATAAATGGCTGATAAACAAAAGGCTCTTGAAACAGCTATCGCTCAGCTTGAAAAACAATACGGAAAAGGAACAGTCATGCGTTTGGGACAGAACGTTGCCATGAACGTTGAGGCTATCTCAACAGGCTCTATGGCACTTGATGCCGCAACCGGTATCGGCGGACTCCCCAAGGGCAGAATTGTCGAAATATACGGACCCGAATCATCGGGTAAAACCACGCTTGCCCTGCATGCGGTTGCCGAAGCTCAGAAAGCCGGCGGTGAAGCCGCTTTCATTGATGCAGAGCACGCACTTGATCCCGTTTACGCCGCAAACCTCGGTGTAGACGTTGATTCTTTGCTTGTTTCTCAGCCGGATAACGGTGAGCAGGCACTCGAAATTGCCGAAGCACTTGTGCGCTCGGGCGCTATTGATATTGTTGTTGTTGACTCGGTTGCCGCCCTTGTCCCCCGTTCGGAAATCGAGGGTGAAATGGGTGATTCCCACGTCGGTCAGCATGCAAGGCTTATGTCGCAGGCTCTCAGAAAGCTTGCAGGTGCAATTAACAAGTCGAATACTATTATTATATTCATAAATCAGCTCCGTGAAAAAATCGGCGTTATGTACGGCAATCCCGAGACAACTACGGGCGGCCGTGCGCTGAAATTCTATGCATCAATGCGTATGGACGTCAGAAAAGCCGAGACCATTAAGGGTGCAAACGGCGAATTCGTCGGTTCAAGAACGAGAGTTAAAATTGTCAAGAACAAGGTTGCTCCCCCGTTCAAGGAGGCAGAATTCGATATCATCTACGGCGAAGGTATTTCCAAGGTCGGCGAGCTTCTTGACATCGCTGTCGCAATGGACGTTATCCACAAGAGCGGCGCATGGTTCTCTTACGGTGATTCACGTCTCGGACAGGGCCGTGAAAATGTTAAGGAGCTTTTGAAGAACGATCAGGCTCTCTATGAGGAAGTTAAGGCTAAGGTTTATGCCGATAAGGACAAGATGCTTCAGGCATGTAAGTCGGGCGTTTCCAAGAAGGGCGCAAAGGGCAAAGCCTCGGCGAAGGCTTCCGCTGCCGATGAAGCACCTGCCGAAAATATTTCTGCCAAGGCAAAGCTTGACATAGCTGTTGATGACGAATAATGAAGATCACGGCTAAGAGCGGACGCAAGGATAAAATTCATATATATATCGACGGAGAATATCTGCTGACGGTTGACGAGATTTTTTGGTTTTCCTGCGGATATATCTCGGGCGATGAAATAAACGAGGAGGAGCTTACTGCCTTTAAGGAGGCGGCAGGCTCTCGCCGTGCTTTTAACAGTGCGCTGAACAGTCTCGATTACCGTGACCATTCGGAGAAAGAAATCCGAGCAAAGCTGTTACGCAAGCACGACGCAGACTATGTTGACGAGGCGGTTGAAAAGCTTTTGGAGCTTGACCTTGTCAACGATGAGCGCTATGCCGAAAACTATGCCCGTGAGCTTTTTGAGCACAAAAAATTCGGCAAAATGCGTATCAAAGCCGAACTAAGAGCAAAAGGAATATCCGCCGACATTGCAAATGCCGCCGTTGAGGAGCTTTTTGACGAAGAAGAGCCCGATAATATTCAAAGAATAGTTGATATTATCGGCAAAAGATATTATAATAGAATGAATGACGA
>CAVGRW010000073.1:0-11501 GCA_963631735.1 Bacteroidaceae bacterium | reverse complement strand
TTTTCGGACACCGAGCCGAACAGGAATGCGTCAATAAGCCCTCTTCGCTTTGCCTGCCGAACATTTTCGGTCAGGTCACCGTCGTTTTCGTCGTCCACGAACAAAATGATGCGGCAATCGGACAGAGCCTGTTTGACCTTTTCACGAATTGCCATACGCTCTGTGAACATCCATGGTGAGTATGCTTTTACTTCCATTAAAAGTACATCGGGTCTGTGCGACTTGCACCATTCTGCGGTTGTGTCCGGTGATTCGGAAACCACAACCTGACAGTCCTCCAACTCCTGCATCAACATTCTCTCCATGTTACGGGCATGGAGAGCACTTTGAATGTCCAAAACGATTTTTTTCACTTTTATATCACCGCCTTTTCACAGTAATGAGTTTTTACAATATAATTGTACCGAAATAAAAAAATCTGTCACTGGCATTTGTGCCAGTAACAGATTGAAAATGTATTTAAATTATAAAAATCTCCCTGATTGGAATTGTCAGGGAGAAAATGTTTATTCGTCTTTTAATGTTGTAACCATGAGCTTATTTTCAATAGCGGTTGCGACCAATGCTTCTCGGTTTTCAAAGCCGCCTTTTTCAACCATATCATCTAAGTTCCAGCGGACGCCGTTTTTGGAAATCCCGAATTTATCTGCGATTTCCTGATAGGTCAGCCCTCTTATATACCACCGCAGTATATCGAGCTGACGTGGTGAAAATGTGTCGGACATCGTGTTTTCCATTTCAACGGCAGGGGAGGTGTTCGGGAATACGTTTTCGCCGTCAAGGGTGCGCCTTATAACATCTAAAAGCTCGGCTGTGCCGTGATCCTTGTACCACAGACTGTCGGCGGCGCCCGTTTTTGCCTTAGCCAAAACCTCGGGATCGACAAGCGAGGTCACGATTACTATTCTAATGTTCGGAAAGGCCTTTTTAATACGCTCTGCGGCGGCAAGTCCCGAATGCTTATGCTGTGTCTGCACGTCCATGAGAATGAGCTGAACCGACCCGTTGCAGAATTTTTCAGCCTCAAAGGCGTCACGGTATACTCCGACAAGGCGAAAATTTTTTTCGGAGTTCAAACGCTCGGTAAAATGCTTCTGAATATACAAATCATCTTCTACAAGTATTGTATTTATCACAGGTAATTCTCCTTTCCGGGAAGAGTTATGAGCAATGCGAAACGAGGCTTGTATGCGGTGTGCATCTCGCCGCCTGCCGCTTCGATACTGCGGCGAAGCGAGGACAATCCGCTTCCTTCCTTGATTGGCTCGGTCGGTACCGTGCCGTTATTGGTAACGGTGATGTCATAAAGGTCACTGCGTTCGGCTATGCGGATATAAACCTCACTGCCGCCTGCGTGCTTGATGCAGTTTGTCACACATTCCTTGGCGGCGGAGACCGCAAGTTCCTCAACAATTGAATCGGAGGGGAGGTAGCCCTCCGTTTTTACGGTTACGCCGAGATCCTTTGCCCTTTGAATTACCTCGTCAATTGTGCCGACGGGCGCAACACGGTCGCTTGTCAGCACGGCAATTGCTTCCTGCAGTACCTCAAGCTTTTTGTCGGTGTCCTCTCCGCTTTCGATTATATCACGAATTGTCAACAGACTTCTTCCTATGGTGTCGTGTATATGTATTTTAAGGTCAAGACTTTCCTTTTCCTTGATATCGTCCGCCATGCGTTCATACATAACTTGAAGCTTACGGTTTACTTCCTTAAGTTCACGATTGATCTCAGCTTGACGGACATTTCCGTTATAAAGCTCGGTGACGTTGTGAGCTGTCATCTGCTGCCAGCGATCGTCACCGTCCACAGAAATATTTTGCTTGCGGAACTGCCATACAGTGTTGTCGGGCAAAATATAGCAACCGTCATTGACGGTGACCGCACTGTCGGGATTCGCCAAAGCGGCGTCAAAGTCCTCAGTAATTTGCAGCTCGTGACCGCTCAGCATAAATGACAGGCGGCGCATACGGTTGTTGCAAAGAATGATCCTACTGTCGGGATCGGCAAAACAAATGCCCATCGGGAGCTTATCGGTAGCTTCTTTGATAGAAAACGGTGATAATTCTTTCTTGCGGCGTCGGTATTCTCTCGGCAGGGCAAACGTAAAGTGAATTGCCGCCCAAATTATCACTGCAATGAAAATCAGCCACGGAGCGCCCAATAAAAATGCGTCCTTGCCCTCGTCGGGGTCACCTTGAGTGACCGAAAACAGCATTGTTATTAAAACGACAAAACTGACGGCACAGGGAAGGCTGCGTAAAGGCCGTTTACTGCGGAGAATTTGGTACAGGAAAAGTCCCAGCTCAAGCACCGCCTCACAAAAGAGTATTAACGGAATTGTTGTTTGCCAAAAGGAGGGGAGAGTTGAAAATGCACTCATTTTGCGTCACCTCCCTTGGGAAAGAAAACAAGCCGCTGATATTCTTCGCCATCGTCCGTTTCGTAAAGAACGTTATCTTTATTTGCAAAATTTGACAGATCGGTTTTGCAGCAGACATTCAGTGACAGGCGCAGTCCGTTTACATCTGCAAGACTTATTTGCACACTTGTCAAATTTTCAAGAGCGGCTTCAATTGCTTCTTCGTAGAAATCGAATACAGCGGCGGCAGTCCTGCCCGAGAGCATGGAAATCCCGCTGTCTATGTACAGAGTATTCCGTACGTTCAAAAGTTTGAGAGTCTGCAACGACTCTGAGAAAGCACGCTCAAGCTCACTGACGGCAACCTTATAATCACGGTCAGTCAGCAAAGTCAGGTGCTTACGGCGTTTGATATAACTGCACAACACGGCAATTTCCGAAAGGAGAGTTTTGGCTCTTTCTGTATCGGATTTGGAGGTTCGGCGGTATTCCTTTGTCAATGCCGCAATGCAGTCAATCTGTGTTTGTGTTGCCGACTGCAATAAATCATACAGGCGGTTCTGCTCCTCAACCTTGCGCTGCTTTGCCTCACGCTTATATTCGTAGCGCAAAATTTCATTTCGCTCGGCAAGCTCTTCTGCAAGACTTTCGGATTCCTCTCTTATTTCAAGCAAAGACGACACATCTTCCGTCCACACGGCATAGCCGCCGCCGATCGACATGGCATGAAGATTCAAGCCGTCGGAAAGAATAACGGGATTTTGCACAGATTTTTTCATATCCTCTTTTGAAACGGGCTTTGTGTTCAGTGCCGAATATTGAACATTAAAATCCATGTCTGTAATTTGCGCCGAAGTGTCTGCCGAGGAAGCGAACAGGTCTGCATAGCGGGTGTTGGAATGAATATAGCCGCAGGCTATGCAAGCCTCAAAGCAAAGCATATACATAAGGCTTTGAAACGCGGTAACATCACCGAATAACGACTTTAGCCACGGCGTGCCGATATAGTTTAGTGCAAGATAAGCCAGCGATATTGCCAAAGGAATTACGGGCAAAAAACGAAGCTTACTGTTCTTTAACCTGCATTTAAAGAGCATGACAACAAGTGCCGCAACGGCGCAAAGTATCTGCCATGCAATCACGGCAAAATAGCATATGCCGTAGCCGTGATCCGTATCGGACCAAACGACTGCATCTTCGGGAAAAGTGAATACGAGCCGATGTAGGTCGTTCGTTATTACCAATAGAAATAAAGCACCCGAAACGCCCCACAGTGCAGCGGTCAATTTCGGCAGGCGATATCCGTCGGGCTTGCCGAGAGACATTGCTATCAGCAGTGCAAGCATCGGCACAAAAAGCATGGGAAGATAAAAAAGATACCAAAGATATCGTATAGCGTCGGGCTGCCAGAATATGAAGTATTTCACCGAGCGGAATGTGAACCATAAAATCAGAAGCACCGAAACTCCCGTCAGATACCGTCCGACCTGCTTCTGCACAATACGCTGGCGGACAGAAAGTCCCCATGCGGCGTAAAGACCTATGTAAATGAAGCTGCGAAGATATGAAAACAGGGTAGGATAGAAGCTTCCCTTTCCGATAAGACGAAAAACGTATGCAAGAATTACGGCAAGCAATACAATACCGCCGTTAATAAATGCTTTCTTCTTTTTCGCAATCATACATCCTACCCCATACAGTTATCCGTTTATATGAATTTAAATGTTATTGTAAATTAGATTATAGCATAAAGTTTTCTTTTTTCAACTGTTTGCTTTTTTTAACGCAATTTAAAAATTTTTAGCTTTTGAAATGCAGTGGAATTCGCTATAGGGGAGGACAAAAAAACAGCCCATTACCGAGCGGTAATGGACTGTTGACTTTATAATATATTATTTAACCGATTTTATCATTGATTCACCGGTCATTTCTTTGGGCTGGGGAAGATCCATGATCTGGAGCATTGTCGGAGCGAGGTCGCAGAGCTTACCTGTTTCCTTGAGCTCGCAGTCATAGCCTACAACACAAAGAGGAACCGGATTGGTTGAATGCGGTGTGAACGGCTTGCCGTCGTCACCGATCATCTTGTCTGCGTTGCCGTGGTCGGCAGTGATGAGAACTGCGCCGCCCATGCTGAGCGCTGCGTCACAAACTCTGCCTACGCACTCGTCAACAGCTTCAACAGCCTTGACAGCCGCCTCAAATACGCCTGTGTGACCGACCATGTCGCAGTTAGCAAAGTTGAGGATAACAACGTCATACTTATCTGACTTGATCTGCTCGCAGACTGCGTCGCAGACCTCATATGCGCTCATCTCGGGCTTGAGGTCGAAGGTCGGAACATCGGGGGAGTGGATAAGGATTCTGTCCTCACCCTTGAATGTCTTTTCCTCACCGCCGTTGAAGAAGAATGTAACGTGAGCGTATTTCTGCGTCTCGGCAATTCTGAGCTGAGTTTTGCCCTTTGAAGCAAGATACTCACCCATAGTCATTTTAAGCTCCTCAGGCGGGAAGGCAACGCTTACGTTCGGCATTGTCTCGTCGTACTGAGTCATGCAGACATATGTGAGCGGGAAGAAGCCGTTCTTTCTCTCAAAGCCGTCAAACTTCTCGTCAACGAAGGTTCTTGTGATCTGTCTTGCACGGTCGGGGCGGAAGTTGAAGAATACAACGCTGTCATTAGCCTTGATCATGCCGTTCTTATTGATAACGGTCGGCACGATGAACTCGTCGGTAACGCCGTTTGCATAGGATTCGTTCATGCTGTCAACAGCACAGTCTGCCTGAATTCCCTCGCCGTAAACCATTGCGGCATAAGCCTTCTCAACTCTATCCCAGGCAAAGTCACGGTCCATAGCGTAGTAACGACCCATAACCGTTGCGATTTCGCCTACGCCGAGCTCCTTTGTCTTGGCGTAAACGTCCTTGATGAAGCCGACACCCGATGTTACGGAAACGTCACGTCCGTCCATGATGCAATGAACGTAAACCTTGTCGAGACCCTCACGCTTTGCCATTTCAAGCAAGCCGTAAAGGTGCTCAATGTGGCTGTGAACGCCGCCGTCAGAAAGAAGTCCTACAAGGTGGAGTGCGGTGCCGTTCTTCTTGCAGTTTTCGCAAGCCTTAAGCAGAGCCTCGTTTTTGAAGAAATCGCCGTCCTGAATGGACTTTGAGATCTTAACGAGCATCTGATAAACAACACGGCCTGCGCCGATATTTGTATGACCGACCTCACTGTTGCCCATCTGACCGTCGGGGAGACCTACGTCAAGTCCCGAAGCGCCGATGGTAGTGAACGGATTTTCCTTAAAAAGTCTTGTGAGATTGGGAGTATTTGCAGCCTCAATGGCATTTCCCTTTGCGCCGGGATTGATTCCGAAGCCGTCCATGATGCATAATACAACCGGTCTTTTCATATATAATCACCACTTTCAAAATCAGAGGACTGCCGCATTCAGCGCAGACCAAAGAGCTCAAGTCTCTTTTAAGCGTTTTTACACTCTCGCAGTATCTGAATACAGCTTCGGTGTAAGAAAACGCTTTCTGCATCAAAATGCGTCAGTCCCGCGAAAAATATATCCGATAGAATTATTTGCTTGCTGCCTTAACAATAGCCGCAAAGTCGGGAGCTTTGAGAGATGCGCCGCCGATAAGACCGCCGTCAACATCCTCCTTGCCAAGAAGCTCGTCTGCGTTCTTGGCGTTCATTGATCCGCCGTACTGAACAACAAACTTGTCGGCAACTTCCTTGTCATAAAGCTCAGCGATAAGCTCACGGATAGCCTTGCAGACCTCCTCGGCCTGATCGGCTGTTGCAGTCTTGCCTGTTCCGATAGCCCAAACCGGCTCATATGCGATGATGATTCTGTCAAGCTCTTCCTTGCTTACGCCTGCAAGAGCAATCTTAACCTGAGAGGAAACAACCTCCATTGTGATGTTCTGCTCACGCTGCTCAAGATACTCGCCAACGCAGAGAATAACGGTCATGCCGTTGTCAAGAGCTGCTCTTGTGCGGTCATGAACTGTAACGTCTGTGTCGCCGAAGTATGTTCTTCTCTCACTGTGACCTGTGATAACGATATCAACGCCGCAAGCCTTGAGCATCTCAGCGGAAACCTCACCTGTGAATGCGCCGCTTGCTGCCCAATGGCAGTTCTCAGCGCCGATCTTGATGTTTGAGCCCTTAGCTGCTTCAAGGGCTGCGAAAAGGTCAACATAAGGAACGCAGCAAACTACGTCGCAATCTGCATCTGCAACGAGAGGCTTGATCTCGTTGATGAGAGCTGTTGTCTCGGCCGGGGTTTTATTCATTTTCCAGTTACCTGCGATAACTGCTTTACGAAGTGACTTGTTCATTTTAACTACCTCCGATTATTTGTCATTGAGAGCTGCGATGCCCGGAAGCTCCTTGCCCTCAAGGAATTCAAGAGAAGCGCCGCCGCCTGTTGAGATGTGAGACATCTTGTCGGCAAAACCGAGCTTCTGAACAGCTGCAGCCGAGTCGCCGCCGCCGATGATCGAGATGGCGCCGGAATCTGCAACGGCAGTTGCAACAGCAATTGTACCTGCTGCGAAGTTATCCCACTCGGAAACGCCCATAGGTCCGTTCCAGATTACGGTTCCGCTGCCCTTGATAGCGTCAGCGAAGAGAGCCTGTGTCTTAGGACCGATGTCAAGACCCATCCAGCCGTCGGGAATGATGTCGCTGTCGATAATCATAGCCTCAGTGTCGGGCTTGTACTCTTTACCTACTTTATTGTCAACCGGGATAAGGAACTTAACGCCCTTCTCCTTAGCTGTATTCATCATGTTCATAGCGTCTTCGATTCTGTCTTCCTCAAGAAGGGAATTACCGATGCTGTAGCCGAGAGCCTTCATGAAGGTATAAGCCATACCGCCGCCTACGATGATTGTGTCGCACTTGTCGAGGAGGTTTGTGATAACGCCGATCTTGTCGGAAACCTTAGCGCCGCCGAGGATTGCAACGAGCGGACGCTTCGGGTTAGCAAGAGCACCGCCGATGAACTCGATTTCCTTCTGAATGAGGTAGCCGCAAACAGCGGGAAGATAATCTGCAACGCCTGTTGTTGAGCTGTGAGCTCTGTGAGCGGAACCGAATGCGTCGTTTACATAAACGTCTGCAAGAGAAGCGAGCTTCTTTGAGAACTCGGGATCGTTCTTTGTTTCTTCCTTATGGAAACGAACGTTTTCGAGGAGCATTACGTCGCCGTCATTGAGAGAAGCGGCGAGTGACTGTGCGCTTTCGCCTACAACGTCCTTTGCCATCTTAACTTCCTTGCCGAGGAGCTCGGAAAGGCGAGCGGCAACGGGAGCAAGAGAAAACTCGGGCTTGAATTCACCCTTGGGTCTGCCGAGATGTGAGCAAAGGATAACCTTTGCGTTATGGTCGATGAGATATTTGATTGTCGGGAGCGAAGCAACAATACGCTTGTCGCTTGTAATAACGCCGTCCTTGAGAGGAACGTTGAAGTCGCAGCGTACAAGAACCTTCTTGCCGTTTACGTCAATATCCTCAACGGTCTTTTTGTTAAGAGCTTCCATTATTGATCTTCCTTTCAGAAATAGTTTTTTATTTTCAATCCGACTTATTTTACAACATTACGGGAAATTTTTCAAGTACCAATCGCCAAAAAATTAACAATATATCAGTATATACATAAAATTAGCATATTTTTTTCTTTTATTCACCATTTTGTTCAAAGAGGGAATAAAACAATTTAAAATAATACAAACAAAACATAGTTGACAAAGAATTAACATAAAGGTATAATATTTCAGTAAAATATTTAATTCTATCGGAGGTTTTATTATGGGTAGAGTATATAACTTTTCAGCAGGTCCGTCCATGCTTCCCGAGTCAGTCCTGAATAAGGCTGCCGCAGAGATGCTGGACTATGAGGGCACAGGCACATCCGTTATGGAGATGTCGCACCGTTCAAAGGCTTTCCAGGGAATCATTGATTCCGCAGAGGCTCTTGTTCGTGAGATTTACAAGGTTCCCGATAACTACAAGGTTCTGTTCCTTCAGGGCGGCGCTTCAACTCAGTTCGCAGCTATTCCGCTCAATTTCATGAACGGTACAGGCAAGGCTGATTACATCATCACAGGCCGTTGGGCAAACCAGGCTTTCAAGGAGGCTAAGAAGTACGGCGATGTTGTTGCCGCAGCTTCATCTGAGGATAAGACTTACACTTATATCCCCAAGACAACTCGTGAGAGCTTCCGTGACGATATCGACTATGTTTACTATTGCATGAACAATACGATTTACGGTACAACATTCAAGTATATCCCGGATACAGGCGATATTCCTCTTATTGCAGACGTTTCATCATGCTTCTTCTCGGAGCCGCTTGATATTTCAAAGTTTGCAATGGTTTACGGCGGCGCTCAGAAGAACGTTGCTCCGGCAGGTCTTGTAATTGCTATCATCCGTGAGGATATGCTCGGTCACGCACGTGACTATACACCGACAATGCTTGACTATAAGATTCACGCAGACAACGGCTCAATGTACAACACTCCGCCGTGCTATACTATCTATATGTGCAAGCTCGTTCTTGAGTGGATCAAGAGCATCGGCGGTCTTGACGCTATGAAGGCAAGAAACGAAGCTAAGGCTAAGATCCTTTACGATTACCTTGATTCAAGCAAGCTCTTCAAGGGCACTGTTGTCAAGGAGGACCGTTCTCTTATGAACGTTCCGTTCGTTATCGGCGACAAGGAAATGGAAGCAAAGTTCATTGCCGAGGCAACCGAGGCAGGCTTCATCAACCTCAAGGGTCATAAGACTGTTGGCGGTATGAGAGCTTCTATCTACAACGCAATGCCGATTGAGGGCGTTGAAAAGCTCGTTGAGTTCATGAAGAAGTTCGAGGAAGCTAATTCATAAATAAAAACACACAGGCTGTTATCTTAAAGTCAGATGGCACAAAGCAGGCTTCCCCTTGAGGGGAAGGCTTGTGTTGCCTTTACCTTTAACGGAACAGCCTTATTTTATAAAAGGAGATAATTTTATGTATAATATTCTTACTCTCAATAAGATTGCCGCCTGCGGCACCGACCGTTTCGACGGAAAGTACGCTTGCTCGGACAGCTGTGAGAAACCGACCGCCGTTATGGTTCGTTCGGCTTCGATGCACGAGACAGTATTCGCTCCCGAAACTCTCGCAATTGCACGTGCAGGTGCAGGCACAAACAATATTCCCGTTGACAAGTGCGCCGAGCAGGGTATCGTTGTTTTCAACACTCCCGGTGCAAACGCAAACGCTGTTAAGGAGCTTGTTATCTGCGGACTTCTTCTCGCTTCGAGAAAGGTTACAGCCGCTTATGATTGGTGCAAGGGACTCAAAGGCGAGGGCGACAATGTCGGCAAGCTTGTTGAAAAAGGTAAGTCACAGTTTGCAGGCCCCGAAATCATGGGCAAGACGCTCGGCGTTATCGGTCTCGGCGCAATCGGCTTCAAGGTTGCTCAGGCTGCAGAAGCTCTCGGCATGAAGATTGTCGGCTATGACCCGTTCCTCTCCGAGGGCGTTAAGGCTGCTCTTTCGGCAGATACAGAGATTGTTGAGGACATCAACGACATTTTCAAAAAGAGCGATTACATAACAATTCACGTTCCTCTCAACGACGGAACTAAGGATACAGTCAACAAGGACACGCTTGCACTCTGCAAGGACGGAGTAAGAATTCTCAACTTTGCCCGCGGCGGACTTGTAAACAGCGCAGACATGATTGCCGCACTCGAAAGCGGTAAGGCTGCGGCTTATGTTACGGATTTTCCGTCCGATGAGGTTATCGGTGTTGACGGCATTATCGCTATTCCGCACCTCGGCGCATCAACTCCCGAGAGCGAGGACAATTGTGCTGTTATGGCTGCCGATGAGCTTATCGCTTACATCGAAAAGGGCGAGATAGTAAACTCGGTAAATATGCCGAGAATGCCGCTCGATAAGGTTGACGGCGCAAGAACCTGCGTTATTCATAAGGCTGACGCCGCAGACGCTGTTAAGGCTGTACTCGGCGCAGACGCAAAGAGCGCAGTAAGAGGAGCATACGGCTACTCGGTTGTTGATTCCGAAGCAGACGCTGCCGCTCTTGAAGCAATTGACGGCGTTATCAGAGTAAGAGTTATAAAATAAAATCAAATAAAAAAAGCTGCCGCAGTGAATTTCTGCGGCAGTTTTTGTTTGCTTTTCTGGGCTTTATATGATATCATAAACCCATATCAATTAAGGGGTGTATAAAATGGATGAATTCAACAGTCTTTCGCTTGATACCTTGTGTGCGGCACTGTGCAAGGTTATGGGTGTCGAACCGCCGAAACAGGCGGCAGAGGCGGCTCAGGTCATCGTAGACTATGCCGACAAAAAATTCAACGGAGAAAAAGCCGACAGGCTCTTTATGTATAATCCCGATGCAATAGCGCAGTGGGTGCAGGAAAAATATCCCGAATTCATGGACGATACGCTTGACCGCACGGAGCTTCATGTTCCGTTTGCAACCGTCATGCCGTCGGTCACTCCGGTGTGCTTTGCGACGATGTACACAGGCGCACAGCCCGAGGTTCACGGTATTACGGCGTATAGAAAGCCCGTTCTGACGGTTGATACGATTTTTGACGCATTTATCCGTGCGGGCAAAAAAGCGGCGATCATTGCAGACACGACCTGCTCGATAGGCAAGATTTTCCTTGAGCGTGATATGGACTATTTCATCTATGAAACCGTTCCCGAAATCAACGCAAAGGCTTGTGAGCTTATACTTGAGGATAAATATGATTTGATTGTTGTTTACAACGAGAATTTTGATGCAGTCATGCACCATAAGGGACCCGAGGATCCGAACACGCTCGCTCAGCTCACCGAGAATTCGCAGGTGTTTTCAATTTTCTGCGAGCTGATTCGTAATAATTGGAAGAATCACAACACGCTTCTGGGCTTTGCGATGGATCACGGCTGTCATGAGATCGACGCAGGCTGCGGCTCTCACGGACTTTATATGCCCGAGGATATCAATATTCTTCACCATTATATCTGCCTGCCGAAAGAGGCTGAATAAAAATATCTGCTGCATTTAGCTGTTACGCTAAGTGCAGCAGTTTTTGTTTTATGGGAAG
>CAVGRW010000072.1:0-11758 GCA_963631735.1 Bacteroidaceae bacterium | reverse complement strand
TAAGAGCTGAGTAATCAGCTGCGCCGAGAGTCTGGAGAGCATCCTTAGCTGCCTTAAGGTTATTGTAAGCTGTGTCGATTGTAGCCTGATCCTTAGCCTTGAGATCTCTTGCTACTGCATTAGCTGCATTAAGAGCAATTGTGAGGTTCTGCCAAGAAACAGATGTGTAATCGGATGAATTAAGAGCGTTGCACTCAGCGATGAGAGCATCAAGATCTGTGTAGTTAGCTGCTGCCGGTACAAGACCTGTTCTTGCAGCTGTAAGAGCCTTAGCTGCATTATCGATTGTGTCCTGAGATGACTTCTTGAGACCTGCCGGAACAGCCTTAGCTTCTGCAAGAGCTGTTGTGAATGCAGACCAAGTAGCCTCTGTGTACCAGGAAGCCTGCTCACTGTCAACGATGTTCTGAGAAGCTGTGATCTCAGCGTTGAGAGTTGTGTAATCAGCATCTTCCTCAACTACCTTCGGAGTGAGGTTAGCAATAGCGTTTGTAAGAGCTGTTGCTGCTGCTGTGATTTCTGCCTGATGTGTAATATCAAGACCTGCTGCGATGTTCTGAGCCGCTGTATAAGCGTTCTGGAATGCTGTCCAGTTAGCATCCTGCTCATAGTTCTCAGCCTTAATGTTAGCTGCTGCGTCCTTAGCAGCGTTGAGTGCTGTGTAATCAGCGCCCTTGATCTCAAGCTTTGCATAGCCTGCTTCGAGAGCTGCAAGAGCATTATCAACAGCTGTCTGATCAGCTGTCTTCTCGTCAAGGATCGTCTTAGCTGCTGCAAGAGCTGTTACGAAGTCCTCGGTGTTGTTGTAGTTAGCTACTACAGTATCCTTAACTTCGTCATACTTTGCCTGAAGCTTTGAGTAGTCAACCTCAGCCTCGCCGCCCTTAACTGTAAGAGTGATCTCTGTACCCTTAAGGTCAAAGTAACGCTCGCCGTCAAGATAGATATAATCAAGGCTGTTAACGATAGAAGCACTGCCGTCTCCGTCCGGGCAGCGACCGATATAAGTACCGGATACCTTGTTTGTTGCACGTCTGATGTTGTCCTCAGGCATTACAAACTTGTATGTGTCGCCCGGCTGTGCATCTGCAGGAATCTGCATGGGGATTGCAAGAAGATACTCAGTACCGTCAATGCTTGTTGTTGTAGCGATTTCGGGATCCGGATATGTATCATACATATAGAAGCCCCAGCCTGCTGCCTTAGCCTCATTAATGTTAGCATACTTACCTGTCTCACCAACAAGCTTCTTGAAGTAAACGTTTCCGTCATCGTCTGCGCAACGGTTCATAGCGTTCAAGAAGTTGTTATTTGTGTACAATGTTGAGCACGAAGATGCACGCTTATCAAACTTTGTGTTTGTAAGGTACGGATCGCTTTCATTGTAGCTTGCCATTGTTCTCATGTTACCAAGAGTCGACTTAGCATAACCCTGAGACATACGAATCTCATTCGGGTCAAGAAGTCTGTCATCATAGTAAATGATGCTTGAGCAATGTCCTACTTCAAAGTTTGTGTTAATGTGGACAGCAATCATAATTTTCTGACCTGCTGTAACTTCCATGTCACCTGTATTGGTGTCAGTCCAAGTAGGTGCAGTCCATTCTGTAGCACTTGTCCACTCCGCACCGGCTGTGATCGGCGATGCAGTAAGCCAAATTTTTGACTTGTAGGGAGCAGTATCCGGATTTCCGTTAGCGGAAGCGGCTACAGCAAAGGTGCCAAGTACCATAGCAATTGCAAGCAATATGCTAAGTACTTTTTTTGTTAATTTCATACAAAATTTCCTCCCATATTAGTGTTTAATAGGAATTAATAAGGGTTGACCTGATCGATATCTGTAATGCCGTTAGCCGCAGACTCCGCAGAAGCTGTATCCAGCGGGTCAACTGTGCCATCGCCATTAAGATCGGCAGCAAAAACTAAAGCATCGGATTCAAAATCCTCAATACCGTTCGCAACAACTTCAATAGTTGATGAGTCATTGGTATCAATAATCGCATCTCCGTTTACATCGCCGAAAATAATGATTGTGTATGTCTTTACAATATCATTATCAACGACAACATTGATTTTTGCACCTGTTCCAAGACCGTAATTGGTATAAATGACCTTCATCGTTCCGGAACCGGAAACAATAACCTTCTGCTTGAGTTCGGCAGTTGTTGTTATACCGGTATCAAGACCGTAAACAAACATCTGCTCTTTGTCAATAACTGCCTGTGACTCGTAGGCCGCATTCGGTACAAGATCTACTGTCTCGCCAACAACGCTTACTGTTTTGGAGATAAACTCCTTTGTAAACGCGCTGTCATCAATATAGTAAATCGTGGTTGCATCTGTCGGAGTCTGGATTGCCTGATTGTAGAATCCTTTATACTCCGAGGGGATAAAGAATGTACCCTCTTTACCCGCTGCAGATGACTTGGCTTTTACTTTGAATGAGAAACTTTCCTCACCGTCAGGAAGATTCAGGCAGCCCATGGTTGAATCAGAAATACCTGCTGTCCACTGGACAAGGACAACGCTGAATTCCGATGAATCGTAGCCATCAACTGTAACTGAACCGTCATTAAGTGAGTTTGCCAACAACGTTCCCTTAGCCTTTGTGGTATTAAGCGCTGTAAGGCCGATAAGGTTCGGAATCTCGAAAACGTCGGTATTGAACAATATCGGGAAACGGAAGGCTGTCATATTGAAATTAGTCTTGAGCGAAACAGTAACAGTAATTTCGTCACCGGGAGAATACACATCCTTATCGGTTAAAACGGTTACCGTCATGCTTTCGTCGCCGTTCGCCGTACCCTCAGCAGAGGCACAGACACCGAAAACAGCTACTGCAAGAATAACAGACAATATGACGGAAAGAATTTTCTTCGTTATATTCACTTGGAAATTCCTCCTTCATTTTTCGGGATAAAGAGCTGACCTCTCCCGTTATTTTTCCCGGCTAACGTTATATTTCTACGCAGTCAGCCGATATATAATTACAGATAAACTGCAACTATCATTTTTCCTCATGTGACACCCCGCTCGGAGGTGCCACATGAAATTTTTAAAACTTAATAAAGAACTGTACGATTTACGAAGTCGATATCAGCCATACCTGATGCAACGATTTCTATTGCTGAAGAGTCTGACGGGTCAACCGCACCGTCACCGTTAAGGTCACCTGCAAGCTCTCTTGCCGATGTTTCGAAGTCTGCAAGACCGTTACCGACAACTTCAACCTCAAGTGCGTCAACCGGGTCACCGCAAGCGCCGTCACCGTTAACATCACCTGTTACCGATACAATATATGTTTCAATAATGTCACCGGCACTGTTCTTAACAACAATCTTGGCATCTGTTGAATATGCGCCCTGATCATTCTCTACGAACTCAACAGTGCAATTTTCAGTTGTGCTGAAATAGTAGCTTGCATCATCAGAGCCATCGCCCAAAACACCTACAAGTACATTTCCGTCCGCCATCTCAATAACTTCAACATCGCTGATGAGTTCGTATGTCGGCTCTGCCGGAGTATCTCCACCGGCTGCGATGAGTCTCTTCTGATACTCAAGGAGCATCTCATAAGCTGTGTTAACCTTTGTCTGTCTGAGTGACGATGAAGCATCGTTGTTTACAGAGTTTGCAAAGTTGAGAGCTGTCTGATATGCTGCCCATGACTCAGCAGTATAATTAGCTGAGTTATAACCCTTTGACTGAGCATTTGAGATCTCAGCAGCAAGGTGAGTCTTAACTGCATCCTTCTTAAGAAGACGGCTGCCGTAAAGGCTGAGACGATGGTTTCTGTAAGTAACAGTAAGTGAGTCGGCAGGATGTGTGTTACCCTCTGCGTCGGGATTCTCAGCTCTGTCGATCATGCTGTTAGCCTGCTTAACCTCGTTGCGATAGTTGTAATATGTGTACGGCTCATAGTCCGCAACACCGAAGAAGCTGTAATCGGCATCAGTATATTCCTTACCCTCGTTTGACGGAGCGTAAGAATTCATAATTGCCTTTGTTGAATCAAGACCGCCTGCGACCTCGTTAGCTTCGAGAGTCTCAACAGCTGCCTTAAGAGCTGTATAAGCTGTCTGATACTTCTTAGCCTTTGTGTTTCTGAAAGCACCCTGAACAAACGGTGAGTAAACTGCGTCAACAGCTTCCTGCATTGCCTTCTCCCAATCTGACCAGCCTGCGCTGTAGTTGGAAGCCTGACGGTGTCTGCCGATTTCAGAAGAAAGAAGTGAACCGAGTCCGAACTCCTCATAGCAGAATATTCTAACAGATGTTGATGCTTTCGTTGAACCGAACTGAGCACCGATGCTGTAGTTGTACTGCTTTGAGGTCATTGTACCAACCTTGCAGATAGCTGTCCAAGCAGCCTCTTTCTCTTCAGCAGTAAGAGCATCGTACGCAGCCGTTGTTTCAAAGATGTATGACTTAGCGATACCGTTCTGGTCGCCTGTCTTGCCGAGAATATCAAATGTCTCGTCCTTAGCTGCGAGATAAGTAGCATTGATCGGTGAAGATGATGTTGCAACAACCGATGCGCCCTTAACTTCGTTAGCTGTTGTGTTTTCAAATGTGTACTGAGCTCTGTAAAGGTCTCTCATGCTGCTTGCATAGATGTAAGACGGACCGCCTGTGATATAGTAGTTGCCCGACTTATAGCTAACTTCCTTGCCGCTGTCGTCATCGGCTGCAGCTGAGATGTAGCTGTAAACATACTCAGTAATCGGTGAAGTTGTAAGGTTTGAACCGTCCTCAGTCAAAACGTTGTAAGTGATGGCAACGATGAACGGAGCAGAACCTGAATATGTGCTTGTTGCGGAAACGCTGATGTTTGCTTCCTGGCCTGCAGCAACCTTTGTGGTATCAGGTGTGAGCTTAAGAACGGAGCTGTTTGAAGTAATGGAAAGGATCTCATATGTATAGAGCTTATCCTGAACAAATCCGCCGGAAGCTGTTGTATAACCTGTGTTGATACCTGATGAGTTGTTACGAAGCTTGATTGTGAAGCTCGGAGCACCTGTCTTGTCATAAATGAATGTATCACAAGTAACGGTCGGGAACTTGAATTCCTGAGCTGTTGTAAGGCTGAGAACCGAACATACAATCGGAAGAGCACCCTTAACAAGGTTTACTCTGTAGTTGTAAAGATCCGAGAAGATCGCATTAACTGTGCCTGCAAGAGCTGCGTTGGTTACAAGTGCATCAAATGTTGTAGCAGAAGTATTGAAAGCACCCGGGAAGATGATGTTCACAATTCTTGTAACTACGTCGATAACTGCAGCCTTCGGAGTCTTGTTAAGATCAGAAGCTGACGGATATGCAGAAATCTCAAACATATCAAGAACGCTCTTAAGATCAAGGTTAGCGATATTCTTGATAAGGTTGTCGATTACAAATGTCTTGACATCCTTGTTTGCAGATGTCGGAAGCCAATTGAGACCAAGAACGCCGTCAACAATCTTGTTGAGAGTCGTCCAACCGCTGTCACTCGTGCTGAGTGAAAGACCGTTGAGAAGTCCGCCGTAATTTTCGATACCGTACTGAGCAGCGATCTTGAGCTGCTGGTCAACACCGTTCATATCGGAAACATAGGAGAGACCCATGTCGATAGCGGAGTTTACGCTGTAGATAGCGTAGTCAACGCCCATAACGATGATGGTATCGATTGTGTGTGCATAACCGGAGAAATCAAGCTCCGGAGCAGATGTTGCAAGAAGCTGAGTCATTCCGTAGTAAGCGAAGTCAACAATTGTTGTTACGTCGTCAGGAATGTACATGCCTGTAACCGAGCCATTGATAATAGCACGGAGAGCATAAACTATAAGCTCTTCATTTGACATCTTGTTAATTTCGGCAGGTGAAGCAACCTTAATATAGGAAGCGAAGAAATCATCACCTGTGTTGATAAGAACAGCCTTTGCAAGACCTACAAGGTTATCCATAAGAACGGAGTTGTCGCCTGTCTTCCAGGTGTAAACGCCGGGCTTAAGGACAAGGTTAACAGCCGAAGCAAGAATGTTGTTGAGCTGAGAGATGAACGAAGCGCTTGTGAAAGTAAATCCGCTATATGTATAGTCGATGTTGAGATACTTTGCATAGCTGTTAAGATGATCTCTGTTATCCTCTACCTTATTGCCGTTAGCATCCTTAACGTAGGAACCGTCTGCATTCTTCTTGAATTCAACGCCGCAGGCCTTCTTGAGCTCATCCTTTACGCTGCCGTTGAGAGCATCAAGAACAAGCGAAGAATTGAATACTTTCTTGAGAGCGTTGTCAATGAATGTGTAGGTTGTTCCTGAGCTGATGTTTGTTGAACCGTTGAGCTCGGGAAGATACTCGGCGATAAGATTATCGATGAGCGTCTGAACCATTGAGTCAACAGATTCCGTAACAGGCTTAGGAGCTGTTGTGTTCGGGTAAACTGCCTCGTAAAGCATCTTCTTGAGGAGCTGGTTAACATCAGTATAGTCGCTGAGGTCAACTACCGAGGGAAGAATTGTACCGAGGTTGATCGTCTGATCAATATAGCTAACGAAAATTCCCTTATTGTCATAGAGGAACTGGAGAACAGCGTAGAGAACGTTGATATCTCCGCTCGATCTTCTGACTGTAGCAAAAGCGTTAGCATTGAGGTTGGCAAGATCGCCAAGCATTCCTTTGAATGTTTCAAAGGTTCGGCCGGTTACGAAGTTGTAAACCGACTCCATCGTTTTGTCAACTGATGTAAGATCAAGTTCGCCGATACCGTAAAGATCAGACTTTTCAAGTTTGATCTGCTCCTTGCCGAGCATACGGTCAAGCTCATCAACTGCTGCCGATGCGTACTGGTCCGTTGTAAGAACCGGCTTATCAAGCTTATTGTACTGACCCTTGATAGCGTCATCCTTATAAGCGGAATAAGCGCTTGCACCGACAACGAGTGTTGAAAGAACCATGATCATTGCAAGAATGACACTGAGGAATCTTTTTGCATTACTCATTTTTGGATTGCACCTCCATATTATTTATATGCCTTGAGCATACATACCGCACGTTTTTCCCGGCTCGTGCATGCCGGCGCGACATCATTACGTCATTGCCGCTCTTTTTGAAACGAGACTTTATCGCCGAAGCCTTCCCGCAGTGGCGTACACACGTTTCACCGAGCCGAACATCAACGTCATTACGACGCATTGGTAAACCAGGTGGGTCGTAATGAGGATTTCATGCGCAAGGCGCAATTCACCCAATGACACCACTTTTATGGTTAGTTTAACTATAACGCATAAAACGTCAAAAGTCAATATTTTTTTAGTCGTATTATTGATTTTGTACATTTTATACATAAGTAATAATGAAATTTTGTATCATTCCCTTTATGAATTATATGCACAAAAAAACAGCGGCAGGACATACATTATATAATATAACATAAGTCCTGCCGCTTCGACAAATTATAATTATTTCGTGCCCGAATAGTTCGGCGCTTCCTTTGTGATAAATACGTCGTGGGGATGGCTTTCAATAAGACCCGCATTCGTTATTCTGACGAATCTTGTCTTTGTCTTGAGCTCCTCGATATTATGACAGCCGCAATAGCCCATACCTGAACGCAAACCGCCGAGCATTTGGAAGATCGTATCTCCGAGAGGTCCTTTATAAGGAACACGGCCCTCAACTCCCTCGGGAACAAGCTTTTTATTGTCCTCCTGGAAGTACCTGTCTTTACTGCCGTTTGCCATGGCTGCAAGACTGCCCATTCCACGGTAAACCTTGAAGCTTCTGCCCTGGAAGATTTCGGTAGCACCCGGGCTTTCCTTACAGCCTGCAACGAGTGAACCGACCATGATTGCGCTTGCGCCTGCGGCGATAGCCTTGACGATTTCGCCCGAGTATTTGATGCCGCCGTCAGCGATTACGGGAATGCCGTGCTTTGCTGCGGCGTTTGCTGAATCGAATATTGCCGTGATCTGCGGAACACCGATACCTGCGACAACTCGTGTCGTACAAATTGAACCCGGTCCGATACCTACCTTAACAACGTCGGCACCTGCGGCGATAAGAGCCTCGGTTGCCTCTGCAGTTGCAACATTACCTGCGCAAAGCGTGATGTTCGGGAATGCAGTTTTAACCTTTTCAACAGCCTTAAGGATATTCTTGCTGTGACCGTGAGCGGAGTCGAGAACAAACATATCTGCGCCTGCCTTTGCGAGCATAGACGCTCTGTCAAGCACGTCGGCAGTTGCACCGATAGCCGCACCGCAGAGAAGTCTGCCGCCGCTGTCACGGGCTGAGTTCGGGTACTGAACGCTCTTTTCGATATCCTTTATTGTAATAAGACCCTTGAGGTAACCCTCATCGTCAACAAGAGGAAGCTTTTCAATTCTGTGCTTCATAAGGATCTGCTTTGCCTGCTCAAGTGTTGTGCCGACAGGAGCGGTAACAAGGTGATCCTTCGTCATGACCTCACTGATTTTAATGTTGAAATCAGTCATGAAGCGCATGTCACGGTTTGTGAGAATACCGACGAGCTTTCCGTTATTATCGCAGATCGGAACGCCTGAAATCTTGTACTTCTTGCAGAGGTTTTCTGCGTCATACGCATAGTGATCGGGAGTAAGGCTAAAGGGCTGTGCGATAACGCCGTTCTCGGAACGCTTTACCTTGTCAACCTCCTGAGCCTGAAGCTCCATCGGCATATTCTTATGAATAACACCGATACCGCCCTCACGCGCAATTGCTATTGCCATGGGTGCCTCCGTAACGGTATCCATAGCCGCAGTCAAAATAGGCGTGTTAAGAACGATAGTGTCCGAAAGCTTTGTCGAAATGTCGATATCCTTGGGAAGAATATCCGACTCGGCAGGAATAAGCAACACGTCGTCAAAGGTCAAGCCTTCTTTTCCGAATTTTTCATCAAAAGTCATTTTACAACCTCCACTCAGAATATAAATTGTCTTATTCTATCGCAAAATCAAAAATAAATCAAGCCTTTTTTGAAATAATTTCTTTTCTTTCAAATATTGCAAAAAGACAGACTCGTAAAAAGAGCCTGTCTTTAATAAATTACTGGAACATGATGAGCAGGAATCCTGCCGCAACAGCTGAGCCTATAACGCCTGCAACGTTCGGACCCATGGCGTGCATGAGAAGGAAGTTTGTCGGGTTATACTTTCTGCCCTCGTTCTGAGCAACACGGGCTGCCATCGGAACAGCGGAAACACCTGCCGCACCGATGAGCGGATTGATTTTGCCGCCCGTAACGAGATAGAGAAGCTTGCCGAGGAGGACACCGCCGACTGTTGAGAAACAGAAAGCGATAAGTCCGAGAGCAACGATTTTGAGCGTCTGAACCTGAAGGAAGCTCTGACCGTTTGCCGTTGCACCGACGGTAACGCCGAGAAGAATAACAATGATATTGTTAAGTGCATTCTGAGCAACATCGGAAAGTCTGTCAACAACGCCGCACTCACGGAAGAGATTGCCGAGCATAAACATACCGAGAAGCGGAGCAACAGACGGAAGAATAAGCGCAACAAGAACAAGAACGATTACCGGGAAGATTATCTTCTCCGTCTTTGTAACCTTTCTGAGCTGGGTCATCTTGACCTCGCGCTCTTTCTTCGTTGTGAGAGCCTTCATGATCGGAGGCTGAATAAGCGGAATAAGTGCCATGTAAGAGTACGCTGCGAGCGCAATAGGCGCAAGAAGATGCGACGCCAGCTTCGACGTCAAATAAATAGCCGTCGGGCCGTCCGCACCGCCGATGATAGCGATCGAAGCGGCTTCCTGCGGATTAAATCCGAGCGCAATAGCAATAAGGAAAGCAACATAGATACCGAGCTGTGCCGCGGCACCGAGAAGCAGGCTGACGGGGTTGGAAAGAAGCGGTCCGAAATCCGTCATAGCACCGACGCCCATGAAGATAAGGCACGGGAATATGTTTGATTTAACGCCGGCGTAAATAATTCGCAAAACGCCGGAATCGTACCAATGCTCACCCTGACCGGCAAGCGAACCGTCGCCGCCGAATATCTGACCCATAGTCAGGTCATCCATAAGACCTGCGCCGGGAAGGTTTGCAAGAAGAATACCGAATGCAATAGGAACCAGCAGAAGCGGTTCAAATCTGAATTTGGGATGAATGGCAAGGAAGAGGAACACGAACGAAACAAGGATCATTACAAAATTCTGCCACTCAAGAGATGCAAATCCGGACGATTCCCACAAGCCTTTCAAAACATTTAAAATTAAGTCCATCTTGAATACCGTCCTTTATTATAAAACTGCAAGAATCTGATCCGTATCAACAGTCGATCCCTTTGAAACAAGAAGCTGCTTGATCGTACCGTCGCACGGAGCAACGATCTCGTTTTCCATTTTCATAGCCTCGAGAATAAGAACAACGTCGCCTGCCTTAACAGCCTGACCCTCGGCAACATTCAGCTTAAGAATTGTGCCGGGCATCGGAGATGTGATCTGAGTTCCGCTGACTGCCGTACCTACTACCGCAGCAGGTGCGCCGGGAGCTGTGCTTGCCGCAGGTGCGGGAGCTGCTGCAACAGGAGCAACAGGTGCTGCTGCCGGAGCGGCATTGCTTACGGAGGTGATAACTGCTTCGCTTTCGTTAACCTCTACATCATACTTTTTTCCGTTTAACGTAACAACATATTTCATTTATTTGTCCTCCGATAATTTAATGGATTTAAATGCGAGCCTGTCAAGGCTTATTCCGCTCTGATGACTTACTATTGCCATGATAACCGCCGCCGTAGGCTCGTCAACACCTACAAGCTCAACGCCCGGCTGAGCAGGCTGTGCGGCCGGAGCCGCAGGTGCAGCAGGTGCCGGAGCAGCAGGAGCCTTGGCTGTTTTTCCCGTCCTGTCAAATATTGCGGCAATAGCCTTGATGAACAGTGCGATAATCGCAAGAATTACAAGAACCGTGCAAAAACCGACAACTGCAACGAGTGCCGCCTTGCCGAAATCCATGGCATCGTTTGAGCCGTAGATCTGGGCGAAAACGCCGAGAAGCTTAGGAGTCATATTCATATTCGTTTTCCTCCTCAATCAATTTTTTCAATGGTATATTTGAAGGTGTTCTTCGCTCTTTCGTCACGCTTGTCGAAGAACGCTTCGGCCTGAGTGGGGAATGCGATATATGAGAGAACATCCTCTTCGCTGTGTGCCTTTGCGCCGATCTCAGCCTTTGCCGCCTCGTAACCGTCGCCGAGGGTATCGGCATATCTGCCCTTTATCGGCTTCTCATCGCCGAGAACCTTTTTAATAAGCTCGGGATCTATCTTGCCGGGAGCCTTGCCGTATTCGCCTCTTACATAAGCACGGATTTCCTTGGAAACGTTCTTGTATCTCTCGCCTGCGAGAACATTCGACGTTGCCTGAACTCCGACCATCTGGCTCATCGGAGTAACAAGCGGCGGATAGCCGAGATCTTTTCTTACTCTCGGAGTTTCCTCAAGAACCTCCTCGAACTTGTCCATCTTCTTCTGAGCCGTAAGCTGAGCAACAAGGTTTGAGAGCATTCCGCCCGGAACCTGATATGTCAGAGCATCGGTATCCGTTGAAAGAACAACGGGATTGAGAAGTCCGCTCTTGAGTGCGTCCGCCTTAACGGGCTTGAAGAAATCATTGATCTCCTTGAGAACATCGGTGTCAAGACCTGTCTTGTAGCCATCCTGAGTGAGGATATAGTTGAGAGTTTCGGTTGCCGGCTGGCTTGTGCCGCCCGAGAAGCTCGAAATTGCGGTGTCAATAACAT
>CAVGRW010000071.1:0-11797 GCA_963631735.1 Bacteroidaceae bacterium | reverse complement strand
GACGGCGTATGCTTATACGCCGAGATGAGAAAAATGACTTATTCGCCAAAAGAGCCGACCCGAAAATATTAGTCCATTTCCCAGTTGTGCCAAACGTTCTGCACATCATCATTATCATCGAACATGTCAAGCATCTTCGTCATGTTGGTGATGTCGTCCTCGTTGGTAAGCTTGGTGTAGGTTGTGGGAACATACTCAACCTCTGCGGAAAGGAAGGAATAGCCCTTTGCCTCAAGGTCGTCACGAACACCGCCGAGATCGTTCGGCTCGGTGCGGATTTCAAAAATTCCCTCATCGTCGGTGATGAAATCGGTTGCGCCTGCTTCGAGTGCGTCCTCCATGAGCTTCTCCTCATCAACGTCCTCGGCTTCGATCGTGATTACGCCGCAACGGTTGAACATGAAAGAAACACAGCCGCTCTGTCCCATATTTCCGCCGTACTTGTCAAAATAATGTCTGACGTCGCCTGCGGTACGGTTACGGTTGTCGGTAAGGGTCTCAACGATAACGGCGATACCTGACGGGCCGTAGCCTTCGTACATGATATCCTCATAGTTATCGGCACTGCCCTCGCCTGCCGCTTTCTTGATGATACGCTCGATGTTATCGTTCGGAACGTTGTTTGCCTTTGCCTTTGCGATAACGTCCTTGAGCTTTGAATTGACTGTCGGATCGGGGCCGCCCGACTTAACGGCAACCGAGATCTCTCTGCCTATTTTAGTAAATACCTTTGCACGAGCGCCGTCGGTTTTTTCCTTCTTGCGCTTGATAGTGCTCCATTTTGAATGTCCTGACATAAAATCACCATTTCCTGTCGTATTTTAACTTTTAAATTATATACTCATCGGCTGTATTTGTCAAGTGACCGCCGATAAATCAGCGGATACCGAATATTTAATCGTCCAAAGCGGGCGGATTGAAGCCGTAGCCGAGAATTTCGTTAGCCTCCGACATGACGATAAACGCATCGGGGTCGATCTCCTTGCACATTCTTTTGATGTTCGGAATTTCATGGCTTCTTGCGGCGCAGATAACAAGCTCGCTCAGCTCGCCTGTATAGCCGCCCTTGCCCTCAATGATAGTCGCACCTCTGTGACCTCTTTTGGTAATTGCTTCGGCAAGCTCCTTGCCCTTCTTCTTGGTGAAAATATAGAGCATTTTGCCGTTGCCCGTACCGTAAAGAATGAAGTCCATGACCTTTGAGGAAACGAATATGAGAATAGCCGCATAAAGCACGCTGTCGATGCTCTTGAACACAATAGCCGCCGCCACAACAACAGCCGCATCGCAAAGCATTATCATTCTGCCGATTGACATATGCGGCCAAATCTTTTTGAGCAGTCTGCCGAGGACATCGGTTCCGCCCGAGGTTGCGCCTCTTACGATAATGAGCGCAATTCCTGCGCCGCACATCGCACCGCAGAAAATCGAAGCAAGCAGCTTATCGCCCTCATATGCGCCTATCAATCCCCTGTTCATCGCAAGCTTCACGCCGTCAATTATCAGCGAAAGAACGCCCGATACCCACAGCGTTTTGAACGTAAAAAACTTGCCTATGAAAATCCATGCGAGAATAAACAGCGGCACATTGAGCAAAAATCCCGTAAGTCCGACGGGGCACTGCGGAAAAAGATAGTTGATGATGATTGCAACACCCGTAATGCCGCTCTGTGCAATTTTATTCGGAATTGCAAAAATATTGACTCCGAGAGAATAAAGAAGGCAACCGATAACGAAATAGACGTTATCAACGGCAAACTTTTTCAGACTGTATTTTTTCAAATCCTGAACAAGTGAATTTTTCTTTTGCAAAGTTATCCTCCTCAGCCGTAAATCAACCTGTATAATTCAAGAATTCTGTCCGTCCTGTTCATGAGGTAGAGATAGCCGAAAAGAGTCTCCATCGCCGTTGCCATGTGGTAATCCGAACGGCTGACATTCTTCGGCTGATGTCCCGACTTTGCGTTTCTTCCTCGCTTGAAAACGGCGGTTTCCTCCTCGGAAAGAACAGGCATAATTTTCTCAACGCCCTGCGCCTGCGCCGTTGCTCTGACTCGCTCGACCGCCATGTGATGCAGGTCGTTCGCAGGTCTGTTTGCGTCGCAGATAAGCTCCTCACGGACAAGCAAATCAAAAACTGTGTCGCCGATAAAAGCAAGCGTCAAGGGGCTTAATTCGTTGGGCTTTACTTCTTTATCTTTCAAAAAACGTTCCATATATTTTACGGCACAAAGTCGAATTCCAAATCATAAATTTCGACCGTGTCACCCTCCTGAATTCCTTTTTCTACAAGTGCGTCGATTATTCCGCTGGAGTGGAGCACACGCTGGAAATATTGCAGTGACTCGTAATCGTCAAGGTCACAGCGCTGAAGTATTCTCAGAAGCCACTCGCCCTCAACGGAGTAAATTCCGTCCTGAACGGAAATTGTGAACTTACCGTCTGCGTTTTTCTCGAAGAACTCGGCGGGAATCTCCTCTTTTTCGTATCTCTTAATCGGCGGAAGCGTTGCAAGCTTCGCCGCAACGGCATTGATGATCTCCTGCGTACCCTCTGCGATCGGAGCGCACATGGTGAAATACTGATATCCACGCTCTGTGAAATATTTTTCGAGCTTTTCAAGCTGCTCGTCCGTTGCAAGATCAACCTTGTTGCCGACAACTATCTGCGGCAAATCCGCCATATCGGGATTGAACTTGACGAGCTCCTCGTTTATCTTATTGAAATCCTCAATCGGATCTCTGCCCTCACTGCCTGCGGCGTCAATGATATGAACGAGCAGACGGCAGCGCTCAACATGACGAAGGAACTCGTGACCTAGACCTACACCGTCGCTTGCGCCCTCGATAAGTCCGGGGATATCCGCCATAACGAACGAATTACCCTCGCCCATCGAAACAACGCCGAGCACGGGAGTGAGCGTCGTGAAATGATAGTCTGCTATAATCGGCTTAGCCTCGCTGACGACTGAAATAAGCGTTGACTTGCCGACATTCGGGAAGCCGAGAAGTCCGACATCGGCAAGGAGCTTCAATTCGAGGGAAACGTCCCAGCTCTCGCCGGGTGTGCCCGGCTTGGCAAATCTCGGCGTCTGACGGGTCGGGGTCTTGAAATGGGAATTACCCCAGCCTCCCCTGCCGCCCTTTGCGGCAATGAACTCGTCATCGTCGGACATATCCGCCATGACCTTGCCCGTCGTCTGTTCACGAATAACAGTACCTCTCGGCACTTCGATAATTAAATCCTCGCCCTTTTTGCCGCTCTTGTGACCCGACTGACCGGGAGCGCCGTTGGGGGCTTTGTATTTTCTTTTGTATCGGAAATCGGCAAGTGTCGAAAGATTGTCGTTGACCTTGAACACAACGTTTCCGCCTCTGCCGCCGTCTCCGCCGTCGGGTCCGCCTGCGGCAACATATTTTTCTCTCCTGAACGCAACCGCTCCGTTGCCGCCGTCGCCTGCCGTTATTTTAATTTTTGCTATGTCTACAAACATAGGTTTACCTCATTCTGTTAAATTATGTCAGGCTCTTGCCGCCTTGATATTTGTTACAAATTTCTTTGCCGTTTCTGTGATAAGCTTATAGTCGCCCGTTTTTGCGCCTGCCGTAAGTGATGAACCTGCACCGACGGCAACTGCGCCTGCCTTTATCCATTCGCCTACGTTATCGGCATTGACTCCGCCCGTGGGCATCATCTTGGCATACGGAATAGGTCCGAGAATATCCTTGATTATCTTGGGTCCGAAAAGATCGCCCGGGAAAATTTTGAGAATGTCCGCACCGTTTTCCATAGCCGTTACCGCCTCACGAACCGACATAACGCCGGGCATCATCGGCACTCTGTAACGGTTGCACATCTTGAGCGTATCAAGATCAAGATACGGGCTGACAATGTACTGAGCGCCGCTGAGCATCGCTATTCTCGCCGTTGCGGCATCCATTACCGTACCTGCACCAAGTATTATGTCCTTGGGGTCGTATTTATATGAGAGCGTTTCGATAACTCTGTCCGCATGGGGAACGCTGAATGTCAGCTCGATTGCCGCAACTCCGCCCTCCATACAGGCGTCAACGATTCTTTCCGCCTTATCGGCGCTTTCTGCTCTGACAACGGCAACGATGCCGCAGTCTTGAATTCTCATAAGAATGTTTTCTTTATCCATAATGCCCTCCGTCAGTTATTGATTTTCGGCGCAGTGAGTATTCCCACACGTCTGAGAACATACTCATTGCTCCAGTTGCACTTCTCGCTTCTCCATGCGTCGGGACCGTGCCAAGGCTCAGCCTCATTGACAAGGTGAAGCGGACCGAAGGTGTTGTAGCGGTGAGTGTAAAGCGTCATTTCGACATCATGCTCGCCGTCAGGAAGTCCGTCAACGCTGAGTGTGTACGGCGGATAGATGATATCGCCCTTTTCCTCTCCGTCAACCTTGACGGAAATCATCGCTCCCCTGTACCATGAAGCGCAGATGTTCATTTTTCCGTTTTCGGCAGCAGCCTTGAATTTATATGTAATATTGTCGCCGTAGAACGGGAAGCCCTGTCTTGTTATGTCGCCGAAGCCGATTTTTTCGGGCATGGAGATAACCGTTTTCTCCGTTCCCGTGACCTTGACACCGAAATCGCCAAGAATAAATACGCTCTCGATGTCCGTTTTTTTGCCGTAAGCGTATGTCATTTCAAGCGTGTTTTTGCCCTTAACAATATCGGGAAGCTTAACCTTGAAAATCGAAATGTCAACATAGTTGCCGCAAAGCTCCTTTGCGACCTCATTGCCGTTGAAAACGATTTTTTCGAGTCTGTCGGGCTCCTCAAATGCAAGCTCGGCGCCGCTGTAATCAATCTCACTGTCAAAGGTGAAGCGAAGCGTAAGCTTGTCCACGGGAGGAATGTCTCCCGAAACCCACGGTTGAACTATTGAGCCGCCTCGAAGCGGAAGTCCTATCCGTTCACGGCAAACATTATCAAGGCGGAGAATTTCCTCCTCGGGAGAAAACTCACTCTCGCCCGAAAGCTTGTATTCCGCCATATCAAGCAGAAGCACGTTCTTTCCGTCGAGCTCATAATCGACCAAGCCGACAACAGACTTACCCTCGGGAGCGTCATCGTTTTCTTCACTTTCTGCCGAATTTGTTTTACCGTCGGTCAGCTTTATAAGAATCGAATCATAGCCGTAAAGCTTATGTGAAATAACGGTTTTTCCGTTCATGTACGATGCGCCGAGCGGAGTAATCTCGCCGCTTTGCGTGTCATAAAGCTCGGGAACGAACTCGCCGTCAACCGTAATTTTTATGTCACTGCCGTAGTCGATGTCCTTGTTTTTAGGCTCTGCATCGTGGCAGATAAAGAGCCATTCGCAGTCGTTGTCACGGCGGAGCTGATAGATGAGATTATCCGTCAGTCTGCCGTTGGCATATCTCAATGTAACGGTTCTGTCGCTCTCAAGCGCATTGAGAAGCGAAGCCCTCGAAAAATCAATTCTTGTGCTTCTTTCAAAGAGCTTTCTGCCCTCGTCGGACTCAACGGCATCGCAAAGATACGGTGCATCGCCCATGAATATAAGCTTGCCGCCGTTCTTGCCGAACTCGGAAAGTCGCTCGATCGTAGTTGAACGGAGCGTTTCACAGCCGGGAACGATGACGGCATCGTATTCCATCTTGCCGACCTTGAGCGGATTTGAGCCCTTCTCGCAAAGCGACGGAAGAAGCGACTCGGAAATATAATCGAAATCTATACTGCCCTCAAGCAGCCAATTTGTAACGTTATCAAATCTTTCGTCAAGGCTTTCACGCAGAACGGCTGTTTTGTCGTTCGGTCCCCAATGAAGCCAAAAGCTCTCAATCGGGTGAACGACGGCAACCTTGACAACGGGCTTGCCTCTTGTCAGAGCCGTGTTTAGCCTTGCAAAGTGATCCTCGACAACCGAGAATTTTTTATACCACGGCGACTGATACGAAATAGAAGCGGGATAGTCACGCTTCGCCTCACCGCCCATTGCATACCATGAAAGGTGCGGAACTCTGACCGTTACACCGAGAGCCGCCTGCCAGTCGCCCTGATGCTTGTAGGTTCTGAAATCGCAGTCCCAAGCCGTTACGCCGTAAAGCTCGGAGAGCATACCCTCATAGCCGAACTGATGAACCGCCGACTGCGCCTGCTTTGCCGTTGTGAACTCATGATTGTTGCAAAGCATGTCAATGCCCGGGATATCAAAGCCCCTGTAAGAGCGCATAGCCTCACCGAGTGCGGCGCACTGACTGCGAAGCGTCGGCTCCTCCATCATATGACCTGTCAAAGCAATGCCGTTCTTGCGGCACCATGAGCCGATATTGTCGGCAAAGGAGCTTGAGAAAAGCTCGGAAATAAAATCGTGATATCTGTATCTGTGCACGGACGGCTTGCTCTCGGGCAAATCCCAGAAAAGCTCGGGAAGCGTTGCGTAAATGTCCGCACCGTAAGCCTTTTCGTAAAGCTCGGGAACCTTGTCCGTCCAAGGCATTATCATGTCCATTTTATCAAAGGAATTGTTCATGACCGCCTTGTGAGTGAACTGCGGCTCATCCGTAAAAATCGCAGGAACGGTCTTGTCGAACTCGTCGCCTGTACATTTCTTGTATTTTTCGTGAGTGACCTCAACGAAACGGTCAACTGCGTCCTTTGAGAGCGTGTCGGCATAGGTCTTGCCGTTGAACCAATCGGACTCGCCGATTATCTCCATAAACGCATACCATTTTGTGCCCTCGGCTTCGTCGTTCTCGCCTATTCGCTCATATGAGGACAAATATCCGTCCTTGTCGAGCACAACATCGTAGCACGCAAGGAGTGTACCGTTGTTCGTTCTGCCTGCGCTGACCTCAACGGATTTCTTTGCCTCGGCAGTCTTGAACGGAGTGAAAAGAAGATACCTCGCCCTGTAGCGCTCGTCCTCGGTTACATATCCGCCTGCCGCTCCCGACGGCCATCTGTCCTCATCATAGAGCCACGCAAGCATTTTTTCGCCCTTAGCCTTGTCAACGCAGTTTCTTATGAGCTGCATATATTCGTCGCTGAGGTATTTATTTTTAAGTCCCGTTCTGACGTGCATATGGAAACCACCGAAGCCCATTTCCTTGAAAACATCAATCTGTCTTTCAAGCTCGTCCTTTTCAAGCCAACTGTTCCAGGCCCAGAACGGAGTTCCTCTGAATTCGCATGTCGGATTTTTGAAAAGCTCCTTAGAAAGCTTTTTTTCGCCGTTTTTCTTGTATAACATAAAAGCCCTCGCTTATCTTTGTACTCTTGCGCCCGCACCGCCGATTATTCTTTCAACCTCGGCCTTGGTCGCCATTGAAGTATCTCCCGGGGTTGTCATTGCAAGCGCACCGTGAGCCACACCGTAATTGACCGCCGCCTGCGGATCGCCAGTTTCCATAAGGCCGTAAATCAGACCCGAGGCGAAGCTGTCACCGCCGCCGACACGGTCATAAATTTCAAGACCCTTTAAATCAAGTCCGTTATAGACCTTGCCGTCAGCCCAGCATATTGCGCTCCAATCGTTGACCGTAGCGGTTTTGACCGTTCTGAGCGTCGAAGCTGCAACCTTGAAATTCGGATAAAGCTCTGCCGCCTTTGCCATCATCTTTTTGTATCCGTCGATGTTCAGCTCCTTGAGATTTTCGTCATTGCCCTCAACCTCAAGTCCGAGACATGCGGTAAAATCCTCCTCGTTGCCGATCATGACGTCGATATATTTTGCAATCTCCTTGTTGACCTCCTGCGCTTTCGCCTTGCCGCCGATATCGTTCCATAAGGACGGACGGTAATTGAGGTCATAGGAAACTATTGTTCCGTATTTTTTCGCTGTTTTCACGGCTTCGATAACGACCTTCGCAGTTGTATCGGAGAGAGCGGCGAAAATACCGCCCGTGTGAAGCCATCTTACGCCGAGAGTACCGAAGATGTACTCCCAATCAATGTCGCCCTCTTTAAGCTGAGATGCGGCGGTGTTTCCCCTGTCGGAAACGCCGAGTGCTCCTCGGATTCCGTAGCCACGCTCGGTGAAGTTCAGTCCGTTTCTGACGGTTCTTCCGATGCCGTCGTATTTAACCCATTTTATCAGTGAGGTATCAACTCCGCCCTGAAGCATAAAATCCTCAACAAGTCTGCCAACCTCATTATCGGCAAGCGCCGTAACAGCCGCCGTTTTCATTCCGAAGCATTTGCGAAGTCCTCTTGCGACGTTGTATTCGCCGCCGCCCTCCCACACTCTAAAGGAACGTGCGGTTCTTATTCTCGAATCGCCGGGATCGAGCCTCAGCATAATCTCGCCGAGGGAAATCATATCAAATGTGCAATCCTCTTTTTTTCTGAGTTCAAGCTTCATTGCGGATATTCTCCTTTTTTCTGCTTTTATAAAAGTCAAACATTGTCGGGTCCTGTATCGCTCTTGCAAGCTCGTAAACAGGACGTGAATAAAAGAACACGGTGAACGATATTTTTATAATCAAAGAAATATCTTTGTTTCTTTGAAAATCCTTTATCCACTTTTTGCCTATTCTTTTCGACTCCGACAAAACCTCGTTTTCACACGCTGTTCCTATCGCCTGCGTTCTGTTGTAAAAAATCGACTGAAACAGGTATTGCAGACAGTATTTTTTTAAAAATAAATTCGATGAATTTTTCAGTTTTTCACAAAGCATATCAAACGAATATGTCATCGTGAAGCGCTTCATTGTAAACCTTGATGTGACCGTTGAATTCGGTCTGTTAAAATAATAATACAGCCCGGCATCTATACACCTTGCTCTTATGCCTTTATCAAGAAGCGTTATAATATAATAAGCGTCCTCGCCGTTTGAAATTCCGACCGGGAATCTGCTTCTGCGAGCAGCCTCGGTCTTGAAGATTTTTCCCCAGACGGATTTGCCCATGCACCTGTTTGTACTGTTGTCAAACAGCGCCTCAACCGTTGCGTCATGCGCCTTGTACTCGGTAATCGGCTGCATTTTCTCATCGTTTTTCGGCGTGTAAATCTCATGTGCACATACCATGTCACAGTCTGATTTTTCAATCTCATTGACGAACAGCTCAACCGCCTGATAATGCAGATAATCGTCGCCGTCAACGAACATTATGTAATCGCCCGTTGCTTCGTCCAAGCCTCTGTTTCTCGCAGCCGAAACGCCTGCGTTCTGCTGATAAAAATATTTTATCCTGCTGTCCGCTGCAGAATAATCATTTATGATCTCCGCACTTTTGTCTCCGCTTCCGTCGTCAACACAGATTATTTCCAAATTATCATATGTCTGTGCAGTAATGCTTTTAAGACAATTGACTATATACTTTTCAAGGTTATAAACAGGTATTATTATACTGACGGTTTTCTTCATATTTTTCCTCGTAAATAAACACCGATCATCGACGGGTCTTTTATTATTCTGAAAAATTTATACATAAACGGAACCTTAAAAGAAACTGCAATTGCAAATTTTTCAGTCTGCGAAATATTAGGATTTTCAAGCAAATCTTTTAAATATTTCTTCCCGGTTGCGTTCAGCTTCCGCTCGGCTTCTTTTTTACATTCGGCATGCTTGCATCTGATCCTGTGCTCAAACAACGTGCTGTATATGCCCCTGATATAAACGGAAATCAGGGTGTCATTTCCTGCTTTCTTTGCAATATCATAGCATAAAGAAGCCGCATCGACCAAATCCGCCATGCCGATATTATATTTAATATTTCTTGAAAGCGAATCGTCACGAACAAAATAATAATAACAAACGTCATCCACAAACACGGTTTTGGGCGAACAGAGAATAACTTGAAGCATAAAAACACTGTCTTCACCGTTTTTTATTGATTTCATAAACTGTTTGTCAATAATCAAATCTCTTTTAAACAGGTTGCCGTTGACCATGTAACCGCATTTATATTTGTAAAACATATCCTCAACGGAAATATCATAACAATTTCTGTTGAAAATTTTTGAATTTGCACTTATTTCGTTGTTGTAAACATACTTTAATTCGCTGCAAACCAAATCGGCATTTCTGCCGTAAGCCGCTTGTATGAATCGCTCCACTGCTTCAGCATGCATAAAATCGTCAGGATCAATAAACAAGATATATTCACCTGTTGACATTTGCATGCCTTCGTTTCTCGTCGCAGATAAGCCTTTGTTATTTTGATAAACATATTTAATTCTCGTATCCCTCTCGGAAAATTCCTTTATTATCCGAGCCGAACCGTCGGTGCTTCCGTCGTCAATACAGATTATTTCAAGATTTTTATAGGTCTGAGTGACAACGCTCTTGAGGCATTTTGCTATATATTTTTCGAGATTATATACAGGTATAATTATGCTGACAAGCGCCGACATTTTATCACCTCCGGTTTATACTCCCGAATATGCGTTAAATCCGCCGTCAACGGCGATCGTTGTACCTGTTACAAAGCCCGAATATTCCTTATCGCAAAGGAAAAGCAATGCACCTGAAAGCTCCTCGGGCTCGCCAAAGCGTCCCATCGGCGTTGCGGCAAGGATTTTGCCGGTTCTCGCCGTCGGCGAACCGTCGGGATTCCATAACAAATCCTTATTCTGCTTTGTTGAGAAAAAGCCGGGTGCAATAGCATTGACTCTGATGCCCATATCGGCAAAATGAACCGCCATAAACTGAGTGAAGTTTGCAACCGCCGCCTTCGCCGCCGAATATGCGGGAATCTTCGTCAGCGGACGGAATGCGTTCATCGAGGTTATCATAACAATACAGCTGTCCTCTTTCTCAGCCATATCACGGGCAAAGATCTGCGTCGGGATAAGCGTTCCGAGAAAGTTGAGATTGAAAACAAACGATATTCCCTCGGGGTCAAGATCAAAAAATGTTTTTACATTCTCGTCCTTTTCAACAAGGTCAATTTTTTCAAGTGTTTCCTTTGTTGTCGTGCCCTTTGGGTTGTTTCCGCCTGCGCCGTTGAGAAGAATATCGCATGTGCCGAGCTTTTCGGCAACAACGTCTCTCGCCTTTTTCATACTCTCGGGCTCAAGCACGTTGCAGCCCACGGCAATAGCCGTGCCGCCGTTTGCATTTATTTCATCGGCAACCTTTTTTGCCGCTTCTTCATTGAGGTCAAGCACGGCGACCTTTACGCCCTGCTCGGCAAGAGTCTTGGCAAAGCCGGAGCAAAGAACTCCGCCGCCGCCCGTTATAACCGCTACTTTTCCGTTAAGACTTTCATGCTTAGTCATAATATCACTCCGATTTTTTGTTCTTAGTGACTGCTTCCCACAGTCCGTTGAGATATGCACAGCCGAGCGCACGGTCATAGAGTCCGTAGCCCGGTCGTGCGACCTCGCCCCAAATCATTCTTCCGTGATCGGGTCGTACATAGCCGTCAAAGCCGACCTCCTGCAGCGCCTTGACTATCTCATACATATCAAGGCTTCCGTCCGAGGAAAGATGTGAGGTCTCGTTGAACCAGCTGTCTCTTATTTTTACGTTTCTCAGGTGGGCAAAATAAATCCTGTCGCCGACCTCTCTTATCATCGCCGGCAGATCATTGTCCGCACTCGCTCCGAGAGAGCCCGTGCAGAAGGTCAGTCCGTTATACGGCGAATCGACAAGAGAAAGAAAACGCCTTATATCTTCAATATTTTTTATAATTCTCGGCAATCCGAAAATATCCCACGGCGGATCGTCGGGGTGAATTGCCATTTTAACATCACATTCCTCGCAAACAGGGATAATTTCTTCAAGGAAATGCTTGAGATTTCTCCACATATCCTCGTGCGTGATGTTTTTGTATTTTTGGAACAGCTCCTT